>NZ_JAJALF010000002.1:0-359512 GCF_020514995.1 Leisingera sp. McT4-56 | reverse complement strand
TCCGATCAGGTGCCACCCCCGTTCTTCTGCTTCAGCCTGTTCTTTGTCAGCGTGGCAAATCTCGCACCGTACACTGCACAGGCCTTCGGCTGCCCGCTTCACCATCTCAAATTGCCGGCGCAAGTTATGGCCGCAGGGGGCGATATAGTGGCCATAGTGACGGTCTTCCGGATCGCGGCCTGCCCACTTTAAACCTGCGGCCGCGGCGTCGGCCTGCCAGCGCGCTTCGATGCAATGCGGGCACTGCGGCTGGCTGTTCATTAGAACAAAGATCTTGCTGGCATGTGCCAAGCCGCAGCTTTGGCAGGCTAGAAGCAGATGATACCGGTCTTTGATGCGCTGGACGATTTTGAATCCTTTTGCGTTGGCGGCGGCGCGCCAGTGGGGATGGACCGTTTGCGGGAAATGTTCGCAGGTTGAGTGGGGCATAGCAGCCTCCGCATAGGCAAAATTGGGCTGGGCAGGCGCCGGAACTGGCGCTTGCTGAAACTTCAGACATGGCATGGCTGAGCCGGGCGCAGCGGCGTGTCCGCCGCGGGCCGGGTCAGAAGAATGCTGGGATGGTGGGCCTAGTTGGGCAGAAAGTTCTGCGCTTCAGCCGCCACAGAGAGTTCGATGAGAGCGTTCATCTGTCGCGCGCCTGTCTGCAGCAGGGCTTGGCAATCACCATCTTCGACGGTGAACAGCTCCTGGTTCTCATGGAACAGCTGCTGAAATCTGAGAGCCTCTTCCGGCCCCGTGGACTCGATGAGGAAGTGCAGCAGCATGCTCATGCGCTGCAAAGGCAAGTCGCTGGCCCGGACCACCTGCGCGGTCAGGATGTCGCCGCTGAGTTTAAGGCAATCCTGCCATTTGGCTTCTGCGGCCTCTTGAAAGTTGGTGCAAGCGGGATCCCAGGCGAGGGAGTGAGACAGATCACGCTCCAAATTCAGGGCTTCGTCCACTGCCTTGGTTAGTGCGCCGAAGGTGTGGTTGATGAAGGTGGGGCTGCCATCTGCGACAGATGCGGGCCACGGGTCTTTCAGCGCGCACTCGCGCATGATACGGAAAGTATCAGCCATAGTCGGTCTCCTTCCGCGAGATCGGTTTGGTTAGGGCCGGGCGGGGAGCTTCCACCTTCCCCTCGGTCCGTTGCAAATGTGTGCAACTAAATGCAATATGCACCCATTGAATCTGAATGTCAACTGCACACAAGTGAACACATGGCCAGAACATCAGCGATATCTGTACGAGTGACTGAAGAAACCAAGAAAGCCGTAGAAAAGGCAGCGGCGGAGGATGACCGGTCTGTAGCCTCTTTTGTTGAACGGCTTCTGATCGCGCACCTTAAAGAACAAGGGTATCTGCAAAAGTAAGTGCGGGCGCCTGGAGGAAATGACCCAGGTGTCTGGTTCCAACTTCGCATGATCGGCTTGCTGCCCTTCCAGATTATCGAAAAACAATAAGTCATCCCAGGCCCCCGGCAGGGCGAGTCCAGCAGGCTGCTGGCCGCAGGAAGCATGTTTGGGCGGAGCCCGGACTGCGACCGAGGAGGGGATCGAAGGGGGTATCCCCCTCGCGAACTGGCAAGTTGAAATTCCGGGGTCCAGCCCGGGATTGCAACTTGCCTAGTGAGTTACAAGCCTCACAAAAACAAAAATAAGCCTATCGGGATTTTCTTCGTCTTCGCGGAGACTCGGATCAGAGAAGCAGATCCGAGCAGCAAGATGACAGTACAGCCCAAGTTTACCAACTCAAAGCCCGTAATTCTTAATGAAGCACCGGTCGTGCTGCGATTTGCAGGCTTGTTTCCGCGGGACCTTGGCAAGTTCAAGATGCATGACGAGCGCGGCGGCGGCGACCTGGATCATGTCGACCAGGAGTTGTCGCGGCTGAACCAGGTGCTGGCCGGCGAGCCGGGCTGGCAGCAGCAGATACGCGGCGAAATTGCTGAGATGCGCCGTCACAATCACGAGGAGCATTTGCGCGCTCTGAAGGCCAAGTCACGCATGAAGGACGCCAGGAAGCTGGAGGCGGAAGGGCCTGCAGACCCCTGGCGATCCTGCAGCAGAGGCCCGCTTCGTGAAGGCATATTCACTGTCAACAAAGACTGGTTCGGCGGCGCAGGGCTCTCTGAATGGGATCCGGAACGTGTCTCTGCTTTCCGCAAAACCGCCATGTCGTTCCTCCGTGAAAACTTTCCAAACGGTCAACTGCGCTATGCCAGTGCCCACGTCGATGAGGAGGCTTATCACATCCACTTTGTCGTGGCCGTTTGGACCGAGAAACCATCCGCCAACCGCGGGCATCAGATCCTGCTGCAGGCATCTGAGAACCCGCTCATCAAAAGCTATGAGCATGCCCAGGATCTTGCCGGAGAAGCCTTCGAGACAATTGGGATCACTCGGGGGGAGCGCCGTGCCGAGGCCCGGCGCCAGGCTCGGGCAGAGGGAAAACCTCTGCCCGAGCGGCGGCAGCATGTGCCGCCGTCAAAGTGGCGTGCCGAGGAGCGCCTCAAGGCGCAAGCGGAGAAGAAGCGCATCCTGGGCGATGCCCAGGACGAGGCAAAGGCGGCCGTTGAAACCGGCCGGGACCTGGCCAAGGCCACGGTCAAGAAATCGCGTAAGCGCGCGGTAAAAGAGGCGCGGGCCCGCAAACAGCGGGCCGCGCGGGAAGCTGCAAAGATGATCCGCCGCCGCGATACAGCGGAGGCAGAGGCTGTGCAGAATAAAAAAGCGGCTGACGCCGCGAATGCTCTGAAAAAGAAAATTGTGGCTGAGGTCGGGGTATTGGAGCCGAGAGTGAAAGGGTATGAGGCAAGGGCGGAAGAAGCTGCAGAAAAGTACCGGGCCGAAACGGCAGCGCGGAAGGCCGAAGAGGAAAAACGCGCGCGGGTTATCCAAGAAAGGCAACAGGCCGAGCAGGTGCTGAACGCCACGAAGGCGGAGAAATCTGATCTGGCCGCTCAGCTGCAGCAGATGGTTCAGCACCGCCGTCAGGCAGAGAAAGCGGCTGCTGAGGCCCGGGCTGCCCGGCTGGCTGAGGAGAAGAGGCTGCAGGAGGCAGAAGAAAAGGTCCGGTTGAAGGCAACGGTGGCAGAGGTCATCACGGATGCCATCGAGTCCGGGTTGGATTTGGTTGCTGAAGGGGCGATTTGCTGGCGGGAGGCGTCTGCGGATCAGCAGGCAGGCTTGACCTGGGGCGTGGCCGCTCCGGATACCAAGGGTGCGCGGGCCGAAACGCTGAAAGAAATCCGTCCAGCAATGCGGATAGTCACGCGTATTGCTCAACTGGTGGCCCGGACCGTGAAACGCGTCCTCGCCAAGGAACGGCAAAAGCTGAAGCAGGACGCGGATTATGTGCGCGGCCTGCGTCAGAAATGGGCGCCGGAAGATGATGCGCGGCTGTCAGGGATCTCGCGTGGGGAGCCGGGGAATGGGCCAGTGTAGGCAACAGTGCTAAATACATGCTAAAATGACCTCTGAGACGATCCGCTCAACATGCGGAACCAGAGACTTATTTAAGTGCCTCGTCAGGAACAAAAAACGCGAGGGTATTCAGAAGTCCAGCCGGCTCAGAAGGCACTATCAAGTGTTGTCCATTTTTTGGATACGGTCCCCTGGTGGTTTCAGAAGTGCCAGGCGACGTTCAGGTCGTGCTAGGTATCATCGAAAAAGCTGTCAGATCTGTGGACGAGGGTTACGAAAGTGATACGGTCGCCTGGTTGTCGAATTGGTGTCTGACGCCGAAGCTCGAAATGGTCTCGGTGAGCGCCTTCGGCCGGACTAACCCTTACCGCTGTTCTCAGTATGGCTGGAGACAGGGTTTCTGAGCCAACTTCAGGGTTGGTATGACGCTTTGCTGGCATTCAGGATATTGCTGTTGTGCAGAGCATAGCCCAAAGGTCGTGCTGCCAATCGCCGCTGGGGGTGGCTGTGTTGATCATGAATCTTTTGAGACCAGTGTCGACATATGCCGGTTCTCCGCATTTGACCCGAACCGGGTGTTTCCTAGTGTCGTCGTAGAGAACTGTGCCGTTTGCATCTGTTTGAACCAGTTTGATGGCGACTTCAAAGTCGAAGTCTTCCTCGCTGGTGACCTGGTATTGGGTCACGCTCAATTGAACCGTGGTGGCGTCCGGGAAACTGGCTGTGTGAAAGACTGTCTGTTGACCCGCGCTAGGCGTGGCAACAAGAAGAAGACCAAACACTATTGGAAGGATATACATATCCCAACTCCCGCAGCGCTCGCCTCGTGACAAAAATAGCACAAATTGCCGCTGCGCACGACTCGAAAATTTGAAACGTAATGAGCTGTTCCAATCTTCGGTGCGCCCCGCGCTGGACCCAGATGCCGCAGGCCGGTGTCAAAATGTTTAACAAATATAGAACTTTAGAGCTTTCGCGCCGGCAGATCGGCTGAGCCGTCGGGAAAGACGTGACGGCCGGTAACCTGCTCCACGGTCCACCGCGAACGCGTCCAGCAGCTGCGTGTTTCCGTGTCTCGGAAACGATGGGAGTGCATCATTTGCGGAAATGACCTGGGTATGGCTATGGGGCGAGAAAAGGGATCTACTTTGCATTAGCAATCGGCAAGCGAGTAATTGTTCGATCACCCGCCACAAGCTTGCCGCTGCTTAGTAGTACAGCAAAAATGCCCAGCTTTTAAGGGATACGTTGAGATACTTGCCCCTAGAAAGGATGCCATCAGGCAGTGCCAGGTGGCATCCAGTAAAGTGTCTTGAGGATCAGTTATCCTTTGGCTGGTCCATCATACCATTGCCGGGCTGATTGCTTTTGGATTGCTGACCGCTATGGGCCATGCCGGATCCTGCCATCATCTGCTTCATGCGTGCCGTCTGGGCTGAGATCTCTTCCTCAGTCACCGCGCCGTTGCCGTCTGCATCGAGATGTTGAAAACGGTCTACCATTTGTTCGCGGATTATAGCGCTGTGGAAGGATTCGAACTCATCGATCGAAAGCGTGCCATTGCTGTCCGCGTCGTACTCCTTCAGAGCGGATTGAAGTTTTTCCGCCAACATGCCGGGTTTGCCCATGCCCAACATCTGGCGGTCCATCATGGCGCTGCCCATGGCGTGCCGCCCGTGCATTTGCATCATCATGTTATGCATTCGCTTCATGTCAGACATCATACCTCGGCCCATCATCTGCGAATCTGCATTTTGTTGCATCATGCCTGATGTATTGGCACCGGGTTTGCCGCTGTGGCCGTGGCTGGCCTCTGCCAGTGCTGCGCCCGCCATTGTGCCGGATACCGCGAGAGTAAGCGCAATAAGTTTCAAATTCGTCATGTCCAGACCTTTCCCAGGGTGTTTGGATACATCCAATTTGGGATGTCAGGCGTGAGCTTGCCAGAGCGCCGGGTCGGGGAATTGTATCGCCCTGTCACAGCCGAAGCAGTTGATACATTCTGCGACAAAACTCTGCAGGACCACTTGCAGCAATAACCTATAATCGATGCAAATGAATGAAATGCCACATATTCTCGTCGTTGACGATCACCGTGAAATCCGGGCTGCGGTAACACGATACCTGGAAAAGAACGGCATGCGCGCAACTGCAGCGCAAGACGCGGCAGAGATGGATGCGAAACTGGCAACCGGGCATTTCGATCTGATTGTTCTGGACGTGATGATGCCGGGTGAAGACGGGCTTTCGGTCTGCCGGAGACTGTCTGGGGAAGGCGGTATCCCAATCCTTATGCTGACGGCCCTTGGGCAGGAAACAGACCGGATAGTCGGCCTGGAGATCGGTGCCGACGACTATTTGCCCAAGCCATTCAATCCGCGCGAGCTATTGGCACGCATCAAAGCGATCTTGCGCCGCACCGATCGTTCCGAACCATTGGCAGGCCGCTTGGCCGGGAAAAACGTTCGGTTTGCCCAGTGGGTGCTGGACAGCGACCGTCGTGTCCTCATTGACGGCACCGGGCAGGAAACTGCCCTGACCGGTGCCGACTTCAAGCTGTTGACGGTTTTGCTGGAGCGGGCGCGTTTGGTCCTGAGCCGGGATCAGCTTATGGATTTAACTGCGGGCCGGCGGGCGCCGCCGCTGGATCGGACAATAGACAACCAGATCAGCCGCTTGCGCCGCAAGATTGAGCAGGACCCCATGCAGCCGCGCCTGATCATCACCGTGCGCAACGGCGGCTATAGCTTGGCGGCAGATGTAGAGGTGATGGACGGATGAGGCGTGTCCTCAACAGTCTGCGCGGCCAACTGGTGCTATTGGTGATCCTGGCGCTGGCCGCCGCTCAGGCGGTCAGCCTTTGGCTATTTGTCGACGAGCGCAGTTTGGCGGTACGCGCGGCTCTCGGAGCGGAAACTGCTGGACGTGCCGCCAATGTGGCCCGACTGATCGAAGAAGCGCCTGCAAGTCTACACGCCTCGATTCTACGGGCTGCGAATTCGCCGCTGGTACGGTTCGGTATCGCACCGGAGCCCGAAGTCGAACATATGACGCATAACGGCAATGGGATTGTCGAAGAGCGAGTGCGGGCACTTCTGGATGGTAACTTCAGCCGCGAGATCCGGGTTGAGCTGCATGAGGTTGATGGCGCGGATCTGCCGCTGCCCCACCTCGATCAGGAAATGGCCGCTATGCACCGGGAAATGATGCGCGGACACATGTCGGCGATTGAATTGAAGCTGTCCATTGCGTTGTCTGGCAGCCAATGGCTGAATGTTGATACCCGGTTTGAACGGCCGCCTTTGCAATGGCCGCTTTTTTCGACACTGACTTTTGCGCTTACAGCGGGCTTCATTCTAATTGTTGTGTTCTGGTTCTTGATGAGCCGGGTAACGGGACCGCTGCGCAGGCTTTCCGTTGCTGCTGACCGGTTGGGGAGGGGAGAAGACGTGGACGCACTGCCTGCGGTAGGGCCATGCGAAGTGCAAGATCTGACCGATGCGTTTAACCGGATGCAAGAACGCCTGAAACGTTTTGTTGCAGATCGCACCCGGCTGCTGGCGGCGTTGGGCCATGACCTTCGATCGCCTTTGACAGCTATGCGGGTCAGGGCAGAATTTGTCGACGAGGAGGAAACCCGGGACAGCCTCATATCTTCGATCGAGGAAATGCAGAGCATGGTAGACTCGGTATTGGCTTTCGCCCGGGGGCTGGCGGTGTCCGAGCCGCTAGAGGTGTGTGAACTGGGTAAGTTCCTGGAACAGCTGCGCGCTGATATGCTTGATCGCTTCGATTTACATCCAGGGGTGACGACAGAAGTTGGCCTGCGGCCAAACGCGATGCGGCGGGCTTTGCGCAACGTGATCGAGAACGCGCTGCGCTATGGTGGCTGGGCGCGGGTTGGATACGGGATCGATGGCAAAAACGCTTTGATCACGGTGGTAGACTCCGGCCCAGGTATCCCTGAGGAAGATTTGGAGCGGGTGTTTGATCCGTTTCTGCGGCTGGAGGCGTCGCGGTCGCTCGAAACCGGCGGCTACGGGCTCGGCTTATCCATCGCTCGTACGATTGCGCGGGCTCATGGCGGTGACATAACCCTGGCTAACCGTCCGGATGGCGGGCTGTTGGCGACGCTCGCAATCCCTCTGGCGAAGGATCAAACCGAAATTGAAACGTGAACCGGAGACAAAGATGAAACGACAGGTTGCAACTCTGGCAATTGTGCTTCTGCCCTTGGCTTCTGCTGTGGCTTGGGCGGATACTTCGGGTGACTGGGACCGGGGATATGGCCACATGATGTGGGCAGGCGGCTTCGGTATGCTCGGCGCCCTGATGATGCTGCTGTTCTGGGGAGCGTTTATTGCTCTCATCGTAGTGGCGGTGCGATGGCTGACTGACAAGCGTAGCGCAGGCCCGGACACCTCTAGTGACGCGCTGAAGGTGCTGCGCAGCAGGTTTGCCCAAGGTGAAATCGACGAAGAAGAGTTCAGGCGCCGCAAGGCCGCACTCGACGAATGACATCTCATGCTCCGCGTATTGCGGCGCGTGTCAGAGGCTGAGCCGGAGGCAGGGGCTCGTGAAAGAAATGGCAGGCAAGCAGACGTGCTGATTATCGAGGGCGCAGCGGGTGTTAATCTTTGGCAGGGGCTCAGAAGACTATACGGTACCGGTGAAACAGTCAGAAGGAGGAATTATGCTGAGACGGGATTTCATTGCCGGGGCAGGGGCGTTGACGGTGCTGGGTTCAAAGGGCAGCGCGCATACGCCAACGCTTCCGGTCTACGATATGCCCGAAGAGCTTTTGCCGCGCGAGGTGCGCATCCAGAACGACCTTACGCCATATGAGGTGCATGTGGATCCAGAGCAGTTCGCACTGTACTGGACGCTGCCTGAGGGCCGCGCGATCCGTTATGCGGTCGGGATTGGCCGGCCTGGCCTGTACGAGGCGGGCGAATTCTATGTCGGCGCGAAAAAGGTGTGGCCCAGTTGGAAGCCGACACCGGACATGATACAGCGCGAACCGCACCGCTATGCCAGGTTTGCCGATGGCATGCCCGGTGGTCTCGGTAATCCACTTGGCTCACGCGCGCTTTATCTGTTTCAGCCCGGGCGCGGGGATACGTTTCTGCGTATTCACGGCACCAATGAACCGGACACAATCGGACGGCGCGTGTCGAATGGTTGTGCAAGGCTGGTAAACGATCAGATGATCAACCTCTACGACAGGGTGCCGTTGGATACCCGGGTTGTGCTTCACCCCGTGGTGAACTTGCCAGCCTGAGGTTGCGCATAGGACTTGCCGGTTGTCGGATAGGCAGAGTTCGGTCCGAGATGCAGAGAGATGCGTCCCCAAACGTTCACTAACCGCACCACGGCCTTGGCAGGGGCGCGGTGTGGGAGCTCTAGAAGCCTGTCATGGAAAAGCAGGCGCTCGGGCCCGTCCTAAGAACTTGGGCGAATGTGTCTGGGATACTCTCGGATACAAAAATGGTGATGAGGCGGCATTGACGTTCCCATGCTGGAAGGCGGCAGTGCAAAGCCAAGGGAGACGCGGTTTGGAAGCAGTAGAGGCATACCGCCCTCCGCCAAACTGAGTGAATGTTCTGATTATTGAGATAATCAGAACATCAGTGAACCGTCCCTCGCGGTTCGCTTGTCTGAGAGGAAAGAGAAATGTTTTCAAGACGAGGGTTTCTGACAGCGGCGGGTGCCGCTGGCGTGTTGGCGGAATTGCCGGTCCGGGGGGATGCCCTGGTGCCGGACATGATGGAGTTGCGCGCCACCGTCAAAGCGGTGCAGCTACTGCCGTCAGACTACCCAAAAACTGAGATTTGGGGTTATTCAGGCGGCACGCCGGGACCGGAAATCCGGGTGCCCCAAGGCGGCCGGGTGCGACGGCGTTTTGTCAACGATCTGCCGCAGGCAAGCACGGTCCATTGGCACGGCATCCGCGCGGCGAATTCGATGGATGGGGTTGCTGGGCTTACCCAGGCACCGGTTCAGCCACGGGGCAGCTTCGACTATGATTTCACCGTTCGGGATGCAGGCACCTATTGGTATCACGCGCACAACCGGTCCGTCGAACAGGTGGCGCGCGGACTGCACGGCCCGCTCATTGTTGACGAAAAGGCACCTCCGGATATTGACCGGGATATCACACTGGTACTCGATGACTGGCTGCTGGAACCTGATGGCGGGCAGCTAAATCCAGACTTCGAGACGCGCCATGACCGGTCACATGCTGGCCGGTTGGGCAATTTCATTTCGACCAACGGACAGTCAGCCTGGACCCAATCGGTCAAGCGGCATGAGCGGCTCCGGCTTCGGCTGATCAATGCCTCCAACGCTAGGATCTTCATGCTGGCGCTGGTCAACTTCGAGGGCTGGGTGATGGCGCTGGACGGGATGCCGCTGCCAGCACCCAAGACCGTTTCGGGAGATTTGCTGCTCGGTCCCGGCCAGCGTGCTGATCTCCTTGTAGATGTCACAGCCGGAGACGGCGAAGAGGCGTTTCTCGCGCGGATCGAGGACAATCAAGGCTATGCCCAGGCTGCCTTCCCGGTGCGCGGCGTGTCCAGTAGCGCCCGGCGCGGTTCCCCGGCGCCGCTTCCGCCGAACCCGGCGATGGAGGTGACGGGGTTGGATGCTGCGAGGGAGCTGCGGCTTGACATGGCTGGCGGAGCAATGGGTTCGCTGCGCAGTGCTGTTCTTAACGGGCAGAACACCGGGTTCCGGCAAATGGTGGAGGCGAACCAGTTCTGGGCCTTCAACGGTACTGTTGGCATGACGCAGACTCCGCTGGCCACGGTGGCGCGGGGCGAGACTGTCCGGGTCACAGTGTCCAACGACACAGCATTCCCGCACGCTATGCATCTGCACGGGATGCATTTCCGCACCGTAAATGCCGATGGCTCGATGGGCCACCTGCGCGACACGCTTCTCAGCTTTGCCGGCGAAAGCCACGAGATTGCTTTTGTTGCCGATAATCCCGGCGATTGGGCATTCCACTGTCACATGCTTTCGCATGCGGCCTCTGGCATGATGACCTGGATCCGGGTGCAGGCATGACGCGGGCGGTCATCAGTGCGGCGGCGGTGCTGGCGGTCGCCGGAGTTGCAGCGGCGTGGGTTTTCCGGCCTTCTTTCCCGGTCGCGCCAATGGCTGATGCGGTGTCAGTTGCACAGGGAAAGGTGCTCTATGCGGAGTACTGTGCGTCTTGCCACGGGGCAAATCTTGAGGGCCAGCCGAATTGGCGCGGCCCAGGGGAGGATGGCCGCCTGCCGGCGCCTCCGCATGATGAGACGGGCCACACTTGGCACCATTCTGACCGAATGCTGTTCGAATATACCAAATTGGGGGGGCAGGCTGCGCTAGCAAACAGCGGAGTCGCCTTGGACAGCGGCATGCCAGGCTTTGGCAGCCAGCTGAGTGATGCGCAAATTCGCGGTATCCTGAATTTCATAAAATCAGCTTGGCCCGAGCGCGAGCAGCGGTACCAAGCAGAAAGAACAGAAGTAGAAGCCCAGCAAGAAGGAAGAAACCAATGATCCGTCCTAAACGTATTTTGCCGTTACTCTGTCTTACCTTTTTGCCTTTGCCCGGCTTGGCCAAAGAATTGACAGAGGCGGAGATCAAGCAACTGGTCTATGAGGCAATCCTGGAGCGGCCCGAAATCATCATGCAGGCGGTCGAAATGCTGCAGCTTGACCAGGACGCCGCCAAAGCTGAAGCTGCTCGGGTGGTTCTTGACAACAACCGTGCCACGCTGGAACGCGATCCCAACGCCCCGGTTCTGGGCAATCCCGAAGGGGATGTAACAGTTGTCGAGTTCTTCGACTACAACTGCCCCTATTGCCGCCGTGCGATGGCTCCGGTGCAGGGGCTGCTGAAAGATGATGACAATGTCCGGCTGGTCTACCGCGAGTGGCCCATCCTGGGCGAGGGTTCTGTCTTTGCTGCACGTGCCGCTCTGGCGTCGCGCAAACAAGGCAAGTACGAAGAATTCCATTGGGCGCTGATGGGAATGGAGGGCAGGGCCACAGAGGCTTCGGTCATCCGTATCGCACGTGAAACCGGGCTGGACGTGGAACAGCTGCGCCGGGACATGGACGCGCCGGAGGTGGAGGAGCATATTGCCACTTCTATGGCGCTGTCGCGCAAGTTGGGCTTCAACGGCACGCCCTCTTTCGTAATTGGCGAAAACTTGATTCCCGGTTTTGTTGAGCAACCGCAACTGCAAGAATTGGTAAAACAGGCACGCGAAGCTGCGGATTAATAACGATTGCTCTATTGCGGGCAACATCAATCAGGGCCGGTGCAATATTGCTTGGAAAACTCGCCTATTTTGTATCGAGCTGTCGCAAAGCGCTTTGCTACGACTGAGCGATACATTTGCCCATCCGGGCAAGGTGGATCGGCCAATCCTAAATGTCCTAGTCTGTGGAAGATGGCGGTACATCAAAAAACGCGCCAACGATTTCGACGAGGAAGGCACATGCTGCGCACAGGACGATTACCGGATTTCCGTCGCCGCCACAGGTCGGTGCTAGCGGTTATGGCCGTCGCTTTGTTGATGGTGCTTGTTCTTTGGAAGGCTGATGCTTTGCCGCCTGCAATGACGCGTGCAGACATTACAGCTTGGGTCGATGCGGCTGGCATCTTGGGGCCGCTGGTGATCGTAGGGCTGATGACTATGGCGATCGTTGCCAGCCCTTTGCCTTCAGCTCCTGTAGCGGTGGCAGCCGGGGCGGCCTACGGGCATTTGCTGGGCACCGGTCTCGTTGCACTGGGGGCCGAGTTGGGAGCGATCATCGCCTTTCTGATTGCCCGGCGATTGGGGCGCTCGGCTATCCAGCGCTATCTGGGCGCTAAGCTTGAGACAGGTCTCATGGGATCGCAGAATGCACTGATGCTGACGGTGTTTGGCAGCCGCCTTTTGCCCTTCGTCTCATTTGACTTGATCAGCTATGCAGCAGGGCTGACTGCATTGCGGTTCTGGCGCTTCGCACTCGCAACCGCGGCTGGCATTTTGCCAGCGAGCTTCATCCTGGCGCATCTTGGCAGTGAGCTGGCCGGGCCTGATGGACCTGGTGCCATCTGGGCAGTGCTGGGGCTAGGGCTGCTGACCGGAGCGCCTCTTCTTTGGGCAACCTGGAAGCGAGAGCAAGGCGGTTGAGGCAAATCAAGGCCTCCGGGCAAATAACATGTAGACTTGAGTAGTCATTTGGAGAAGCGGATCGTGGGAGTTGCAGGAGTAACGTACAGGAGAATTGGACTGCGGCGGCTTCGCTCGGCGCTTCACCTGACACTGGTCCTGCTGTTGTCTGCAATTCTGATGGCGTCTGCGGGGGCGGACCGAACGGTAGGTGCAGAGCATTCAGTATCTGGCTATAGCCATGTTCAGGCCTTAGCTGCGGATTATGGGCAGCAAGAGTCTATTCAGCACGATCGAAGCCTCTATAGCGTGCCTGCGTCTTTGGGTGACTGTGGACTGCATGCAATGTGTCACGCTTTGGCTCTACTCCCACTTGTCCTGATGCCTGAATGGAAGCCGGAAATGTCGGTTGCCGTATTCAATATCCGGCTGCTTGCGGACGGAATAGCCCTTTCACCGTCTCCTCACCCTCCGAATTTTTCTTGAACCAACCACCCGGTCCAGTTGAGCGTCCAGCCAAGCGGCCCGGTTCACATACTGTGTGGTGTGTTCAGGAGTTCGAGAAGTGTTTGCCATACTCTATTTTGCGACTGCAGCTCTGCTAGTCTTTGCTGTGCTGCGGCTTGGATGCGGCCCTTGCGCAACGGGTCATGTTTCTGAGGTCGGCCCCGAAAACGTGATGGCGCCCCCGCGTATCCCTGTCGTCAAGCTGGGCTGGGCGCTGAGCATTTTCCTGGCCGTGACTTATATGCTGTGTGTCGGCTTCGATCTGATCTTTCCGCAGTATGCGATGTACCGCGCTTGGATCTCGCTGATGCCTGGCATGACGTGGCTCACAGCAACTTCCTTCCTGATCGGTCTAGCAGAAGCCTTTGCCTACGGTTGGTTCGTGGCACTCGTATTTGGGCCAATTTTCAACGTGATCGCCGCGCGTGGATGAGGTGCAACAGGTCACCTTGCTACCCTAAAGCGTTCGGAGCAATAGAAGAGGAGAAGCGCAATGAGCAAGTCGCAGCAACCGACCCTGCGCTTCCTCGGGGCCACCGGGACCGTCACTGGATCCCGCTACCTCGTTGAATGGCGCGGTCGCAGGATCCTGATCGATTGCGGACTGTTTCAAGGGTTCAAGCAGCTCCGCTTGCGCAATCGGAAGCCTTTTCCGGTCCGGCCTCGATCTATCGATACTGTTCTCCTGACACATGCACATCTCGATCATTCCGGCTATATCCCTGCGCTGGTTAAGGCAGGGTTCGCGGGCAAGGTCATTTGCACACAATCGACCAAGGAATTGTGCGGCTTGATCCTGCCCGACAGTGGACATCTGCAGGAGGAAGAGGCGTCCTTTGCCCGCCGAAAGAAGTTTTCGGTCCATGCCCGCCCGACCCCCCTTTACACGCAAAAGGATGCGCAGAAGGCGCTGAGCAAGCTGGAAACTGTACCATTCGACACGCCAGTCGATTTAGGCGACGGGATCACGGCCAACTTCATCCCGGCAGGGCATTTGCTTGGAGCGGCGCAAATACGATTATGCCTTGGTAGCACGGCATTGCATTTCAGCGGTGACCTCGGCCGTCAAAGCGACCCTCTGATGCGCTCTCCAACCCCGTTTGCGGGGGCGGACGTCCTCGTGTGTGAATCCACCTATGGCAACCGCCAGCATGAGCCTGTCGATGCCGAAGCGCAGCTCTCCCGTGTTATCCGCCGAGTTATCGGGCGGGGCGGAACAATCCTCATCCCGGCCTTTGCGGTAGGGCGGGCACAGGGGCTGATGTATCACATCGCGCGGCTTTGCAGACGCGGTGATATTCCCGAAGTGCCGGTCTTTCTAAACAGCCCGATGGCAACAAATGCCACCGAAATTTATCACCGCCATCACAAGGAGCATAAGGTCAGTTGGGCCGAATGCTCGGATATGTTTGAACTCGCCAAGCGTGTGCGTTCTGTTGAGGAATCCAAGCAGATCAACACCATGCCTTTCCCCAAAATCATCATTTCAGCCAGCGGCATGCTGACTGGAGGACGTATTTTGCATCACGTTCTTTCATATGGAGGGGATCGCCGTAACGCGATCCTGTTGTCGGGGTTTCAAGCCAGCGGAACGCGCGGTGCTGCGCTTGCCGCCGGAGCAGATCACTTGCGCATCTTTGGGCGTGACATCCCGATCGAGGCCGAGGTGATCTCTCTGGGCAGCTTGTCCGGCCATGCCGATGCCAACGAGCTGCTTGAATGGCTGGGCGCTGCGCCGGTCCCTCCCCGGATGACCTATGTAACTCACGGTGAGCCAGAAGCGGCCGACGCGCTGCGTTTTCGCATCAACCATGAACTGGGCTGGAAAGCGAGGGTGCCAGAGCACCTTGAAACAATCAGTTTGGAGACGCCGCGATGACGCGTGATAGACATTGCCTTCCGCTAGTACGGGCGGAAATAGACACTTACAGCCAGCCTGTCGTCTTCATGCATCTGGACTGCCATGTTTGCCGCGCCGAAGGATTTCGTGCGCTGACCCGGGTGCGGATCGACTGCGGCGGACGGTCGGTGATCGCATCGCTGAACGTTGTCACCGGGGCAGGATGGCTGGGTCCGGAAGCGGCAGCGCTATCCGACGCAGCTTGGGCTGCATTGCGGCCGAGGCTGGGTGATATGGGTCAGTTCTCCCACCCCGAACTGCCAGAGGCGGCTTCGCTAATCCGCGCCAAGGTCTATGGTGAGCGGCTGCACCAAGCGCAATTCGCCACGATCATAAAAGATGCGATGGCACACCGGCTGTCGGATTTGGATCTGGCTGCCTTCGTAACGGCTTGTGCAGGAGAGCATCTGAGTACCTGTGAAACCATCGCTTTGACCCGTGCCATGCAGGAGGCTGGCAGATCACTGGAATGGGGCGAAGGGCCTGTGCTGGACAAGCATTGCGTTGGCGGATTGCCCGGGAACCGCACCACACCGATCGTAGTGGCCATCGTCGCGGCAGCAGGGCTTGTGATCCCCAAGACATCCAGCCGTGCCATTACTTCGCCTTCAGGGACCGCTGACACAATGGAGGTAATGGCTCCGGTGGCGCTCGATACTGCTGCCATGAGCAAGGTTGTCGAAGCGCAGGGTGGCTGCATCGTTTGGGGCGGAGCCTTGGGGCTTAGCCCGGCCGACGACATTCTGATCCGCATTGAGCGGCCTCTCGACTTTGACAGCGACGGGCAATTGGTTGCCAGCATTCTCTCCAAAAAGGCGGCGGCCGGATCGGACCGTGTCGTGATCGACATCCCTGTGGGGCCCACCGCGAAAGTGCGTTCGGAAAATGCGGCCGAAGCCCTGTCGGCGCGGCTGCGCGCCACAGCCCGGGCGATTGGATTGGACCTGGCGATTCATGTCAGCGACGGCAGCCAGCCAGTAGGGTGCGGGATCGGTCCGGCACTCGAGGCAATGGATGTGCTGAAGGTGCTGCGCCGTACACCAGATGCGCCGGGCGATCTGAGAGAACGGGCGCTGGTACTGGCTGGGCTCCTGCTGGAAATGAGCGGAGAAACCGCAGGCGTTGAGCGGGCGAGGGTTTTGCTCGACAGCGGCGCGGCGGAGCATCGGTTCATGGCGATATGCGCGGCTCAGGGCGGGTTTGCCGAGCCGGCTAAAGCCCCCTACCGGATACCTTTTGTAGCCCCTTGCGATGGAGTGATCACAGCTATCGACAACCGCCTTATTGCCCGGGTGGCAAAACTGGCCGGGGCCCCGCAGCAGGCCCGCGCAGGGGTGTTGCTTATGGCGCGGCCCGGGACACTGGTCCAGCTCGGACAACCCCTGTTCGAAATCTGGGCTGAGACGCCGGGCGAATTGGCCTATGCCAGCGATTTTTCCAGCGCGCAGAAAGAGATTTTCCGCATTGAGGTGCCAAAATGAGACCCGTTCTGATCCCATTTCACAATATGCGTCCACTGGCAGATCAACTGGCGGCGCTGATCGGGGCAGAAGTGGCGCCAGTGGACTGGCACCGGTTTCCGGATGGCGAGAGCCGGATAACCCTGCATGGTGATCTCGAAGGCCGCGAGTCGGTGATCCTGTGTTCTTTGTGTGACCCGGACCGGCATGCGATGCCGCTGCGCTTTGCCGCTGATACGGCGCGCGAGATGGGCGCTGTACACGCCGGTCTAATTGCGCCCTATCTGGGGTACATGCGCCAGGACCGGAGGTTCCACTCTGGAGAGGCGGTTAGCGCCAGATTGTTCGCCCGTTTCCTCGAGGAAAGCTTTGACTGGCTTGTGACGGTGGATCCGCATCTGCATCGGATCCAGGCCCTTGATGAGTTGTTTGCCATTCCCGCTGGCCGGGTTTCTGCTGCGCCACTGCTGGCACAGTGGATCGCGGAGAGTGTTGAAAATCCGGTGCTGGTTGGCCCCGATAGCGAAAGCCGGCAATGGGTTGCGGAGGTCGCTTCGCTCGTTGGCTGTCCATACGAGGTTTTGCGCAAGGTGCGTTCCGGCGACCGCAGAGTTGAGGTTAGCAAATCCGGCCGCCAGTGGAGATGTTCCGGCACACCAGTTCTAGTCGATGATATTGCGTCCTCGGGGAGAACATTGGTGGGGGCAATCGAACGGCTGGCGGAAGCCGGAGCCAAGCCGCCTCTGTGTGCGGTAATCCATGCAGTCTTTGCCGGGCAAGCTCACGCCGAGATTCTGGCCGCCGGGGCAAGCCAAGTCGTGACCACCGATACGATTCCTCATGAAAGCAATGCTATCGGCATCGCCCCGCTTCTAGCCGAGGCGGCAAATCATACGCTGGCTGCGTTGACCTTACAGTGACTTGAAAACTCACGATGGCGGCATTCCCCAACCGGAAGGGCAATAACATGAACGAACTTCCCAACAATAAAAGCTCCAGTGTAGCAGACGAAGACAAATTTGTTTGTCCGATGCACCCGCACATTCGGAGCGCTGAAGCTGAAAACTGCCCGATTTGCGGCATGCACCTTGTCCCAGAAGCTGGCAAGGAAACGGCCGGTCATGCTCACCACCATGGGCACGCAGCTTTCGGGCATGGAAAAACTGCTCTGAGTGGAGGTTATGACAAGGTTCCCATTGGCTGGGAAGGCCCTGTGTATACTTGCCCAATGCACCCGGAAGTTCGGCAAACCGAACCGGGCGCGTGCCCTCTTTGCGGGATGGGGCTGGAGCGAGAAGCAGGTTCTGTTGCGGAGGAGGGGCCAAACCCAGAACTCACCGATTTCACCCGGCGGCTCTGGGCCGGTGCGATACTAACAGTTCCATTGTTGGTTCTTACCATGGGGCCCTATGCCGGCCTGGCAGGTGTCCGGGATATTTTCGGGGAACGTAACACACTCTGGATTGAACTGCTTCTTGGCTCGCCGGTTGTCTGGTGGAGCGGCTGGCCGTTTCTTGTTCGCGGCTGGAACTCGTTCCGCACCATGAACCTCAATATGTTCAGCTTGATCAGCATGGGAGTGGCGGCGGCCTGGCTATTCAGCGTTGCGGCAGTACTTGCACCGGGCATGTTCCCTGACGGCTTCCGTGACGCCGAAGGGCATGTCGGCGTCTATTTTGAGGCTGCGGCAGTGATTGTCACGCTTGTTCTGTTGGGGCAGGTGATGGAATTGCGGGCCCGGGAAGGGACCGGGCGGGCGATCCGTGCCCTGCTGGATATGGCGCCCAAGACCGCACGGGTGATCCGCATCGGTGGACAGGAAGAAGAGATCCCCCTGGATGAGGTGCAGGTGGGAGACCGGCTGAGGGTAAGGCCGGGAGACAAGGTGCCGGTGGACGGCACGGTGTTGGAGGGACGCTCCTCGGTCGACGAAAGCATGATTTCCGGAGAGCCTGTCCCGGTCGAGAAGGTCGAGGGTTCCAGTGTTACAGGTGCGACGATCAATGGCACCGGGTCATTGGTGATTGAAGCCACGAGAGTCGGGGCCGACACGATGTTGTCCCAGATCGTCGATATGGTGGCTAAGGCGCAGAAAAGCCGCGCACCAATCCAGAAGTATGCCGACAAGGTGGCAGGCTGGTTTGTGCCGGCCGTGATTGCTGTTGCGGTTCTGGCTTTTGCCGGATGGGCGATCTGGGGTCCGGCTCCTGCGCTGAGCTATGGCCTGGTCGCGGCGGTCGCCGTATTGATCATCGCCTGTCCCTGCGCGCTTGGCTTGGCGACGCCGATGTCGATCATGACCGCGACCGGCCGGGGTGCGCAGGCCGGTGTGCTCATCAAGAACGCCGAGGCGCTTGAGCGGTTCGAAAAGGTGGACACGCTGATTGTCGACAAGACAGGCACCCTGACCGAGGGCAAGCCGCGGCTGATCGCGGTTGTGCCCGAGCCGGGCCATGACGAAGCAGAAGTGCTCCGGCTGGCGGCGACGTTGGAGAAAGGCTCGGAGCACCCTTTGGCCGAGGCCATCGTGACCGGAGCGCTGGAACGGGGCATCAAACTCGGTGAGGCCACGGAATTTGATGCAGTCACCGGGAAGGGGGTGAAGGGGCGTGTGGACGGCCATGCGGTGGCGCTTGGCAACCTCCGCCTGATAGCGGACCTGGGGCTGGAGGCTGCCGGTCTTGCTTCTACGGCCGATGCCCGTCGGGATCAGGGTGAAACCGTAATGTTCGTGGTACTGAATGGCGCCGTGGCCGGCCTGGTGGCCGTTGCCGATCCGGTGAAGGAAGCGACCCCTTCCGCGCTGAAGGCGCTACATGATCTGGGCTTCCGCATCATCATGGCCACCGGCGACAATGAGCGCACGGCCCGCGCCGTTGCCGGGAAGCTGGGTATCGACGAGATCCGCGCGGATGTGCTGCCGCAGGACAAAGCCCGAATTATCCGCGAGTTGCAGGAACAGGGGCGCAGCGTCGCCATGGCCGGGGACGGCGTGAATGACGCGCCCGCGCTGGCACAGGCGGATGTCGGTATCGCCATGGGCACCGGCGCCGACGTGGCCATCGAAAGTGCGGGTTTCACTCTGGTCAAGGGCAACCTGGATGGCATCGTGCGTGCCCGGCGCCTGGCGCGCGCGACCATGCGCAACATCCGGCAGAACCTGTTCTTTGCGTTGATCTACAATGCCTCCGGGGTGCCGGTCGCGGCGGGAGTACTGTTTCCGTTCTTCGGCATTCTGATCAGTCCGATGTTTGCCGCTTTTGCAATGAGCGCGTCATCTGTTTCCGTGGTGCTCAATTCCCTGCGCCTACGCGGGGTAAAGATATGACCGGGCAAACTTTCCTTTTCCTCGCCTCTCTGTCCGGTGTTGCAAGCGCAGTCAGGCGTGGTCGCCGCGTTCAGAGCCAGACGGCTGCAGGCCGCTGTTTCGACACTAGGCGAGTGAACAACCGGGGCCGGGCCGTGAGCGGAGAGCGTGATGGTGCAGGAGGTCGGGGAGGCCCGCGCCGGATCGCAGACGCAACAGCAAACAGCAAAGAAACCAGGCAATTAGTTCATAGGAGTCCGCGATGAGCGAGGAAAGTGAAGGACATGCCCAGGCCGCGGACTACAGGTCCGGCTCGATTTCTCTGACCGGGGCTGTCGCCATGGGCACCGGCGTGATGATCGGGGCCGGTATCTTTGCGTTGACGGGACAGATTGCGGGGTTGGCCGGGTCCTGGTTCCCTCTGTCGTTCGCCGCAGGTGCGCTGGTCACGATGTTCAGCGCCTACAGCTATATTGCGATGTCCAACGCCTGGCCCTCCGCCGGCGGAATCGCGATGATCCTGACCAAGGCATATGGTCCGGGTACGGTGGCGGCTGCGGCCTCGGTTCTCATGGCGCTGTCGATGGTGATCAACGAAAGCCTGGTGGCGCGCACCTTTGCGACTTACGCGCTTCGGCCTTTCGGTATCGATGGCGGACCGTTGGTGCCGTTGATCGGCGTGGCGCTGATCATCTTCGCGTATATGGTCAATGTTTCCGGAAACCGTTCTGTCGGGCGCTGGTCAATCGTGATGTCCGCCATAAAGATCGCAGGGATCGCGTTGTTCGGCATTGCGGCACTCTGGGCCAGCGGCGGTGAATGGCAATCAGGGAACGGCGGTGCAAAAACCAGCGGACTGGGCTTCGCAGCCTCGGTGGCCCTGTCCATCCTGGCGTTCAAGGGTTTCACCACGATAACCAACAGCGGTGCTGAAATCACCGATCCGCACCGCAATGTCGGCAGGACCATCCTGATCTCAATCGCCATTTGTACCGCAGTGTATCTGCTGGTGGCTTTGGCTGTCGGCGCCAGCCTCAGCACAGAGGAGATCCGCGCAGCGCAGGATTACGCCCTTGCCGAGGCCGCGGGCCCGGTGCTCGGGCAGGTTGGATTCTACCTGACCGTGGCACTGGCTATGGTGGCAACTGCGTCGGGGCTGATAGCCAGCATCTTCGCCGTTTCCCGCATGCTCACCATGCTGACCGACATGGAGATGATCCCGCACAGCCATTTCGGCATGTCCGGCTCCATCCGGTCGCACATGCTGATTTATACCGTGTTTGTTGCCGGTGCATTGACCGTGCTGTTTGACCTTGGGCGCATCGCCTCGCTGGGGGCGTTCTTCTATCTGGTCATGGATATGGCAGTGCATTGGGGCGTCTGGCGGAACTTGCGGCGCAAGATCGAAGTGCGCGGCTGGATCCTGCTGACAGCATTGGCTCTCGACGCGGCGGTTCTGGCGGCATTTTCAGTGATCAAGTGGCAGTCGGATCCAATGATTGTGCTGATTGCTCTAGCCGTGATCATCGCGGTGCTGCTGGCTGAGCGGCTGTTTCTTGCCCGGGAAGGGCAACGGGACAACACGTCTGGCGTACACAGCCAGCACCGGCAGCCAACTGAATAGGTAGATGAAAGGAGACTGCAATGAGTAGAGAAACCGGACAGGATAGCATCGTTCGAAACACCCGGAAGCCATCCATCTGGCGCAAATGGGGGCCATTGGCTGGGTCACTTGCCCTTGGCGCAATTGTAATGGGATGGGAATACCGTGAATTCGTATTGCCGCTTATATTGTCGCCGGCCTCACTTTTAGTTGCCTGCCTGGTAATGCATTTCTTGATGCACCGGGGGCACCGTGGCCACGTTGGGACACACAGCTCCGGAAGGCGCGAAAAGGAAGAAGAGGGCACAGTTGGGCCCGGCGATACATCCTAATGGCCATCTCGGGGCGCTGTATCGGGGCAATTTTTTGAAGCGCTCCTTTGCTTCCGGGCCAACGGGGGCGGTGTGCCGGACTGTCTTGAGCTTCCGCCTGGGATGGAAGGGCGGCTGGATGGGTGCCGTCTCACGGCATCTTGTAGGTAAGCGGAAGTTCTTTCGAAAATTGCCATACCCAAACCAAGGATGAGCACGATGCGTCACCAAGGCGAAGCCAATCGAAGCACAAAAGGGACTGGAGAGGGGGGCACTATGGCAGTTGGACACGGCCGCTGAGGATCGCCCGGCTGTCACTCAAAGGGAAGGGAGATTGACAATGGTACAGGACAATGACCATCCGGAACATTCCGGCCCTGGCACCCGGCGCGACATCCTCTACTATGCTACAGGAGGTACCGCAGCCGTGGCCGCTGGAGCCGCCATTTGGCCACTGATCGACAGCATGAACCCGAGTGCCGATGTCTCGGCGCTTTCGGTTGTGCAGGTCGATCTTGAGGGTGTCGAGCCTGGCAGCCGGATCACGTTGAAATGGAAAGGCAAACCCGTTTTCATCGATCACCGGACCGAAGCCCGGATTGCTCAGGCCCGCGCGGATGATGCAGAAACGCTGATAGATCCGGAACTGGACGCCGATCGGGTTCAGAAGCCCGAGTGGCTGATAGTGGTTGGCGTGTGTACCCACTTGGGCTGTATCCCGTTAGGCCAGGGAGGTGGCGATCCGACTGGCGGATACGGGGGATGGTTTTGCCCCTGTCACGGCTCGCACTATGATACTTCCGGCCGTATCCGAAAGGGCCCGGCTCCGCGCAACCTGGATGTGCCGACCTACGAATTTGTTACCGACACGCTGGTGAAGATCGGCTGATGCCGCGGAATTCTGCTGTGGTGCCTTTGCCTGCTGCGCGAAGGGCAACGGAACTGTCGAAGGACTGATGGCTGCCCGGAAGCCGCTGGCGAAACCATGGCTTGCCCGGCAGCGGGAACGCGGGAAAAAGGTGTCCCGAGCCAGAAACAAGGGTGCCGCCATTAGCGGCACCCTTGAACAGTGTCAGCAAACTTCGGACGCGTAGCCTTCCTCTTTGAGCGCTGCCTGGATGCTCTCACGAGCAGCTTTGCTTTCGATCCGGACTTTCCGCGCCTCCATATCAAACTCCAGCGTCGCGCTGCTGTCCAGGTTGGTGACTGCCTTCTCAATTGCCGATTTGCAATGGCCGCAGCTCATGTCGTTGACCTAAAATGTGATCATGCTTGGTTCTCCTTGGTTCCATGCCTGGTGCTACCGGGTTACCGCACGGGAAGGTCAAGCGGGCAATGCACTGTCAATCGCCTGATGAAACTATTTTCAAGCAGGAAAGGGGAATGACCCTTGACCTTCCAGTAACTGGAAGTCCCATGTTGCTGCAAACAACCAGCTTTGGTGATGAAATGACACAGAACGAAACAGTCCGGTTCCAAGTTGAAGGCATGAGCTGCGCATCCTGCGTGGGACGCGTGGAACGCGCGCTGCAGGCCTTGCCCGAAGTCACTGGTGCCACGGTCAATCTCGCGAACGAGACTGCGCAGGTCAGCCACGACGGGTCGCTCTCTGCCGCTGGCCTGGCTGCAGTGCTGAAGGAGGCCGGATATCCCGCCGTGACCGATGAAGCCACACTGGAAGTCCAAAACATGACCTGCGCCTCCTGTGTCGGCCGCGTGGAACGGGCACTGAAGGAGGGAGCGGGGGTTTTGGACGCCGCCGTCAACCTGGCCACTGAAACCGCGACGGTGCGGTTTGCAGCAGGCGCCACGACACCTGCCGAACTTGCAGCGCTGGCTACGGCAGCTGGGTATCCCGCGCAGCCGAAATCAAGTGTGCAGAACAACGCAGAAAAGCGCAAAGCTGAGGAAACCCGGCAACTGGCCCGGCGGACGCTCTTTGCGGCCGTTCTTGCCCTGCCGGTGTTCCTGATCGAGATGGGCAGCCATGTGATTCCAGGCATGCATGAATTCGTAGCGGGCGCAATCGGAATGCAGACCAGCTATTTCCTGCAATTCCTGTTGACCACAATCGTCCTGTTCGGGCCGGGCCTGCAATTCTACACCAAGGGCTTTCCGGCCCTCCTCAAAGGCGCGCCTGACATGAATTCGCTGGTGGCGCTGGGCACATCGGCGGCCTACGGGTTCTCGCTGGTGTCGACTTTCGCGCCCTCATGGCTGCCTTCGGGGACGGCCAATGTCTATTACGAGGCCGCCGCAGTGATCGTCGTGCTGATCCTGCTGGGTCGGCTGCTGGAAGCCCGGGCCAAGGGCCGCACGGGCGAGGCGATCCGTAAACTTGTCGGGCTGCAGGCGAAAACCGCACGGGTTGAGCGTGGCGGCGAAATTGAGGAGCGCGCGGTCGAAGACATTGCTGTGGGCGATATCATCCACGTGCGACCGGGCGAAAAGATCGCGGTCGATGGGGTGGTTTTGAGCGGCTCCTCCTATGTCGATGAAAGCATGATCACAGGTGAGCCCATTCCAGTGCAGAAAACCGAAGGCTCCGAGCTCGTAGGTGCCACTGTGAACGGGACCGGCGCTTTGACCTTCCAGGCGGCGAAGGTGGGCAGTGATACGATGCTGGCTCAGATTATTCGGATGGTCGAGCAGGCGCAGGGCGCGAAGCTTCCGATCCAGGGGCTGGTGGACCGGATTACCACCTGGTTCGTGCCCGCCGTAATAGCGGTTGCGACATTGACCGTCGCTGTCTGGTTTCTGTTTGGCCCCGAGCCCGCGCTCAGCCTCGCTTTGGTCGCAGGGGTGGCGGTACTGATTATCGCCTGCCCCTGTGCAATGGGCCTTGCGACACCGACCTCAATCATGGTTGGAACCGGCCGTGCCGCCGAAATGGGCGTGCTGTTCCGCAAGGGAGATGCGCTGCAGCTGCTGCAGGAAAGCACGGTGGTTGCGCTCGACAAGACCGGCACGCTTACCGCTGGCCGGCCGGAATTGACTGACCTGATCCTGGCCGGGGGCCAGACCGAAGATGAGGTGCTGCGGCTGGTCGCCGCCGTGGAACAAAGTTCGGAGCATCCAATTGCCAAGGCTATCGTTGCAGCAGCGGAAGCGCGGGAGATCAAGCTGCCGGACGCCGACAGCTTTGACTCGATCACCGGCTTTGGCGTCCAGGCATCGGTTGGAGGCCGTCAGGTGCTGATCGGCGCGGACCGGTTTATGGAACGCGAAGGCGTGGATCTTGGTGCGCTGGCCGGGAAAAGCGGTTCGCTGGCCAGCAAGGGCAAGACACCGCTTTACGCTGCTGTTGACGGACAGATTGCCGCGGTGATTGCCGTGGCCGATCCGGTCAAGCCGACAACGCCTGGTGCCATTGAGGTGCTGCACAGGATGGGCCTCAAGGTTGCTATGATCACCGGCGACAACGCCGTGACGGCCCAAGCGATCGCCGACGATCTCGGGATTGACCATGTGGTTGCCGAAGTGCTGCCAGAAGGCAAAGTTGCTGCGCTCAACAACCTGCGTGCGGATGGCGGCAAGCTGGCCTTTGTCGGGGACGGTATCAATGATGCACCGGCCCTTGCTGCTGCGGACGTAGGTATCGCTATCGGCACTGGAACCGATGTGGCTATTGAGACCGCCGATGTCGTGTTGATGTCCGGTGACCTCAATGGAGTTGTCAACGCCTTTGCGGTCAGCCAGGGCACCATGCGCAACATCCGGGAAAACCTGTTCTGGGCGTTCGGCTACAATACGCTGCTGATCCCGGTCGCGGCGGGGGTGCTATACCCTTTCGGCGGGCCGTTGTTGTCACCGGTGCTAGCAGCAGGCGCTATGGCGCTGTCCAGCGTATTTGTTCTGACCAATGCGTTGCGCCTGCGCTGGATTAAGCCAGCGGCAGGAAAGCACCATGTGGAAATCAGAGGACCGAAAGCCGCATTGCAGTCCGCGCCAGCTGAATAAGGCCGACCGAAGGGAGAAACAGCATGAATATCGGGGATGTTGCAGAACGGTCAGGTGTGCCGGCCAAAACCATCCGATATTATGAGGATATCGGATTAGTCAAACCCACGCGCGGTCGCAATGGATATCGCGAATTCGAAGAGAGAGAACTGCACCGTCTTGAATTTATCGGTCGGGCCCGATCACTTGGGTTCACGATTGAGGACTGCCGTGACCTACTGGCGCTTTATGATGACGAGTCCCGCACCAGCGCCGAAGTAAAACGCGTTGCGGAACAAAATCTGCAAGAGATCGACGCAAAAATATCAGGTCTGAAAGCCATGCGAGACACGCTCAGGTACCTTGTTGAGCAATGCTCTGGCGACCATCGGCCCGATTGCCCGATCCTGAAAACGCTCAGCAACGGCCCCGCTCACAACTTATGAACAAAATCAAATGGCGTCCCGCGCTAAAACGCGGGCACTAGTGATGGGCCCACAGGACCGCAAGGGTTATAAAGCCTGTCATGCGCCAGACTACTGCCTACCGGTCTTAGGCCTGTGATCAGTGCGGAAATTACTTCAGTCATGCAGCAGCAATCAAGCCAACTTAGGGTACACCCGGCATTAGTCCTCGAAATGCATGTCAAATTTGCTGCGCAGCTCACTCCAGCTAAATTTTCTGTAGAGTAGTGATCGAAGCCGGCCTTGTCTCCAGCCGCTGGCAGACAGGGCTTACCACCTTGAAGCTAGCTTGAAAGCAAGCCGGTTAGGCCACATTTTGCATGATCTTATGTGTGTGTCGTCGAGGCATGCACAGTCTCCGAAAGCTGACAGATTTCTGCGGTATGATTCGCGCCTTTCACTCAACTTTTGGTTCTCAAGTGTTTCCGGTTTCGGCCACCCCTCCCGCGCGGGAAGGTTTGCTGGAAGCAATGCATGCATTGGCGGAATGTTGCGCAAAATCCAGAATTTCCTTAGGGGCACGCAAATTTGTGCGCTGCATGCATCATTGCCGTCTTGACGCGGGCCGGTCCTGTCAGGAGAAATACCGGAATGGCGTTTCTGGCACATATCTTCCGGCTGATCAGGGTGGCTGCTGCATTTGCAGTGATCCTTTCGCTGGGATTTGCGCTTCCGTCCGCCGCGCATTCCCTCGCTGGCCATCACGGTAGTGCGGTAGTTTCTCATAGTGGGGGCAGCCACGCCGATGCGGCCATCTCAGGCGCGGCATACGACGCTTCCCATACCAGCGCACACGATGGACCGGTCGCTCCCTGGAACGCTGCTGATACCGGAAACTGCTGCGCAGGCGCCTGTATGGCCGTTGCGGTGATTTCTCTGCAGCCGGATTCAACCTTTGTTCAGCAGCCTATCCGCTGGGTAATGGCTTCCGCCCAGCTTCCCTCACAGGACCAGGTCAAGGTCTTGCGTCCTCCAAGAACCTGAGATCCTGAACCGCCACAGCGGTCATTGAATCTGTTCTGTGCTCTAGCACAGAATTTCTACAGATATTTCTCAGGAAAACCACATGAAGTCTCTTTTTCTGGCCGGGGCGGGCGCCCTGCTGCTGGGGGCGTGCGCCAGGACACCGGCGGCACTGCCCGATACCGCAGCCTTGCAAACTGCCGCCGCACCTTCCGGTCCATACCGTTCCTTAAAGTACCAGTCTCCCCTCAAGGGGTTTGAAAACTACGAGCCTAGCGGCCCCGCCTCCTGGCGTGGTGTCAACGAGCAGCAGCAGGAGAACCACTGATGACGGCAAAAACTTGGCGCGTCCTTCTGGCGCCGCCCCTGGTGCTGGCCGCCTGCTCGGCTGCGGTGCCGGAGAAATACACCAGCCCGCAGGCCGGGTTTCAGGAAGTCGCCCGCCAGACCTCTGCCGCCATTGGCAAGCGCACGGCCTTCGCCCAGACACAGGCCCAGAATGAGGCGCTGGCCAAAGAGGTCCGGCAGCTGGTGCAGGGCAAGACGATCTCTGCCGATACCGCGGTGCAGGCTGCGCTCTTGAACAACAAGGGGCTGCAGGCGTCTTACGCTGCGGTTGGCCTTTCAGCAGCAGAGGCCTGGCAGCAGATGACACCGGAAAACCCGGTGGTTTCGATCGGCCTGATGGGGATCGGCGCACCGGAGCTGGGCCTGTACCGGGCGCTGGAATCCACCATCGCTGTGAACCTGCTGGACGTGAAGACCCGCAAGCAGCGCATCGCCGTGGCTGAGGCGCAGTTTCAGCAGGCCCAGCTGAACGCGGTGAACGATACTCTGGCGCTGGCGGGGCAGACCCGGCAGGCTTGGATCAATGCGGTGGCCGCCTTTGAGCGGCTGAGCTATCTGCGCCAGGCCAGCGGAACAGCGGCAGCGGGGGCGGAGCTGGCCAGCCAGCTGGGCAAGACAGGTGCGCTGAACAAGGCGGGACAGGCGCGGGAGTTTGCCTTTAATGCAGAGCTTGCGGGGCAAGTAGCCCGCGCCCGGCTGGAGGCAAAGCTCGCCAAGGAGGAGCTGACCCGGCTGATGGGCCTGTGGGGCAGCGATGCCAATTACTATGTGCCGGATGCGCTGCCGCCGCTGCCAAAGTCCCTGCCGCGGGTTTCGTCGATCGAGACGGCGGCATTGCGGAACCGGGTTGACCTGAAAGTCGCCAAGCTCGGGCTGGAAGCGCAGGCCCGCGCTTTTGGCCTGACCGACCGGACCCGGCTTGTCACCGACCTGGAGCTGATTGCCGGTGCCGAGGCAGAGCGCGAGCGCGAGGACGGGGAAACCCACACCGAAACCCTGCCGCAACTGGAGCTGGAGTTCGCAATTCCAGTATTCGACACCGGCAAGGCGCGGATGCGCAAGGCTGAACTCTCCTACATGCAGGCGGCCAATACGTTGGCGGAACGGGCGGTGAATGTCCGCTCGGAGGCCCGCAGTGCTGAGCTAGCATATCACTCCTCCTATGAGATCGCGCGCCACTACCGGGACGTGCTGGTGCCCCTGCGCAAGTCGATCGAGGAAGAAGGGCTTCTCAGCTATAATGGCATGATCACCAATACCTTCGAACTGCTGACCGATGTGCGTGAAAAACTGGCAAGCTCGCTGGAAGCGGCCAACGCCAAGCGCGACTTCTGGCTGGCTCAGGCAAATGTCAGCGCCGCGATTTACGGCGGCGGTTCCGGCTCAGCCCCGCAGGGCGGAAGCGTGGAAATCGCCGCGGGCGGCGGCGCAGGCCATTGAAAGGATCACATGACATGATGAACAGACGTCAACTGCTTGGGGCCGGCGCCGCGGGTGCTGCGCTGGTGTCCAGCCAGGCCTGGGGCAAGACCGTGAACATGGGCCTGCCCGAAGCCGCCAGCATGGACAGCGCGGCAACCCAGCCGCCGCTGTCGCCCTCCACCGGGCCGGACTACAACCCCGTGGTCACCCTGAACGGCTGGACGCTGCCGTTCCGGATGAACAACGGGGTGAAGGAATTCCACTTGGTCGCCGAACCGGTCGAGCGGGAGCTGGCCGACGGCATGATCGCGCATCTGTGGGGCTATAACGGCCAGTCCACCGGCCCCACCATCGAGGCGGTGGAGGGCGACCGGGTGCGGATCTTCGTGACCAACAAGCTGCCCGAACATACCTCGGTGCATTGGCACGGGATGATCCTGCCCTCGGGCATGGACGGGGTCGGCGGCCTCAGCCACCCAGGCATCCCGCCGGGCAAGACCTTTGTCTACGAGTTCGACCTGATCAAATCCGGCACCTTCATGTACCACCCGCACGCGGATGAGATGGTGCAGATGGCGATGGGGATGATGGGCATGTTCATCGTGCATCCCAAGGACCCGGATTTCATGCGGGTGGACCGGGACTTCCTGATCATGCTCAACGCCTTCGACATCGACCCAGGCTCCTATGTGCCGCGGGTGATGGAGATGACGGACTTCAACCTGTGGTGCTGGAATAGCCGGATCTTCCCGGACATCGACCCGCTGGTTGTGAACCAGGGCGACCGGGTACGGGTCAGGACCGGCAACCTGACCATGACCAACCACCCGATCCACATGCATGGTTATGATTTCGAAGTCACCTGCACTGATGGCGGCTGGGTGCCCGAAAGCGCACGCTGGCCGGAGGTGTCGATCGACATTCCCGTCGGCGCCATGCGCGCCTATGAGTTCGACGCGGTGCATCCGGGCGACTGGGCGATCCACTGCCACAAGTCGCACCACACGATGAACGCGATGGGCCATGACGTCCCGACCTTCATCGGCACCGACAAGCGCAAGCTGACGGGCCAGATCCGCAATCTGCAGCCCGAATACATGCCGATGGGCACCGCCGGCATGGCCGACATGGGCGAGATGTCGATGCCGCTGCCCGACAATACCGTGCCGATGATGGCTGGCTGGGGCCCGTACGGGCCGCTGGAGATGGGCGGCATGTTCTCGGTCGTGAAGGTGCGCGAAGGCATCGATGCAAACGACTACAGCGACCCCGGCTGGTACGAGAACCCGCCCGGCACCCAGGCCTATGAGTGGACCGGCGAACTGCCGGACTTTGCCCGCGCCGAAGACGCGCAGACCCGCATTACCCCAAAACCAACCGCCAAAGGCTGAACGGCCTCAGGCACCCACCCAAACCTCACGAGGAGACAGACATGAACAAGATCCTTTCCGCAGCCCTGATTGGAGCTCTATCCGCTGCGCCGGCCCTTGCTGGCGGCACCCACGGCGGCGGCCATGGCGGCATGGAAGTGGGCAAGCCCGGCGATGCCGCCCATGCGGACCGGGAAGTCGCCGTGACCATGAAGGAAACCGATGACGGCGAGATGCTGTTTGAGCCGTCGAGCTTTTCCTTTGCCAAGGGCGAGACGGTGAAATTCGTGATCACCAACGCCGGCGAGCTGGAGCATGAGTTCGTGCTGGACACGGCAGAGCGCAATGTCCACCACAAGGAGCTGATGGCCAAGATGGAGATGGAGCATGACGACCCGAACTCGGTGCGTCTGGACCCGGGCGCCAGCGGCGAAGTGGTCTGGACCTTCTCCAACGCCGGCACCTTCGAGTTCGCCTGCCTGATCCCCGGCCACTACGAATCCGGCATGCACGGCCCGGTTGCCGTGCTCGAAGGCAGCGGCGGCACCTTCACCGCGGGAACGGTCAAGAAGGTCGATCCCAAGTCCGGCAAGGTCACCATCATCCATGAGGAGCTTGTGGATCTGGACATGCCGGCGATGACCATGGTGTTCCGGGTCGCCGATGACACGATGCTGGAGCAGCTGAAAGCCGGCGACGCCATCGAATTCGTCGCCGAACGGGTCAAAGGCAAACTGACCCTGACCGCCCTGAAATAACCGGTGGCGGAGGCCGCCCGCCGGCCTCCGCCTTTTTCAAACCCCAGCGGTCCCAGCCAGCGCCCAGGAGCAGAAAAACACTTACTTTTCGGCGCCGCTGGTGAACATCAGACAACAGGCAATCATTCCCGCGATGCTGGATCTGCATTCTCTCACACACGACGCCGCGGGCGCTTTCGGGTTCTGGTATGATGATACCGCGCCCGGATGGCTGCACCCGGTGATGCATCTGGTTCTGGTGCTGGCGCCCGCGCTGCTTGTGCTGACCCTGGCAGGTCAGGCCGCCTGGCTGCTGCGCCAGCGTTTTCTGCGGCGGGCGGCACCGTTTACGCCACCCCAGTTACCGGCAGGCGGTCTGGAGCCGGGACTGCCACGCCATATCCTGCGCACGACCGGTAAGCAGCAGACGGTCCTAGTTCTGCTCAGCCTCAGCGCGATGCCGATCCTTTACCTGACCCTGGAATTGCCAAAGCAGATCGTGAACCGGGTCTTCGAAAGCGGAGACGCCGCGATTCCGGTCCTGAGCTTCGAGGTCTCGCAGGTCTCGCTGCTGTTTCTGCTCTGCGGCGGCTATCTGGTCGCGATTTCGCTCAACGGGCTCAACAAATACTGGCTGAACATCCGCAAGGGCCGGGTGGCTGAAAGCTTCGTGCGCCGGCTGCGGCTTGCTGTCTACCGCCAGTGGAGGCAGGATCAGCCCGCGCAGCGCCAGCCTGCCATCATGCCGGTTCTTGGACCCGAGGTTGAACCTGTCGGCGGCTTTGCCTCTGAACTGCTGACCGTCCCGCTGCTGCAGGGCGGGACGCTGGCGACGATCCTTCTGTTCATGTTTGTGCAGGACCCGATCCTTGCGGCGGCCGCCCTGACGGTGCTTCCGCTGCAGCTGATCATCGTGCCGCAGCTGCAGCGGCGGGTGAATGCGGTGTCCCGCAAACGGATCCGCGAGATGCGCCTGCTGGGTGAGAATCTGGACCGGGACATGCGGGCTTCGGGGCAGGGCGCGCTGCCGGTTGCGCGCAGTTTCCGGCAGCTGCAGGACCTGCGGCTGCAAATCCACCGGCTGAAGTTCCTGGCCAAGGCGATCAACAACTTCCTGACCGCCCTGACCCCGTTCCTGTTCTACTCCTTGGGCGGCTATTTCGTGCTGCAGGAGCGGGTTTCGCTGGGCGCGCTTGTGGCGATGCTGTCGGCACACAAGGAGTTTTCTTCGCCGCTAAAGGATCTTTTCCGTTTCTATCAGCAAAGCGAGGATGTGCGGATCCGCTACCAAGAGATCCGCGCCTTCGCATCCGGCTCCCGCGGGGAGCCCGGACCGGCGGAGGCCAGCCAGCATCAGTATGGCCCGAACCCGGCTCACGGCAATTCATTCACCTATGAAAGAAAGAGACCCTCATGAATAAGATTCTCGCCATCCTCGCGGCCGCAGCCGTGGCAGCGGCGGCGGCCTATTTCGTCTACAGCAGCGCCGGCGGCAACGATGCAACTGCGCAGCGCGCCGTTCCGGAGCCCGGCGCCCCGCTCGCCGAGGTTCAGCTGCCGCCGGACCTGAGTGAGGCCGCAAAGATCGGCAAGCGCGCCTTTGACGCGGTCTGCGCCGACTGCCACGGTGACAATGCCGCGGGCCGCAACGGCATGGGGCCGCCGCTGGTCCACAAGATCTATGAACCTTCGCACCATGGCGACGCCGCCTTCTTGCTCGCAGTCCGCAACGGCGTGCGCGCGCATCACTGGGATTTCGGAAGCATGCCTGCTCAGCAGGGGCTGACCGATGGCGACGTCAAAGGCATCACCCAGTACGTGCGGGAGCTGCAGCGTGCCAACGGCATAAATTAATTCGCCGGATGGCCAGGTCAGAGGCAATGTGGATGTGGGATCAAGGTGCGGCCTCCCCGGCCAGCCGGTCAAGTTGTTTAAGCACCGCAAACTGCGCAAGAGCGGCGGTGATGGCCGCCGCAAAAACCGCGGGCGTGGCGATCAGGCTGGCGAGGATGGCGCCCAGCAGGGGTGAGAGGGCGGCAGGTGCAGCGAAGGTGTTGAACCACGCTGAATAGGCGGGACGCCGGTCATCGGGCGAGATTTCCATGAGAAAGCTCAGGTAGCTGATGGTCACGCCATTCATCATTGCGCCGATGACAAGATAAAGCGCCGCAAAGCCCAAAATTCCCGCTCCGGCGGCGAGCAGGGCAAGCATGAGGGCGGGCGCCATGAGGCGGAGGAACGTCACGCACCACAATAATGGCAGTTTGCCCATGCCGTCGCCGATGCGGCCCCAAAGCGGGTTCGAGACCAGTGCTCCTGCGGTCTGCGCGGCCAGGAGCGTGCCAACCCCGGCCAGCCCGATCCCGCTTTCACGTGCAGCTACGATGTAGAAGGGCAGCGCCATCAGCGTGGCGGAGCCAAGCCAGTGAAAGATCAGAAACAGGCGGAACGCGCGGTTCTGCCGGAAGGTGACCAGCCCCTCGCGCAGAAAGTCAGCCGCTCCCGCGCTCCGGACGGCGGGACGCCTGCCGGGCGATGAAGGCGGCTCTCCGGCCGAGACAAACAGTGCTGAGGATAGGAACATCAGCGCCGAACCCAGCGCAAACATGAACGCATAGGCCTGCAACGGGGGCATCACTTCGAGGGCCAGACGCAGCGCCCCCGCGGCGGCGATGGCGAGCAGCCCGCCACCGAAAAACCGCCACGCCAGCATCCGGCTGCGGCGGTTGGAGGGGATCGCACGCCCTACGATATCGTTGTACGGAACCGCAACGACGCCGCTGACAAAAGCATAGGCCGTCCAGAGCGCAAGAAAGCCAGCGGCGAGCGGCTCCGGCGGCCAGTCAACTTGCGGCCAATCCGCTCCACGCCAGAGCAGAAGCGCGATGGCTCCGGCTGCTGCAGCCCGGCCAAAAGCACCAAAAACATAGAACGGCATCCTGCGCTTGGCGCGTTCGGCGAGGTATCCCACCGGCAGCTGCGGCAGAAGCCATCCCAGCCGCAGCACGGCGCTGGCATAGCCGACGGCCAGCGCGCTGCCTGTCAGCATGTGGGTCAGGCTGGCTACAACTGTTGCGCTGTCCACTGCCGCGGATCCGCCCTGAAAAGCCGCGCCCGCACCGGCAATCCGCCAGAACCCCCGCCGGCGTACGGCTTCTTGCGCTTCATGGCCCGGCATTGCCTGTCTCCGCCTTTACACGGGCATGGCGGATGTCGAGACCCGATTGCCAAAGCACAACAAGCCCGATGCCGACCACAAGAATAATCGTGAGGATATAGCTGAAAAGGATCATCAGAAGCGCAGGCTCGTCAGCAACCCCAAGCGCCTTGAGCGCAAAGCCCGCACCGAACACAAAGCCCGCCGGGATCCGCACGAACCGCCCGAGGACCATGGCAAAGCCTGCGAATACCATCAGAAAGAGGTAGTCCCAGGGCCTCAGGAGCACTCCCACCGCAAGTCCCGCCCAAAGGAAATGCGTCGCCGCCACCAGCTTGCCCGCGACGGCCGCGATGATAGCCGCGATGCGCCGCGCGCGCGCCCTTGGCCAGACGATGCCCGCGCCTAGCGATGCCCGCAGCCCCGGACCGCTCGCGCCCATGCGTTCGGTGATCCAGTCGAAGAGACGGCAGATCAGCGGTTCCTCGCGGTTGAAGAGGTCACGGAAACGAAAGAGCACCCAGAGCAGCCCGCCGAAGAGCAGCAGATTCAAGGCACCCGCAACGCTAAGACCGAGGCGCAGATCCCCCTCAATCTGCGGAATGCGCCCTGCGGCAGCCACCGCTCCGGCAAAAAGCGCGAACACGACTCCGTCGAGAAACCTGGCGATGACTGCTGTCGAAAGCACCGTGGCCATTTTTAACCCGTGCAGGCGCGCGACCAGCCAGGCCCGCACCAGCGGGCTGACGCCCAGCGGTACAAGAACGTTCACGCCGTACCCAGCGAGCAGCGCACCTGTCAGTGGCAACGAACCGACCGGTTTCACATCAAAGAGGATTTGCCGCCACTTCCAGCCGCTCAATAGCTGTTCAAGCAGGATCGTGGCCGCCAGCACAGATAGCCAAACCGGATTGGCGTAGCGCAACCCGTCAAGGAAGCGTGCGAAGTCAAGGCTCCCGTACAGCCGGAAGATCAGCCAGAGCGCCAGTGCTGCACCCAAGACAGGAAGAAGCCAGCGTTTGATGAAAGGTCCCATGCAAATCCCGCTTGCAGTCCCGCTTGCCGGATATGCTACCCTCTGTATCATGGTACGGAGTCAATGGTTGATCCTGAGAGGAGGCTGCCATGGCAACTCTGACGATTGGAAAAGCCGCTCGTTCGGCGGGGATCGGAGTGGAAACTATCCGTTTCTATGAGCGCAAGGGGCTGATCCGCCAGCCGCCGCGGCCAACCGCTGGCGGTCCGCGGGACTATGGCGGCGGAACGCTGCAGCGACTCAGGTTCATTGCCGGGGCCAAGCGGCTCGGCTTTTCGCTGGCAGAGACCGCCGGCCTGCTCGCGCTTCTGGAAGCACCCGGCGCGAGCTGCAAGGACGTGCAGGCACAGGCTAAAGCCAAGCGCGGTGAAGTTCAGGCCAAGATCGAAGGTTTGATCCGCATCCGGGATTCGCTTGACCGCCTCCTTGGCGCTTGCCCTGGAAAGGGAAGTCTTGCGGGCTGTGCGATCCTAGAGGCAATTGAGAGTGCTGAGAACTCAGGAGGCACTTCCTGACAAGAGTACTGGTTGATGACGATGGTGTGATAACTGGTTGTCGCGGCCGGAAGCAGTTTCGCTGCCGCAGCGGATGAGTGCTTTCGTGGATGCCGTTCTCTGCCCGCCGTTTCCTGAATATATTGACGGATAACCTAACTGGTAGAACAAAACGTTCTGAGGACTATGAGCGCCGCCCATCGGCTTCGTGCCGGAATGAGTGGCAATGCGCTGTGCAATGAATACATATTTCAGCATCAACATGCCTGCCTGGAAATTTGCCCGCAACACATTGGTTGTCAGTTGCGCAGGCCTGTTTCCGCTACTGCTGCTCTATATCGCGCTCACGCCGGGTTTCGGGGCATTGCTATTGGGAAGCGGGCCCGCGTTCAGCCGGTTTTTTCGGCAGGTCGTGACAAATGGTTTACCTGTTGTATTTGCCGTCAACTACGTGAGCTTCTTTCTTTTTGCCGTAAGTACCGCCAAACAGCGTGAAGGAGCCGTGCCGGCCCGAATCCTCCTGATCGACCTGCCTGCAAGGGTCGTCATTTTCGTCCTGTTGCATGGAGTAATATATTTCATTTCGGCTGACTGGTTCGGCTCGTTCGGAGGGGACCATTGGCAGGCGCTGCAGGTGGTCGGCCCCACACTTGTCCGGTCCGCCTTCTTTGAGAACATTTCCGGTGTTTATCTTTACGCGACGCTGGTCAGCGCCTTGCCCCTATACGCAACAGTGATCGACAGCAGTCTTGAAAGGTGCTCCGGGCGATGGGCGTGGCTGCGCGGCCTGGCACACAGGCTGCCGGGCAAGCTCGGGCCGATCCTGCTTGCGCTGGGTCTCTTCGGCATATTCACGCTCGCATTGACGGGTGCGGCGGCGGTGATCATGCACCTGCAATCGGTTTGGATCTGAAGCGGATGAGACCCGTGGCGCTATGGCGGGCGGGGCGGGCCCGGGCGGTGGCGTGCAGGTCTGCGGTGGCGGGCAGCGGTACTGCAAATGTGAACGCCGCGCTTGATGAGTGACCCGCCCCGAGTTTGCCTGTGGCAGCGGATCAGCGGCGCGGCGTTCACGCCCCGAAACCGGAATTTCGGGGCTTCTGGCGCGGCTTCAATGCCGCGCCGGTCAATTCGGCATGATGGCACCGATTGCGTACATTCCGTCAGCGCCCTTGAACAGCATAAGGGTGACTTTGTCGCCGGGTGCGACGTCTCCCATGATCTGCGCGCCGGCCTGCAGTGGCAGGTCCATCGTCATGCCGGGCCAGCCGATTTCGGGAATCGGGTCGTGGCTGACATTTGCGGAACCCTCGCTGATCGCGTTGAGGACGGCGGTGGCGTGTACTGCACCCTCGATCTGGCTCTCGCTCATGTGCATGCCGGAGTGATCCATGCCGTGGGTTGTTTGCGCGAAAGCACCGCTGGCGCAGAAGGCCAGGACAATGCTGGAGAAGGTGAGGTTCTTCATTGGTTTTCCTCTCATGGGTCAGAATTTGGTGCGTTTCATTCGGCCGGAACGGCCCCTTCGTCTGCTGCTGGAGGGGCGCTGATCTCACGATTGACGCGCCGCAAGGCCAACCGCTTCCAGATGACGAAGATTGCGGGGATGACGAAGAGCGTCAGCAGCGTTGCCGTGACCATGCCTCCGACCATCGGCGCCGCAATGCGCTGCATGATTTCCGATCCGGTGCCGTGGCCGTACATGATCGGGATCAGGCCGGCGAAAATCGTCGCAACCGTCATCACCTTGGGACGGACGCGCAGCAGTGCCCCTTCGAACACGGACTCCTCGATGTCGAATGGCGTCAGGCTGCGGTTTTCCGAGATCGCAAGTTTCTTCCTCTTTTCCCAAGCCAGGTTGAGATACAGGAGCATCACGATCGCAGTTTCGACGGCGACACCGGCCAAAGCAATGAATCCCACCAGCACGGCGACTGAAATGTCGAAGCTGAGGTACCACAGGAACCAGACCCCGCCTGCCAGAGCCACTGGCAGCGCGGCAAGGATGATGCCCACCTCGATCACGCGGTTGAATGCCAGGAACAGCATCAGCGTGATGAGCAGAAGTGTGGCAGGTGCCACCAGTGTCAACCGCTCTTGCATCCGCTGAATGTATTCGTACTGGCCCGACCAGGTGATAGAGTAGCCTGGCGGGAGCGCTACCTCATCCGCGACGCGGGCGCGTGCCTCAGTCACGTAGCTGCCAAGGTCTCGGCCAGCGATGTCGATGAAGACGAAGCCGGTGCGCCGGGCGTTTTCGGACCGGATCATGCCCGGGCCGTCAACGATGCGGACCTCGGCAAGGGCACCAAGAGGGATGTGCGCCCCCGAGGGAGTTACAACCGGCAGACCCTGAAGGCGTTCAGGGCTGTTTCGCCATTCCTGCGGATAGCGCAGGTTGATCGGGAAGCGTTCGAGGCCCTCGACCGTTTCCGAGACTTGCATGCCCCCGATCGCTGTCTGCACGACATCCTGAACGTCACGCACGCTCATCAGGTAACGCGCGGCGGCTTCGCGGTTGACATCGATTTCGATGAAACGCCCGCCCACGGGCCGTTCGGCATAGGCCGATGCCGTGCCCTCGATCCCGGCCACGGCACGTTCGATTTCAACCCCGATCCCTTCGATGACAGAGAGATCCGCACCCGATATCTTCACCCCCACAGGGGTCTTGATACCGGTCGCCAGCATGTCGATCCGGTTCTTGATCGGCTGAATCCAAACGTTTGTCACCCCCGGCACCTGAACCGTGCGGTCGAGTTCCTCGCGGATCCGTTCCATCGTCATTCCCGGCCGCCATTCGGCCTCCGGCTTCAACTGGATTGTTGTCTCGATCATTGTCAGGGGCGCGGGATCGGTCGCCGACTCGGCGCGGCCCAGCTTGCCGTGGACCGTCTTCACCTCGGGCACCGTTGCGATCAGTCGGTCTGTCTGCTGCAGGATCTCGCGCGCCTTGCCGATGGACACGCCCGGATACAGAGACGGCATATAGAGGAAGTCGCCCTCGTTGAGTTCCGGCATGAATTCGGTGCCTATCCGCTGAAGCGGCCACCACATCGAGGCGACCAGCGCCACCGACAGCAGCGTTGTTGCCCAGGGCCAGGCAACCGCGGCGTCGAGAAACGGGCGATAGGCCCAGATCACTGCGCGGTTCAGCGGGTTCTTGTGTTCCGGCATGATCCGCCCGCGCACGAAGTACCCCATCAGAACCGGGACCAGCGTGATCGACAGGATTGCCGCCGCCGCCATTGCGTAGGTCTTGGTAAAGGCCAGCGGTTTGAACAGCCTGCCTTCCTGGCTTTCCAGCACGAAGACCGGGAGGAAGCTTACCGTGATGATTGCCAGCGAATAGAACAGTGCAGGCCCCACTTCGGACGCGCATTCGCCGACGATCCGCCATCTGTTCTGGCTGGTCAGCCTTTCGCTTTCCAGCCTGCGGTGCATCGCCTCGATCATCACGATCGCTGCGTCCACCATGGCACCGATGGCAATGGCTATGCCGCCCAGTGACATGATGTTGGCATTCACCCCCTGCAGTTTCATGATGATGAAGGCAGCGAAGATCCCAAGGGGCAGAGACAGCAGGATCACCAGCGATGAGCGCAAGTGCAGCAGGAACGCCGCACAGACCAGCACGACGACGATGAACTCCTCGGTCAGCTTGTCCTGCAGGTTGTCGATGGCGCGCTCGATGACGCCGGCGCGGCTGTAGGTGGTTACCAGTTCGACGCCTTCCGGCAGGTTCGGGCGGATTTGCTCGATCCGCTCCTCGACGTTCTTGATCGTGGCAAGCGCGTTGCCGCCCCAGCGCAGGATCACGACGCCCCCCACGGCGTCGCCTTCGCCGCCGAATTCTCCGACGCCGCGGCGAAGCTCGGGCCCAAAACGGATATCGGCGACATCTCCAAGTGTGACTGCCGCGCCGCGCTCGTTCACCATTAGCGGTGCGCGGGCGAGATCGGCCAATTCATCGACATAACCGGTCGAGCGCACCATGAATTCGGCCTCGCCCATTTCAATGACACTGCCGCCGGTTTCCCGGTTCGAAGCCTGAATGGCTTCGCGCAACTGCGGAAGCGTGATGTCGTAGGCGCGCAGCTTGTCCGGGTCGACCACGACCTGGTACTGACGAACCATGCCGCCGATGGTCGCGACCTCTGACACGCCGTCGACGGTTTGCAGCTCGTACTTCAAGAACCAATCCTGCAAAGTCCGGAGCTGCGCCAGGTCGTGGTTCCCGCTCCGGTCGATCAGCGCGTACTGATAAATCCAGCCAACGCCGGTCGCGTCGGGCCCCAGTTGCGGAGACACCTCTTCAGGCAGGCGGGATGCGATTTGCCCGAGGTATTCCAGGACGCGGGTCCGCGCCCAGTACAGGTCGGTGCCGTCCTCGAAGACAATATAGACATAGCTGTCGCCGAAGAACGAAAAGCCGCGCACATCGCTGGCGCCCGGGACGGCAAGCATCGCGGTGGCAAGCGGATAGGTGATCTGGTCCTCGACAACCTGCGGCGCTTGCCCGGGGTATGGCGTGCGGATGATCACTTGGACGTCCGAAAGGTCGGGGATGGCATCCACCGGGGTCTCGCGGATCGCCCATATCCCGGCAACTCCCATCATCACCGAAAGCGCGAGGATCATGAACCGGTTGGCCAGGGAAAGGCGGATGATAGCAGGTATCACGAGCTCACCTCCGGCACAGCTGTGATGCCGACCAGCGTCAGCGAGAAATCGGGGTTACGGCGGAACAGAAGGCCTACTCTCTCGCCGATCGGCAGGGTTGCCTGATCCAGGGTCTCATCCACCGCGAAATCCATGGTCATTCCCGGCATCCCGATCTCGGTCATGGCGTCATGGGTGATGTTCACCATGCCCCGCTCCGGATCCGCCGAGTTGATGGTGCCTGCGACTTTCATCGGGGCGATGACAGGTTCGGCATTCGCCAGCACCAGCGTCATCCCGTCGGGTCGGGCAAAGGTTAGGGTCATCTCGGTCCCAGTGGCCAATGCCGCCGGTTCCAGCTCCTCGGAGATGGGAAAGTCCATCGTCATGCCGGGCATCCCGAGTTCGGTCATCGGGGCATGGCTTATCGTCGCCGTGCGTTCAGCGGGGTCGACGGCGTCGATGGTGCCGCTGACGACGATTGGTGCCGCTGCCGCCATCTCGGTTTTCCCGGACGCCGGCGCCGCAGTGGCAGCTTTTTCCCGGACCGCGATAATGCTGAACATGCCCGCGTCGTTCTTGGCCAGATCGAACTCGACTGGTCTGTCCAGAACGACCGCCTCGGGATCCAGCCCGGCCACCTCGAACTCCATTTCCATTTCGGGCCAGCCAAGCGCCGGAATCGGATCGTGCGACACGGTCAGTGTGCCGTCCGGGTTCACCTCGTGGATCGTGCCAGTCCCCGTGGCGGCAATCCCGTCATCGGCACCGATCTCTATCAGTGCAAGAAGGTTATCCGCGCCCCGGGCAACCGTGAAAGCGATCCCGGAATCTTCGGCCAGATGATCAAGCGGCACATCTGCCCGCACTGGGAAAACGGAGGTCATTGCCGGCCAGTCGAGGCTGTCGAGGGGGCCGTGCTTGATCGTCGCCAGCCGGGTTTCGTGGTCCAGCGTGACAAGCCTGCCAGCGCCGTGCGCGGGCTCTTCGTCTGTTGGCGCCATGCGCATTAGACCGGCGCTGAGCGCGCTTTCGCTGTCAATCAGGAACTGCGCCGACGCGACGACTTCCTCACCCGGCGCGAGCCCTTGTACGATTTCAGTCCGGCCGCCCTCACCGAAACTGTCGCGCAGGCCGGATGTAACCAGCCGCGGTTTGAAGGTTCCTTCACCGGTCTTCAGAATCACGCGCTCGGCCGAACCGGTCCGGATGACCGCCTCGGACGGCACGGTCAGCGCTGTTCGTGTCCGGGACGGAACAAGACTGACGGTTCCAAACATGTTGGGCCGCAAAAGCCCCGCAGAGTTGTCGAACTTTAGCCGAACCGGCAGCGTGCGGGTTTTGGGGTCGAGTTCGGGATAGATATAATCGATTTCGCCTTCGAACGTGCGCCCGGCCAGATGCTCGAAGCGGGCGACCGCGCGCATGTCTTCGCTGAGCCGCGCGATGTCCCGCTCGAATACGTCAACGATCAGCCAGACAGTTTTCAAGTCGCTAAGTGAAACTGCAAGCGTTCCCGGCTGAAGGTACATGCCATCGGCAGCCGAAAGCGAGATCACGACGCCGTCTTGCGGAGCTTCGATCCTGATAGTCCGTGCAAGCTCGCCGCTAGCTTCGATCTCCGCAATCTGAGCCTCCGACATGCCGTGGCTAAGAAGCTTGTTCCGGGCGGCGTCGAGGATCCTGGCGTCTCCGGCCTTGACCGCGCGGACCAAATCTCCGGTCGCCGCGCTGATCACTGGCGAGAACATCTCGAACAGGACATCGCCTTTGAGCACGCGATCGCCGATGGCTCGGGTTTTCAGTTTCTCAATCCACCCGTCTGCACGGGTATGGACATGGCTCGTGCGATGCTCGTCGTACCGCACGAAGCCGACGGTCTCTATCCTCGACGATATGTCCGACATCCGTGAAACAGCGGTGCGTACACCGATTGCGTTGACCTCGGCCGGTGAGAGCGACACTTCAGCGGGATCACCTGCGGGCTCATGGCCGGCATAGACAGGGATCAGGTCCATGCCCATCGGCGATTTCCCGGGCTCGTCGCGCCGGTAGTTCGGATCCATCGGAGCAACCCAGTACAGGATCTCCGGGTCGCCCGAGGTCGGGCTTTCAGTGAGGTTGAGATATGTCCGTTCCAGAAGAACCCCGCCCACCGTTCCTGCGGCAAGGGCAAGGATGCTGAGCGCTGTGTAACGTCCGCGCATGATATCCTCCAGGCTGATCTTCCCGAAGCAGCCTACATAGTTGACAAATTACCGGCGCGTCTCATGAGCTCCGCCGGAAGCGAAATTTGTCAAACGTGCTTTGGAGGCCGGACCGGCGGCGGTGTTTCCAGGTGAACACCGAAATTACCCGCACCAGCTTTCAGGTGGAGCGAGGAGGCTGTCTGGGCTGCAGACGGGATGGCCGCGGACGGCAAGTCGGAGCTGAAGCATGAGCTGCCGATGCAACGGGAAGAAACCTGATCGTTTGCACAGCATGCAAGGTCAAGACTTTGCGATGGAGCCGCCAGGTGCAGGGAATGACCGGACCCGGAATGTGATGAGGGACTGGCTTCTTCCGCGAGGCTTTCCTGGTGCGGCATGTGCATGGCCATCGCTGACGTAAAATTCGCCGCAAAGGAGAAAGCCAGTGCGACGAGAATGATGGTCACGCGCCGTGCCAGACATATCAAGAATCTTCTGCCCACGGTCTGCATATAGCTGCGCTTTGTCTGGTTGCCAAGCTGTCCCGCTAAGGATCCTGTCTCCCAGAGTGCCGACCGCTGTCACAAACCGAGCGGCAGTTCACTTCGCGCTCTTCCAATGGGATGTGTTTCGTGAGTTGGAGCTGCTGGGGAACCTGGCGTGAGTTAGAGTGAGAAGAGGCCGCGCAAGGAACGTACCGGGAAGCTCGGTCAGATTTTGGAAGCTGGGCGTCGAGGCAAGAGTCCTTTCATTGTTACGAACAAAGCATCGGGTGCCCGCTTTTAGGATTTCGGTTTGCGCGATCCGTGATTTTCTATGCCTTTTGGGTTTGCCGTCGTTTCGTGCTGAGACTACGTGGCCTTAACGATGTGTGGGTGGAACGGGGTGTAATCTCCTCGTATGGATCTATCCGCTCGTGGTACAGGTGTTTCGGGTTTGATTTCGCTCTGTGGACACTCTCGGTGCATGCTGGAGCTGCGCAAACACCTCGCGGCTGCGACGACCATGTTTCCGCTCTCCTTCGAACCAGATCGGGCCAAAACTCGCCAGTTTGTACGCCGCCCGCAGCAAGGCCATGGATTCGCTGCCCTGGCAGGCTTTCGCACCGCTGCTTTCTCCCCCATGACCTGTTGCGCGTTGATGCGGCTCCAAGTATTGCGCTGGTTCAGCCACCGTTCACAACGTGGCACTGTCTACTTCCCATTCCGCTTTTCAGAGTTCCGCTTCGGTCTGGGTTTCGCAGAAAACCCGAAAGTGCTCTTCATCGTCCCAATCGTCTGCAACAAATTGCACCAACGAGCTCAGGTTGTCGGGATCCTGCACTGCGTCCAAGAGTATCTCAAAAGCTTCAGGGCTCTCGGCGGCATTGTAACGGGTCATATAATGCTGGTCATTTTCGGCAATGTCTGAAGAAATCGAGACACCCCAGTTCACCTCCATATCACCATCGCTGTCTGCTTGTACGATTTTATCGACAAACAGGAACTGGGTGGACAGCCTGGCGATGGCAGATTCACGGCTACCGCACTCCCATACGTATTCAGAGAGTGCTTCCTCGCAGACCAGGTGGAGAAGATTTTCCGCGCGCATGATGCGGACAAGGTTTTCGTTCATCTGGTGGTTCACCTTTCATCCTGAATTTAGACTTGGGAGTAATGTGGGCGATGAGGTCGAAAATCCAAAGAGGCATTTGTCAGTTCTCCACAAGTCACGGGAGACATGAACCGCAGCCCCCGTTAACCTTCGAGGATCCCGCGCCGAGACCTGCTGCTGTTGCGGCAAGACCAGGGCAGGCTGCCTTTCAAGCCGGCCATTGCCCCCAGATGGCGCTTTCCCTTCTGTTCAACACAGGCATCAGGGCTCGATTAGCATGCAGGTTCCGTTACATCTTTGAAAACATTTGGTGATTGTCTTTATTTCATTGGCCGCCATACACCGAGGAGCTTGAAAATGCGATGTTCCTACCGCAGGCGGGGGCAGTGGCTCTGAAAAAAGTCATTTAAAATCAACGATGTAACGGTGTTACGCTGAGCGTTACACGCCTGTTACGGGGTTAAGTTATTGAAAATACTGGAAGTTTGTATGTATGTCTATGTATGTAACAAATAAATAGTTATATATATAAAGAGAGAAAGAGATATCCTGCCGGAGAGAGTAAGAGGTATACACTCTCCCCCGCCGTTACAGGCGTTACGGCGTTACGCTTTGTCTAAGCCATTGAAATTATTGAGGCGGTCCGTAACGCTCCAGCTCGATAAACATGAACGTAACCCCTGATATGTAACGCGGGGGTAGCTTCCCGCTGTACCGTGGCGACCAAATCACCGCCCTTCATGCACAGAGGGGATTGCGGATGTTTCCCAAGACGACGGAAGGCAGTTCTTCTGTCATCCGTACCAAGCGCACACTGCTGCAGACGCGGCATTCCCGGGTCGCCTTCCCGGAAGCGGAGGCCCGGTGAGGCGGTACAGCATACTTTGATGCTGTCGGCTGCAATGGCGTCAGCGAAGCGCAATAGGCGTGCATTACATGGTCCAGGCGCAAGTACCTATCTGCCGAAGCGCTTGCAGCGATGGCCTGCGGTTTCCACTATCGCCAGGGGATAGTCTTTCGTCTCCATGTGCGGCCTTTGGAATGCGGTTTGGTGATTTGGCGACTCTCATTGCGACCGGAGCAGGGGAGGGAATCAAATTTAGATCGATTGCCGTGAACATTGCGCGAACACGGCTGCACGGATTTTGCACGTGAATCACGTGCAGTTCCGCAAAGGTTCCCTGAAAACCGGGGAAACTCCCTGTTTTGCTGGCGCGGAAAAAAATTGAAAAAACGCCTTGTTTCTCTGGGTTGCGGCACATATACGGGTCAGCGGAGACGTGGCCGAGTGGTCGAAGGCGCTCCCCTGCTAAGGGAGTAGGCGGGAAACCGTCTCGTGGGTTCGAATCCCATCGTCTCCGCCATAAATCACTGAAAATTATGCGGAATTTCTAAAGCGCTTTGGAGCGCTGAAGAAGTTTTTCGAAGCTGCACAATTCCCGGGCGGCAAATCCAGCAGAAGCCTAAGCTCAGTAAACGCTGCAGTCCAGGAAACGCGGTCAGGAGGACGAGGCCCGTCTGCATCACTGCCGCGGCTTGCCGGTCAACTCGTGCAACTGGCAGGGGATTACCGCGTAAGGCGCCGGCAATGCCAAATGCCGCGGATCAAGCGGACATGCAGGTTCTGGCTGTCCCGGCCTTCGGGACCTTTCCGGTCAAAGGTGCCGGATACGCCTCTGCATTTGACCGCAGGGGCGGCGGTCAGGTTCTTGCCGGGCACCCGGAGTGCGACCGCGGGTGCCTGGTGCTTCATTAGGGCTGGCCCGAAGGAGCCGGGCTGTAAGTGACACGTGTTCCAGCTGCGCGCCGCGCTCACAGCAAAGCTGTGCCCTGCAGGGCGGCTTTCTCCGGCAGGCCCTGCCATTTCCGGCGGAGCCAGCCGCTAGGGTTCAATTCTCTGACCGTGCTTCAGCCGGTTTCTCGGCACTTGCAAACTGGTGGTCGTACAAGGCCTTGAACGGGCCGTTGTTCTCGAGGAGCTCGCTTGCGCTGCCTTTCTCGGCAACCTGCCCGTTTTCGATCACCACGATCTGCTCCGCGTGCAGGATGGTGGACAAGCGGTGCGCAACGATGATGGTCGTCCGCCCCGCAGTCAGCCGCCGCAGCGCTTCCTGAACCAGATGCTCGGAGTTTGAATCGAGGGCGCTTGTCGGCTCATCCAGCAGCAGAATCGGGCTGTCCCGCAGCAGCGCGCGGGCAATCGCCAGGCGCTGCTTCTGACCGCCGGACAGGAAGGCGCCATTCTCACCCACCATCGTGTCGAAGCCGTTTTCCAGGTTCATGATGAAGTCATAGGCGTTGGCCGCCTTGGCCGCTTCGATCACCTCTTGCCGCGATGCGCCTTCGCGGCCCAGCTGGATATTCTGGGCGATCGAAGCGGAGAACAGGAATGTCTCCTGGCCGACAAAGGACATGTTTTTGCGCAGGGTTTCGAAGGAGGCGTATTTGATGTCCTGATCGCCAATCATAACCTTGCCTGACTGCGGGTCATACAACCGCAAAGCCAGGTTCAGTATGGTTGATTTTCCGCCGCCAGACTGGCCCACGAGCGCGGTTGTCTTGCCGGCTTCGAACGTCAGCGACAAATCCCTCAGGATCGGCTCCTTGAGGCGGTAGCCGAAGGTAACGTTTTCGAAGGTGACGTTTGCCGGACCATACGGCAGGCTTTGCGGGTTTTCGCCTTCCACCAGAACTTCGGGCTGGTCCAGAAGCCTGAACAGCATCCTGACGCGGCGCAGGCCGATCTCAAGGCCCACCCGCACACGGGAGAGGCGCTTGGCAGGCTCATAGGCCATCATCATCGCGGTCACGAAGGACATCAGTTCACCTGGTGTCGACCCGTCGGAGCCGAACAGGTTTGCGGCGCTCAGCCCGATGACGGAGGCAATGGCAAAACCGGCAAGGATATCCATCAGCGGGCTGGTTGCGGCCTTGAGGCGCTCCAGCTTGTTGCGCCGCTTTTCGACAGACTTCACGGAGGCGGACATGCGCTCTGCCATCCGTTCTTCCAGTCCGAACGACTTGATGACCCGGATCCCGGCAGAGGTTTCCTGAATGACCTGCATGATCGCGCTAAGAGACTTTGTCTCCATATCCGCGATTTGGCGGACTTTCCGCAGAAGGGTCCTGACACCCCAAATGGCTAGCGGGCCAATCACCAGCGTGAATAGCGACAGCATGGGCTGCTGATAAAACATAACCGCCAGCAGGCCGACCAAGGACAACGTATCCCTGACGGCGGTTGTCACGATAAGTTCGATCACGGTGCGGGCAGCCTGCGCCGACTGCGTGACCTTCATCAGCAGGTCAGAGCTTTCGGTAAAGTTGAAGAAGGAGACGCCCTGCCGCAGAAGCTTGTCGTAGAGCTTGATTTGCTGATGCGAAACGATCCGGTTTCCGGCACGGGTCAGCGCGACGACCTGAACATAGGTGGCGATCCCCTTGACCAGAAAGATGACAAACACGGCGATGGAAACGCCCATGACCTGAGCGGAGTTTTCAGCCTCAAACAGGGAATCCACGACGTCCCGCATGATCCAAGCGATGGCCGCGGTGGTGCCCGCGACAAAGACCATTGCGACGATGGCGATCATATACGGCGTGGCCTGGGACCGGATGTTTTCCCTGATCAGGCGCCACAGGATTGACTCGTCCAGATTTGCGGCAAAGTTTTTCTTCAGTTTTTGCAAAGCAAATTCCTACATTTGGCGGCGCTGCAACATGCCGTGCTCGATTTCAAGCCGCGATGCAACCTTGCTTGCTTGATAGTCGTCGGCTCCCCAATGGGCAAGTACACCGGCCCGGTTGCCGTCAGCGTGCCCGCCGGGCGGCGCGACGGCACTTTCCTGCCCGCAACAATTCCAGCGCTCCGACGGGGCTGCAGGCCATGGGCCGCGCAGCCGGAATCAAGCAATTATCCTTTATCCGGTGACAGGACAGGCCGCTTGCTTGCCTGCACGCTTAAAAATCGGGGCCCGGCCTTTCGGTGCAATGACAAGCGGTGCTCAGCAACCGCCTGGATATGGGCATCGCCTTCGGCAATTCCAATACCGTCGGCAATGGGCAAAAACTTGCCTCACTGCTGTTTTCCAGTTTGCTTTCGTGAATGTTTGGCGCGCTTAAACCGTACCGCCTTTGCTTGCCACAGGCAGCGCGAGACCCAGCCCAACAGGCCGCGTTCCTGGGGCAATTTCAGCTCATGCGGCAGGGAAATAAGCCATCTGGCCAATCCAAGATTGCCGAGGAGAGGTTCTTCGCGCAATGCGACGATCATTCGGTAAAGCCGGTCGTCATCAATCGTCACCACATCGCGAACCGCGCTGCCCAATTCGGGGGGCGGCGCAAAATCCCCGCGCTCCAGCCTGGGATAATCGAAATCAGGAAAAGTCACTCCGTACTGGTCACGCAATGTCAGCGCCATCGCGTTGCCAAAGTCGAAATAATCGCGAAGTTCCGGGCGCAATACAGGGCGGGGAGCGGCATGGTCTTCGTCCAGCTGGCAGAGGCGTTCCCTGAAGCGCGCGGTTTCCTTGGTGAACACATCATTGCGGTCGGCAAAGAAGTTGTGCCTGAAGGCCTGCAGCAGCGCCATGCCTTCCGCCGAAAGCGTTTCATTTCCCGAAACCTTCCGCGCTGCCTGCTGCACTGCTTCAAGGCATTCCGGAAAATAAAGCGACGCAAAGTCTGTCACGACGTCGCCCCCGGCCAGACTTGCCCGGTCGAAAAGGCGCACCGTGATCCGGGCTTTGGGGAAGGCCTTTGCATACGCATCAAGAACATGGCTGAAATCAAGAGATTCAGCGGGATACAAGTGAGTTGACGCGCGGAGGCTCTGCTGGGCCGCTGACAGGAAAAATGCTGACGGGCGCCGCACATAGGCCAGGAATTCGATGTCTCCAGCGCCAAGCCTGGCAAGCAGGCTCTGCAGTTTTGCCAGCACCTGCGGCTCATCCAGCCGCCAAAGATATTCTGACGACAGTATCAGGACGGCGGGCCGGACTTCCTTTACCTGCCTCTGCAGCCTCTCCAAGAAGCCTTCGACGCGCTCCGCGTGCTCCTGTTCTGAAACACGGCGATACACTCGGGGGCCGTCTTCATACGGCAGCACGGCCCCCGCGAGGAGGCCGTGATTGTATATCTTGTTCAAACCGGGGTCCGGGTAGAGAGCCCCGTTAGCAAGCAAAGTATCCCGTTCCAGGAACAATGTATCTTGCAGCACGGTACTGCCGGCCTTCGGCATGCCGATGTGAACAATCGTTTTCATTGCATTCCTCCGAATGCACTATTCACGAATTTTCAGTCAAGCGCCAGAAAGGCGCTATGCCGTCGTGAGGGAAGAAGCAGGCAGGCGCGGTATCTTCCGCCAGCATGCTTTCTCCGGTCCGTTGCTTCAAAGCTGCGTCAAGCGGGACGAGACGGGCTGCTTCAAACGGGCTGATCTGCGGAGCGGTCCAGCCGTCGATGGACTCCTTCAGCGTGCGGCGCAGCCCGGTAGCCAGGCGTTCTCCGGCCTCGCTGTCCCAGGGCCGCAATCCGGTCCCTTCAAGCAGGGTGAACAGGTTTACCCAGCTTTGCAGGTTAAAGGCGCAGTAATGCTGAGTCAGCGTGCGATCCATTTCGTGCGGCTGGACACCGTCCGGCGTGATTGAGCCAAGCAGCCTAGCCTGAGACCGCAGGTTTATTGCCTGCAGGTTTTCTGTATTGCCCAGGAAGGCTGACAGCGCTGCGTCCTGCAAGTCAAAGCAGGTGCCATGATTGTTGGCGGCTTTCCGCTCGCCAATGCCTTGCTCGCTCGTAGCGAACCACTGATGGAATTCCCGGAACCAGGGTTTCACAGCGTCAGTAAGTTTTGGATTGTCCAGCAGGCGCAGTGCATCGAGGAAGAAGTAGAAATCCTTGGTTTCGATCAGGCCGTGCGTCTGTCCCTTGTTTCCGTTCCTGCCGAGGCAAACCTGGGCATAGGTCAGGTTAGGGTTCATTCTGGTGCCGGCGTCGACAAACCAGGTCTGCACCAAACGTTCTGCGTGCTCGCGGTAGCGGTTCTCGCCAGTGATACACCCGGCCAGCGCCAGTGCAGTTGTGTCATCGAACAGGCGCTGCAGCCTAGTCCGGTCATAGCGGTCGCTTTCAGCCTCGTAGAGCAGGGTGCCGGGCACGCGTTCGCCGTCGCGCTTGATGTAGGGCAGCCCGTCCTTCTTTTTGGGGTCCGGCCACCAATAGGGCGCCGGGTGGAAATAGTCATGCAGGTCGCCGCTGGGGCCTGGCTCCGGCTTGTCAGTGACCGAAAACGGCCCGCGCGTCAGGGCTTCTTCCGCAGCAGAGATGATGGCGGCATGCAGTGGGTCCGCGGCGGTCCCGGACAGTGCCTCAATCCGGCCAGTATCGAAGAAGACTGGCTCACCGGATGTCAAATGCGGGGCGACCGACCGGGCTTCCAGCATATCCAGCGTCGCCTGAATGGCCTCTGACCGGGCAAGCCCGCGGTTCTTCAGGCTCTTCTTGCCTTCTTTTTCCAAGCTTGCCTGCCCGGAAAACAACCGCGCTACCCATCCGGCCCGTCCAGCCCGGTGCCCTTCGGAGTGAACCGGGCGAGGCGGCGTGTCGAAAGACTCCAGGAGCCACCTCTCCCACGGGCCGGGGACCCCCAGATGCAGAAGCAGTTCAACCTTGGGGCGGCGCCCGTAAGGATGCGCCTCGTCAAACCGAAGCGGCGCATCGCAGCGGAAGGCAATCTGCGGCTCTTCAACTGCATTTGGCACGTGGTCCGGATCCAGCAAATCGGCGTTGTCCGTCATCCGGGCCATGGGGACCACGAAATACCGGTTCTCACGGTTGCTCAGAATGTCGCCCTTCAAGGCCGAAAAGGCGGCTTGGGTGAAGTAGCAATTGCCGTCAAAGGGCAGCGCCCATTTTTCACCGCTGCGGATACACATCTCGAGCGCGGCGTTACGGGCGCCGTTGTTGTGCATGACGTAGTTGTTCTTTGCCCTGTAAGCCTGAACCTGTGCCGAAATGCGCTGCGTTGCCTCCAGGGAGTCCAGGCTGCCGTCGGCAAACGCCATCGGTGCATCAAATGTTTCGAAGTCGAAGCCGGTGCGCATGTAAGCGTCCTGATCAAAAGGCAGGCGCTCGTATTTCTGGCCATGGCTCTCGAGCAGCTCAATCAGGCGCGCTTCGTTTTCCGGATCAAAGATCCGGTTGAGCAGCCAAAGTTTCGTGCAGCCCTCAAACTCCGGCTCATTTTCGAGAATGAATTTCACGTTCTCAAGTGATTGCCCGGCCCGGTGGCGCGGAACCAGGTCGTTGCCGATGATCCGGCACAGAGCAAAAGTGTCCGGCATGGCATCCATACTGGCCTCGGCAGCGGCATCGGCTTCCGGCTTCGGAACCGCCGAAAGGGAGCCGGAAATTGAACCAAGATAAGGCAGTCGTTTGGGGGACAGATTTGCTTTCTTTTTCGAACGGCCTTTGCGCCAGAAGAAGTAGACAGGCAAAAGAACGGGAGACAGGAGCAGCAGCACTGGTGACAGGAGCACCAAGATGCGGTTACGCACGTATTTCCGCCGCCGGCGGCGATCAACATGCATGATTTGCTTTTCTGCTTCGGCCAATCGTATGCCTGCCACTGATTTACCCCTTTGGTAGCGCCTGTCTTGAAAACACTTGCTGGCGGCGCAGTGTTCCGTTCGAGGAATGCCCGTGTGGATTCCTCAGGCAGGCCTATAAAGACAACCGGCTTTGCTGAACAGCCCTCGGTCCGGTCTTGACCGGCAACAAACCGAGCAATGGCCGCTTTATTGCCAGAGGTTGCAATCGTGACACGCAGTCTGCCTGGGGTGGTCGGTAACGGGACGCCCTTTTCGTGCTTTGGACCACAAACCGGGGCCCGGCGGCGTGGGCCTAACAGCCGGTTTGCCGTGTCCGCTGGTCCCGGCTCTTTCAACGGCTTGTGCCACCCGCCCCGGCCTCGGTCCAACCGGACGGACGGGACCTTTCGCGGGCGGTTTCACTCCGATTCCGTAGCAGCCCTGAACCGCTGCTCAGGGCGTCTGTGATTGCGGTGCTTGAAGGGCGGGGCTGCTGCAAAGAGGCGTGGGTGCACGATAAGCCGCTGAAGGAGAACAGATATTCCCGGAGTGCATAGCCCTGATGTGCAACCTGCATACCCTATGCGATATCGGCATTTCACAGTTCCGGCGCCGCAGGCTAGCGTTTGCGGCATAATCACAGGGGAGTATGCCTAATGACGAAATTTGTCAGAAGCCTGGCGGCTGCTGCGGTGGTGGCGATGGCACCGGTTGCCTATGCCGAAACCACCGTGCGCGTCGCCTATGACGCTGACCCGGTCTCGCTGGATCCGCACGAGCAGCTGTCCGGCGGCACGCTGCAACTGTCGCACATGGTCTTTGACCCGCTGGTGCGCTGGACCCAGGACCTGCAGTTCGAAGCGCGCCTGGCCGAAAGCTGGGAGCAGATCGATGCAACCACCATGCGCTTCAAGCTGCGCAGCGGTGTCACCTTCCACAGCGGCAATGCGCTGACCGCCAATGACGTGGACTGGACCTTTGACCGGCTGAAGGAAAGCGACGACTTCAAGGCGATTTTCGCACCGTTCACCGACATCGAAGTCATCGACGACATGACCTTCGACCTGAAGACTTCCGAGCCCTATCCGCTGGTTCTGCATACCGCGACCTACATCTTCCCGATGGACAGCGCGTTCTACACCGGCACCACCGATGGCGGCAAAGACAAGTCCGAGATCGTCAAGCACGGCGACAGCTTTGCCTCCCGCAACGTCTCCGGCACCGGCCCGTTTGTCGTCTCTGAGCGCGAGCAGGGCGTGCGCGTGGTGTTCGACCGCTTTGACGGCTACTGGGACGCTGACGCAGGCAACGTCGACAAGATCGTGCTGACCCCGATCAAGGAAGACCCGACCCGCGTGGCGGCCCTGCTGTCCGGCGATGTGGACTTCATCGCGCCGGTTCCGCCGACCGACCTGAAGCGCGTGGAAGAGGCCGATGGCGTTGATCTGATCACCATGCCCGGCACCCGCATCATCACTTTTCAGATGAACCAGAACCGCGTCGAGGCCTTCAAGGACGCCCGTGTCCGCCAGGCCATCGACTATGCCGTGAACAACGCAGGCATCGTTGACCGCATCATGCGCGGCTTCGGCACCGTGGGCGGCCAGGCCAGCCCGGCCGGCTACCTGGGCTACAGCGAAGATCTGGCCCCGCGCTACGATCTGGAAAAAGCCAAGGCACTGATGGCCGAAGCAGGCTATGCCGACGGTTTCTCGATCACCATGATGGCGCCAAACAACCGCTATGTGAACGACGACAAGATCGCCCAGGCGGTGGCTTCGATGCTGGCTCAGATCAACATCAAGGTTGACCTGCAGACCATGCCCAAGGCGCAGTACTGGCCGACCTTCGACGAGCGCGCAGCGGACATGATGATGATCGGCTGGCACGCGGATACCGAAGACTCCGCCAACTTCCACCAGTTCCTGACCGCCTGCCCGGATGAAGCAACCGGCAACGGCCAGTACAACTCCGGCAACTACTGCAACGAGGAAGCCGACAAGCTGATGAACCAGGCCAACGCGGAAACCGATCCGGCCAAGCGTGCGGAGCTGCTGCAGAAGCTGGAAGGCATCCTGTATGAAGAAGCGGCCTTCATCCCGCTGCACTGGCAGAACCTGGCCTGGGGCGCCAAGTCCGGCATGAACGCCGCGGAGATCGTGAACGCGCTGAACTTCCCCTACTTCGGTGACCTGGTTGTCGAGACCGGCAGCTAAGCACTGAATACTTCCGGGCCGGTCCCCCCCGGCCGGCCCGGACCTTTCGAATAACAAGCGGCCGCCAAGGCTGCACCTGCAGGATCCGCGCCCCGCCGGGATGCCCGAGCCTGCTCTGTCATTAAACTCTACAAAGGTCAGGACGATGTTTGCCTATCTCGCGAAGCGAGTCATCCAGGCGGTTGCGGTGATGTTCGTCATCTCGCTGATTGCCTTTGCCATCCAGGGCAACCTGGGCGATCCGCTGCGCGAGCTGGTCGGGCAGTCGGTTTCGGAAGAAGTGCGCCAGCAGCTGCGCGATGAGCTGGGGCTGAACGACAGCTTCTTGACGCAATACCTGCGGTTTGCGGGCAATGCTCTGCAGGGCGACCTGGGCACCTCCTATTTCTTCAAGGAACCGGCGCTGGACGTGATCCTGAAGAAGCTGCCCGCGACGCTGGAGCTGGTATTCGGCGCCACGCTGATCATCGTCGGCTTCTCCGTGCCGCTGGGCGTCTATACCGCGATCAAGCCGGACAGCATCCTGAGCCGCATCATCATGGGCCTGTCGATCGTCGGCATCTCGATCCCGGTGTTCCTGACCGCCATCCTGATGATCTTTGTGTTTTCGGTGGAATACGGCTGGTTCCCCTCCTACGGGCGCGGCGACACCGTGCATGTCTGGGGCTATTGGGAGACCAACTTTGCCACCGCTGACGGCTGGATGCACATTATCCTGCCCTCGATTGCGCTGGCCTCCATCATGCTGCCGCTGTTCGTCCGCCTGATCCGGGCCGAGATGATGGAAGTGCTGCAGTCCGAATACGTCAAATACGCCAAGGCCAAGGGCATTAACCCGTGGCGCATCTACTTTGTGCACGCGCTGAAGAACACGCTCCTGCCGGTGATCACCGTGGGCGGCGTTCAGATCGGCACCATGGTGGCCTACACCATTCTGACCGAGACGGTGTTCCAGTGGCCGGGCATGGGCTTCATGTTCCTTGAGGCGGTGAACCGCGTCGACACCCCGCTGATCGTGGCCTACCTAATTGTTGTCGGCTTCATCTTTGTGGTCACCAACACCATCGTCGACCTGATCTATGGCCTGGTGAACCCGACCGTGAATATTGCGAGGATGGGCGCATGAGCACCGAAACGCTTTCCCCGAAATCCGAACCGTCGCGCTGGTCCAAGGCCTGGAACTCCAACATGGGCTACAGCTTCCGCCGCAACCCGGTGGCGGTGGTCAGCATGATCGTTTTCCTGGTGATTGCGGCCGCGTCCTTCCTGGCGCCGGTAATTGCCCCCTATAACCCGTACGATCCGGCGCAGATCGACATCATGAACTCGGAATACCCGCCGGCCTGGGTCAGCGGATCGCTGCCGGAGTTCGTGCTGGGCACCGACGATCAGGGCCGCGACCTGTGGTCCACCATCCTCTATGGCACCCGGCTGTCTCTGCTGATCGGCATCTGCGCTGTGGCGCTGCAAGCCTTCCTCGGCATCTCCATCGGCCTGATCGCGGGTTACGTTGGCGGCCGCCTGGACAGCCTGCTGATGCGGCTTGCGGATATCCAGCTGTCGTTCTCCACCCTGATGGTGGCAATCATCTTCCTGGCGGTGACGCAGGCGATGTTCGGCTCCGACACCTTCAACCAGTATGCGGTGATCTTCCTGATCGCGGTGATCGGGGTGGCAGAATGGCCGCAATACGCCCGCACCGTGCGCGCCACCGTTCTGGCCGAGAAGAAGAAGGAATATGTCGACAGCGCCCGGGTGCTGGGCTTTGGCCCGATGCGGATCATGGTGCGGCACATCCTGCCGAACTCGCTGTCGCCGATTTTCGTGATCTCCACCGTGCAGGTCGCCAATGCGATCATCTCGGAGGCTTCGCTCAGCTTCCTGGGCCTGGGCATGCCGCCGAGCCAGCCGTCGCTGGGCTCGCTGATCTCCTCCGGCTTCGACTACATCTTCTCCGGCAGCTGGTGGATCACCGCCATTCCCGGGGTGGTGCTGGTGGTGCTGGTCCTTGTCATCAACCTGCTGGGCGACTGGATGCGCGACGTCCTGAACCCGAAACTCTACAAGGGGTAACGCGATGAGCCTTCTTTCCGTTCGCGACCTCACCGTCAAATTCGCCATGCGCGACCAGACGGTCACCGCCCTCAACGGCATTTCCTTTGACCTGGCCAAGGGCGAGCGTCTGGGCATTGTCGGCGAAAGCGGCGCTGGCAAGTCGATCACCGGGTTCTCGCTGATGAACCTGCTGAGCCGACCGGGCTATATCGACAGCGGCCAGATCCTGTTCAACGGCGAGGATGTCGTTCAGATGAACGACAAGCGCCTGCGCAATCTGCGCGGCAACCGGATGGCGATGATCTTTCAGGATCCGATGGTGACCCTGAATCCGGTGCTGACCATCGGCCAGCAGATGATCGAGACGCTGATGGCGCACCGCAAGCTGAGCCGCGAGGAGGCGCGCCAGATCGCCATCGTCAAGCTGCGCGAGGTCTATATTCCGTCGCCGGAGGAGCGGCTGGAACAATACCCGCACGAGCTGTCGGGCGGCATGCGGCAGCGGATCATCATCGCGATTGCGCTGTTGCTTGATCCGCAGCTGATCATCGCGGATGAACCGACCACCGCGCTGGACGTGACCATCCAGGCCGACATCATGGAGCTGATGCTGGAGCTGTGCCAGTCCAACCAGGTGGGGCTGATCCTGATCACCCACGACTTGGGCGTCGTCAGCCAGATGACCGAGCGCACGCTGGTGATGTATGCGGGCCGGATCATCGAATCCGGGCGCACCCGCGAGATCATCAACGACCCGCAGCACCCCTATACCCAGGGCCTGATCAACGCGCTGCCGCAACAGACGGTGCCGGGCCAGCGGCTGAAGCAGATTCCGGGCAACATGCCGGGGCTGGCCAGCATTCCCGCCGGCTGCGCCTTCAACCCGCGCTGCAAATACGCCACCGACCTTTGCCGCAGCCGGGTGCCGGAAACCGTGCACTATGGCGAGGTCGAAGTGGCCTGCCATGAGGTGCAGCGCCTGAACAGCGATGAAGACCGTCAGGAGGCACGGGCATGAGTGACGCAAAGACAGACCGCCCGCTCTTGGAGATCAAGAACCTGGAAAAACGGTTCGATCTTGATCAGGGCTTCCTGGAAACGCTCAAGTTCAAGCAGGGCAAATTCGTGCGCGAAAGCCGATCTGTCCATGCGGTGAACAACATCTCGCTGGAGGCCAACCGCGGCGAGGCGCTGTGCGTGGTGGGTGAGTCGGGCTGCGGCAAATCCACTGTCGCCCGCCTGGTGGCGGGCCTGCTGACCCCGACCGCGGGCGAGATCCACTATGGCGGCCAGCGCATCGACAACCTGTCGCGCGGCGACATGCAGCCGTTGCGCAAGAAGATCCAGATGATCTTCCAGAACCCCTATGCCTCGCTCAACCCGCGCATGACCATCCGGCAGGCGCTGGAGGAGCCGGTGCGCCACCATTACCCGAGTGCGTCGGCAGCAGAAGTGCGCGACAAGGTGACCGAGGTGATGCTGTCGGTGGGTGTCGACCCCAGCTGGGCCAAACGCTATCCGCACGAATTTTCCGGCGGCCAGCGACAGCGGATCGCCATTGCCCGCGCCCTGACGGTGGACCCGGAATTCATCATCGCCGACGAGCCGATCAGCGCGCTGGACGTGTCGATTCAGGCGCAGGTGCTGAACCTGATGCTGGAAGCCAAGGAAAGCCGCGGCCTCACCTATCTGTTCATCACCCACGATCTGAGCGTGGTGGAGCACTTCGGCACCCGGGTTGCGGTTCTTTACCTTGGGTCGGTCTGCGAGGTTGCGGACACCCGGACATTGTTCTCCAGCCCCAAACACCCCTATACTCGGGCCTTGCTGTCCGCGGTGCCGCAGCTGAAGGACGACCGGCCGAACCATATCCGCCTCAAGGGCGAGATTCCGACGCCGATCAACCTGCCCACAGGCTGCCCGTTCCAAAGCCGCTGCGCCTTTGCGGACGCACGATGCAAGAGTGAAAAGCCCAAGGCCATTCACCAGCCAGACGGAAGCACCGTTGCGTGCCACGCCGTCGAAGAAGACAGGCTGGATGCGGTGGCCGCCGGCTAGGACGGGACGCCCAGTTGGATATCATCTGGCTCAAGGATTTCGAGGCTTTGGTCGCGTGCAAGAATTTCTCGCGCGCGGCCGAAGAGCGCAATGTCAGCCAGCCGGCCTTTTCGCGCCGGATCCGGGCGCTGGAGAATGAGATCGGCGTGCGGCTGATCAACCGCGAGACGTTGCCGCTGACACTGACCCCGGCGGGGGAGGTGTTCCTGTCGCAGTCGCGCATCATGCTGCGCACCTACGAGGAAACCATCGAGCGCTGCCAGACCATCGATGCGGCAGGCGAGAACGTGATCCGCTTCGCCGCCTCGCAGTCGCTCTACATGACCCATTACAAGGCTCTGATTGCGCCCTTGGCCAGCGAGGGCGGGGTGGATACCGATCTCAACTCCACCTCTTGGGCCGCCGACCAGTTCGTCAGTGCGCTGCAGCAGGGCTATTGCGACGTGATCCTGACCTACTGGCACCCGTCGATGGACTTTCTGGGGCCTTTGGAGGTCGCCAATTTCGAGTATCTGACGCTGTCCACCGACCGGTATGTGCCGGTCTCGCGCACCACCCCGGACGGCACGGCTGAGTTCGGCTTCAAGACGGGCGGCAAGGAGGCGGTGCCGCTCTTGTCTTATGGCGCGGTGTCGGCGCTGCGCTCGGTGCAGGAGTTTGCCCTGACCCAGCTCTTGTCCGGGCAAAAGGTGTTTGTCGTCAACCAGAACGCGCTGGCCAACAGCGTCAAGGCGATGATCCAGGAGGGGTTCGGCATGGGCTGGCTGCCGCTAAGCCTGTGCCGCCAGGAAATCGCCTCCGGCCGGTTCGCAATTGTGGACGAGCGGCTGGGCACCGACCTCGAAATCCGCCTGTACCGCGACCCGCGCAGCACCAAGCAGACGCTGGATGTGCTGTGGAAGCAGCTCAAGCGCTCGGCGATGAAAGCGGCCTGAAGCGGGCATCCTGCCTGGTAGTCGCCCGCTGATTGAACTGGCGCGCTTTCCATAAATCTGCCAATGCTTAGGGGAGGGCGCATATTGGCGCTGCAGTGCTTCATGGCCGGAAGGGCAGGCGGAAATGCATTATCTCAAACGCGAGTTGTATGATCTGGTCAAGCATGATGACGCCATCTTCGATTTTCTGCAGATCGGCTCGCTGGACGGCCTGTGGTACTGGGACCTGGAAAAGCCGGAACACGAATGGATGAGCCCGGAATTCTGGCGCCTGTTCGGGCTGGACCCGGAGACAAAGCAGCACTTTGCATCCGAGTGGCAGGATCTGATTCACCCCGACGATCTGGCGCTGGCGCTTGAGAATTTCCACAAGCACCTGGAGGACCCGGAACACCCCTATGACCAGATCGTCCGCTACCGCCATGCCGATGGCCATATGGTCACGGTGCGCTGCCGCGGCTTGGCGATCCGGGATGAGACGGGCAAACCGGTGCGGATGCTGGGGGCACATAACGATCTGACGGAGCTGAAGACGCGGGAAGCGGAACTGGCCGCAGCAATTACCGGACTGGCCGCGGAGGTGACGCGGGCCAACTCTGCCGTAGAGGCCCGCACCGCCTTCTTGGCAACCATGAGCCACGAAATCCGCACGCCGTTGAATGTGATCCTTGGCTTGCTGCATCTGATCAAGAGCGATGAAACCGCCTCAGAGAAAACCCGGGAGCGGGCGGATGTCGGGCACCGGGCCGCCGAAATGCTGATGACCCAGCTGGTCAACGTGCTGGAAGCCGCACGGATTGATTCCGATGCGGTGGAGTTCAGCCCCAAACCTGTGGAAACCGCAGGCCTGGCCGTACAATGGCAGGACGCGCTTGAGGCCAGCGCCAGCCGTTACGGCAAGCCATTGCGCACCTGGGTGTCTACGGCAGCTAATGTGCCGGAACAGCTGGTTCTTGATCTCCCGAAGGTCACCCAGATCGTGAACAACCTGATCGACAATGCGGTGAAATTCACTCCCAAGGGGAGCGTCTCCATAGCACTGGAGCATGACAAAGCGGCGGCCTGTCCGATCAGCATCACTGTTCTCGACACTGGTCCCGGCATAGCAGCAGAGGACAGCGGCAAGGCTTTCGAACGGTTCACTCAGCTCGAAAACGCCGTTTCCCAGCACAAGGGCGGTTCCGGCCTGGGCCTGTCGATCTGCGACGAACTGGCGGAGCTTATGGGCGGCAGTATGTCCATTCTGGACAATCCGCCGGAAGGGTTCAATCTGGGGATCCGTTTGCAACTGCCGGAACCGGACAGCGGCATGGCAGCCGGCTGACTGCTTGGGCCAGAATTTGGCCTGAACCTGATTGTCCCTTGCGGCCAAATGAACCGGCCAACAAAAAAGGCGCCCGAAGGCGCCTTGTTTTATTGGTCGGAGTGAGAGGATTCGAACCTCCGACCCCTGCCTCCCGAAGACAGTGCTCTACCAGGCTGAGCTACACTCCGACCGTGGAGGGCGAAATAGCCCAGGGCGCGGGGTTTGACAAGGGCGATTCCACAGAAAGATGCGGTTTTTGAGAATTCTTTTTTGCCGTGCAAGCCGGCATCCGGGCGCCATGAAAAAGCCCCGCGCCGGAGACCGGGCGGGGCTTTGCGATCATGCAGATTTGCGGCCTTAAATCAAAGACTTGCGTCCAGGGCGGCAACCACCGCGTCGCCCATCTGGCTGGTGGAGACAGGCTCCACGCCTTCGCTCGCCAGCAGGTCCGCAGTGCGCACGCCATCGGCCAGCACCTTCTCGACCGCGGCTTCCAGGCGGTCGGCCTCGGCGCCCTGGTCGAAGCTGTAGCGCAGCGCCATCGCAAAGCTCAGGATGCAGGCGATCGGGTTGGCCTTGCCCTGGCCCGCGATGTCGGGGGCGGAGCCGTGCACGGGTTCATAGAGCGCCTTGGGGCGGCCGTTGTCCATCGGCGCGCCGAGCGAAGCGGAGGGCAGCATGCCAAGCGAGCCGGTCAGCATTGCCGCGCAGTCGGACAGGATGTCGCCGAACAGGTTGTCGGTCAGGATGACGTCGAACTGCTTGGGCGCGCGCACCAGCTGCATGGCGCCGTTGTCGGCGTACATGTGGCTCAGCTCGACTTCCGGGTAATCTGCTGCCACGCGGGTCACCACCTCGCGCCACAGGATGCCGGATTCCATCACGTTGGCCTTCTCCATCGAGCAGACCTTCTTGTTGCGGCGCATTGCCAGCTCGAACGCGGAGCGGGCGGCACGCTCGATCTCGCTCTCGGTGTAGCGCTGGGTGTTGATGCCGACGCGCTCGTTGCCTTCCTCGAAGATGCCGCGCGGCTCGCCGAAGTAGACGCCGGAGGTCAGCTCGCGCACGATCATGATGTCGAGGCCCGCGACGATGTCCTTCTTCAGCGAGGAGAAATCCGCCAGCGCGTCAAAGCACTGCGCCGGGCGCAGGTTGGAGTAGAGGTCCATCTCCTTGCGCAGGCGCAGGAGGCCGCGCTCGGGCTTCACGGAGAAATCCAGGTTGTCATAGGCCGGGCCGCCAACGGCGCCCAGAAGAACGGCGTCGACTTCCTGGGCCTTGGCCATGGTCTCATCCGCCAGCGGCTTGCCGTGCTTGTCATAGGCGGCGCCGCCGACCAGATCCTCGCTCACATCGAACTGCAGACCGCGCTTGTCACCGAACCAGGTGATGATCTTGCGCACCTCGGTCATGACTTCGGGGCCGATCCCGTCGCCGGGCAGAATCAGAATCGATGGGTTGGGCATGGGGATCCTCCAAAAAAACAGCTGGCAAGGGCGTAGCGGGACCGCGGGGCAGGGTCAATAACGGCCCTTGGAAATAAAGGGGAAAGATGGGGATTTGCCCGCGCAACGAAGTTGTGGCGGGCCGGTCAGTCCAGCAGTAAATCGACCCAGACCAGCCGGTGGCGGCTGGCGGCTGCTGCGGGGGCATCCGGACCGTCTGGCCACACCACACCGCTGGCGGCCACGGTCAGACCGGCAGACGGCAGCACATAGTCCACCCGCATCCGCCCTGCGCTTTGCCAGTCCACGGTGGCGGTGCCGCCTTCGGCGCTCTCCGGGCGGGGGTCCTGAAGGCGCGGATCCGACAGCAGGCTGCGGATTGCTTCCCTGCGTCCCTCACCGCGGTCCGGGTCGAGATTGGCGTCGCCTGCGATGACAAAGGGTCCACCAGGCACTGGCCCCAGCCGGCCGTCCAGCAGCAGCTGCCACAGGCGGATTTCATCGTGGTTGCGCCTGCCGTTGCGGTCTTCCGGCCCGTCGAACAGCGGCGGAGTTGCGTGGAAGGTCATTACACTCAGGCGGCTGCCATCCGGCAGTATCAGCGGCACCAGCCAGTGTGCTGTTGCAGACAGGCGTTGCACACTCTGCGCTTCCGCAGAAGGGAAAGGGCTTCCATCATTGCGCTGCGGCAGCAGGGCGCCGGGCAAGTCCTGCCACAAGAGTGCAGAAAAGTCCCGGATGCCCTCGCGGTCAACCGGCAGCCGCGACAGCAGCGCGATGCCGCCTTGGCCGCGGAACCGGCCATAACCCTGGTTGTCGCGCGGCCCGCCGGCCTTGCCGTCCCCGTCCAGATCCAGCGGAGTTGGCGGCGGCCGGCCGGAGTTGGGCTGCAGTGCAACGTGGTAGGGATAGTCCAGCCCGCGTTCTGCCAGCCGTGCGGCCAGCGCCGCCAGCGCACGGCCCTCAAGGTCCCAGTCGATCCCCTGGAGCGCCAGCACGTCAGCCTGTGCGGCGGCGATAACGTCCACCGCGGCAGCAACTTGCGTGTCCCCGCCGCGGGTCAGGTCCCGCAGCAGCAGGCCCGGCCCGGCGCGCGACAGCTCTGTGTTGAAGGTTGCGATGCGGAGGCTTTCTGCCCAGCCCGCCCCGGCAGCAAGGATGAGGAGGAGCCCCGCCGTCAGCCGCTTCATGCGGTCTGCATTGCCTCGTCGGCATCAATGCAGGCGGCGCGCCGCTTCTGCGCGATCAGCCCGGCGATGCGCAGCATCGCCATGCCGCGCATGATCATCGAAGCCGGCACCAGCGCCCAGGCGCTGATTACCCAGATCAGCATGTGCGGAGCCGCCAGCAGGCCGGGATCCACCAGGCCGGAGGCCAGCTGGACGGTGGCAGGCAGGGCAAAGGGCAAAAGCACCCCGGCGGTGATGTTGACGCGCCCGTCGCGCTGCAGCCGCTGCACCACGTCGCCGCCGGTTGTGGGGTCGAACAAGGGCAGATTGACCCAGACGTTGAAGGCGCCGCTGCCCACCGGCCAATGGCCCACCCGGATCACAAGGCCAAAGAAAAAGATGGCGGTCCCGGCAACCGCGCAGGCGAGCCCTGCGGCATCGCGCACCATCAGAACCACCGCCTCTGGCACCTGCGGCGGCATCATCAGCACCGTCAGCTGCACCGGCGAATAGGCAAAGTCGAGCTGGCCGCCCAGCCAGCCGCCCAGGCGCTGCACCAGTGCGGTCAGCCCGGTCGGCGCCAGCGGATGTGCCGCCAGCAGGCTCAGCGCGCCGACGGTGGCGGCGGCCGCGGCAAAGCGCATCCGGTTGATTGGCGGCGCGTTGCGGAATTCCACGAAGCTGGGGAAATGCGAGTAATACTCGGTGAAGGCCAGAGCAGAGCCCAGGAGCGCGATGAACAGGATGATTTCCGGCGACTCGGTGGCGGACGCCGGCAGAATCAGCGTCGGCATCGCAAACAGCATGGCCACCAGTATGCCGCGGAACGCCGCGCCTGTGATGCGTGCAAACACGTCTTTGTTTCCCTTCAAACCGGCGCGGGCATTGTTTGCCTCTGGGTCCGGACTTGAAGCCCCCCGGGGAGAGTGGTCCGGGGTGCTCTGCCTCATTTTTGCCCCATTGTGGCCGGCAGGCAGCTTTCCGCTCAAGGGGCCGCGGCAGGTCCGGGGCCACTTTCGCCGCCGGACTGGTGCCGGATTGCATCATCGTTTCGGTTGAATTTGAGGGTGTTGGCCGGCTTTCTACCAGATGCTGTGTGCCGGTGCGCCGGGCGCACAAGGCAGCCGGGACGATGCAATTGCGGCGGAAATGCGGCGCGAATCTGGCGGGCCAAAAAGAAAACCGCCCCAGGGCAGGGCGGTTTCCGGGTGTTTCTGCGGTCAGGCCTGGATCAGACCCAGGGGCGTTCTTGCGCGGCCTTGTCCTCGAACGACTTGATCGAGTCGGCTTTCTCCATCGTCAGGCCGATGTCATCGAGGCCGTTCAGCAGGCAGTGCTTCTTGAACGCGTCCACTTCGAACTTGATCACTTCGCCGTCGGAGGTGGTGATTTCCTGCGCTTCCAGGTCCACGGTCATGCGGGCATTTTCGCCCTTCTCCGCGTCGGCCATCAGCACATCGACCTGCTCCTGCGGCAGCACGATCGGCAGGATGCCGTTCTTGAAGCTGTTGTTGAAGAAGATGTCGGCGAAAGAGGTGGAGATGATGCACTTGATGCCGAAGTCGGCAATTGCCCAGGGCGCGTGCTCGCGCGAGGAGCCGCAGCCGAAGTTGTCGCCCGCCACCAGGATCTCGGCGTTGCGGTACTGCGGCTTGTTCAGCACGAAATCCTCGATCTCGGTGCCGTCGCGGTTATAGCGCATCTCGTCGAACAGGTTCTTGCCGAAGCCAGTGCGCTGGATGGATTTCAGGAACACCTTGGGGATGATCATGTCGGTGTCGATGTTCACCAGCGGCATCGGGGCTGCGATACCCTGCAGTTTCTGGAACTTTTCCATTACTCGTTTCCTTGTTTCTGGTGCTTCAAGCCGCTGAGATCAAAGCCGATCTCCTGCGCGTGGCGTGCGATGAAGCTGTGTTTTTCGGGCCGGTGCGCCTTGTGGTAGCGGCGCACCATGGATGCATAGAGATGAACGGCCAGCGTGTTTTCCGTCAGCCAGCCGTCTTGCTGGCAGCTGCCGCTGAACAGCACGTCGGTCAGAACGCCGCGGATCGGGTAGAACACGTCCGGTTCACGGACATGTTCGATCTCTCCGGTCAGGTTCAGCGTGTAGTCCAGCGCCCGGGGGCCAAGCGACGGGCGCTGCAGCTCAAACGCTGTCAGCAGCCGCTTGCCGGGCGGTGCGGCTTCCACTTCCTTGCGGATTCTGCGGCTGAGCCAGGGCGGAACGAACTCGGGGTCCTCGAACCAGTCCAGCAGGTGGTTCAGCGTTGCGGAGCTTTTCGGCAGCCGCAGCACTGCGCCGTTGATCGACCGTGTCGGCTCATAGCCGACATGATAGTCCGCGTCCGGCAGCGGTCGGCAGCAGAGCATATCGGTGTCGATCCAGATCATGTCCGTCTGTTTCAGCAGATAGAGACGGAACAGATCCGACAGCATCGAGGCCGGCGCCTCCCCGTGCCCTGCCGCGGCAGGGTCCCAGATTTCCGCCGCCGGGCAGGTGCGGACACCTGCCGGGACCGGCGGTGCCGCAGGCCCGGTGTGGAACAGCACAACCTCGTGGCCGCGCTGCACGAAACTTGCCAAAGACAATTCGTGCAGCCAGTTCAGGCTGTCGCCGATCCACAGGCTTGCGACCGCTGGAAGGGAAGGGCTGGACGGCATCGGTGGCCCCTCAGGCTCAGATCAGCTCACGCACATCCGTCAGCCGGCCGGTCAGCGCCGCGGCGGCTGCCATGGCGGGCGACACCAGGTGGGTGCGGCCCTTGTAGCCCTGGCGGCCCTCGAAGTTGCGGTTCGAGGTTGCGGCGCAGCGCTCTTCCGGTGCCAGCTGGTCGGGGTTCATCGCCAGGCACATGGAGCAGCCCGCAAGGCGCCACTCGAAACCGGCGGCCTCAAAGATCTCGGCCAGGCCTTCTTCCTCGGCCTGGGCGCGGACCAGGCCGGAGCCCGGAACGATCATGGCGCGCATGCCGTCCTTAATCTTCTTGCCTTTGACGACCTCGGCCACGGCGCGCAGATCCTCGATGCGGCCGTTGGTGCAGGAGCCGATGAACACTGTGTCAATCTCGATATCGGTCAGCTTCTGGCCGGGAGTCAGGCCCATGTACTCGATCGAGCGGCGCGCCGCCTCGACCTTGCCGCCGGTGAAGTCCTCCGGGTGCGGCACCACGCCGGTGATCGGCAGCACGTCCTCGGGGCTGGTGCCCCAGGTCACGACCGGCTGGATGTCTTCGCCCTTCAGGGTGACGACCTTGTCGAAATGGGCGCCCTCGTCGGTGTAGAGCGTCTTCCACCAGTTCAGCGCGGCTTCCCACTGGGCGCCCTTGGGCGCGTGCGGGCGGCCTTTGACGTATTCAAAGGTGGTCTCGTCCGGCGCGATCAGGCCTGCGCGGGCGCCGCCTTCGATCGCCATGTTGCAGACGGTCATACGGCCTTCCATCGACAGATCGCGGATCGCTTCGCCGCAGTATTCGATGACATAGCCGGTGCCGCCGGCGGTGCCGGTCTCACCGATCACGGCGAGGGTGATGTCCTTGGCGGTGACGCCCGGCTTCAGCTTGCCGGTGATCTCCACCTTCATGTTCTTGGACTTCTTCTGGATCAGCGTCTGGGTGGCCAGCACGTGCTCCACCTCGGAGGTGCCGATGCCATGCGCCAGCGCGCCGAAGGCGCCGTGGGTGGCGGTGTGGCTGTCGCCGCAGACCACGGTCATGCCGGGCAGGGTCCAGCCCTGTTCGGGGCCGACGATGTGCACGATGCCCTGGCGGACGTCATCCACCGGGTAGTAGTGCACGCCGAATTCCTTGGCGTTCTTGTCGAGCGCCTCGACCTGGATGCGGCTTTCTTCGTTCTCGATGCCTTTGGCGCGGTCGAGCGTGGTCGGCACGTTGTGGTCCGGCACCGCGATGGTCTTTTCGGGCGCGTGCACCTTGCGGCCGGCCATGCGCAGGCCTTCGAAGGCCTGCGGGCTGGTCACTTCGTGGACCAGGTGGCGGTCGATGTAGAGCAGGCAGGTGCCGTCCTCTGCTTCATGCGCAACATGCGCATCCCAGATCTTGTCATAGAGTGTCTTGGGGGACATGGGTCCTCTCCCGTGATGTATTGGGTATGCTGGCTTTGGGCTGGGCAACGGCCTTATAGGCGCGCCAGGACCGTGCGGGCGGCGCCAAAGAACCGTTCGCGCAGCCGTGCGCGGTCTTGCAGTTCGATCTTTTGCGCCAATACGAGGGTCATGGCTGTCAGATACATCCGCAGGGGCCGGCAATCAAGATTCGTTCGCAGGCAAGCGCCGGCGATGCGCAGCGGCGGCATGGACTTGGTCTGCGTTGAATGGGGAGCCGGTCAGCCAGAGCCGCGTTCGGCCGCCCGCCGCTTGGCATCCGCGCGCGACATCGACTGCAGCACAAGCCGGATGCCCAGGGCGCCGGCAATGCCCAGGCCGAACATGATCAGCGGCACCATCCAGGTGGTGAAGAACCCGTGCCGCTCCTGCACCCAGCCGCGGTTTTCCTCATGGTAGAGGATTTCGAACGTCTGCCCGGCCTCGGGTTCGAAGAACACTGGCAGATGCGTTTCGGCCTGCCACCAGCCGCCGGCAGCATCCTGATACCGGACAGTCGGGTAGTAGTCGCCGTTTTCCACCGTGCGCTTGGTCGTGGTGTCGGTGCGGCTCTTGTAGACATAGCGCACCGACAGGATCTCTGCCTCTGCGGGTTGCGCATTGCGCACGAAGCGCCAGCTGTCGAGGAACGCCAGTGCGCCGAACAGGACGAAGATCCCCGGTATCAGATACATCAGGATGCGCATCCACAGCGGTTGCGTGACGGTGTCTGCCATTTGCCCCTCCGGTTTTCCGGCAGCCTAGCAAACTGCCCGGGTGCTGGCGATATGTTCGCTCCGGCTTGATCGAAACCGGGCAGGGCGGCACACTGGCCTGAAAAAGGGGCGCGCGATGGAGCCGGAAGAGCAGACACCACCCAGGGACGCGATTGCAGAAAGCACCGCCGAGGCGCTGGAGCTTGGCCAGCAGCTGTGGGAGCTGGCGGCCGAGGGCATCGAGCTGCTGCTCAGGCCGTGGAACGCATATCAGGCGGGGATCGCGCTGGCGGTCTTTGTGCTGGCAACCCTGATCGCCCGGCCGCTAAAGAGCGCCTTCCATGACTGGTTGCGGACGCGGGAAGGCTGGCCGCGCTGGCGGATGCGGGCGGGGCTGGTGCTGCACAAGCGGATCCGCGGCATCCTGTTTGTATTGCTGATCTGGATGGTTGTTCTAATCATGCAGGAAGCCACCTGGCCCAGCCGGTCGCGGCTGCTGACGGTGTTCGCCAACCTGTCGCTGGCCTGGCTGATCGTGGCGCTGGCCACCCGGCTGGTGGGCAATCCGCTGCTGCGCAACCTGGTGAAATACGGCGCCTGGACCTGGATCACCCTGCGCATCCTCGGCATCACCGAAGACGCGATACACCTGCTGGACGGTGTCGCCATCGATTTCGGCGATCTCAGGATCTCGCTCTATCTGGTGGTTCAGGCGGTTGTGATCCTGGGTGTGATGCTGACCCTGGCGCGGGTGATTTCCCAGGTGACGGCAAACCGGATCCGCGCCAATTCCGACATTTCGCCCTCGATGCAGGTGCTGGCGGCCAAGCTGGCGCAGATCCTGCTGTTCGGCGGCGCCTTCTTCATCGGGCTGAGGGCCATCGGCATCGACCTGACCGGCCTGGCGGTGCTGTCCGGCGCCATCGGCGTCGGCCTGGGCTTCGGCTTGCAGAAGGTGGTGTCGAACCTGGTGTCGGGCCTGATCATCCTCCTGGACAAGTCGATCAAGCCAGGCGACGTGATCTCGCTGGGCGACACCTTCGGTTGGATCAACGCGCTGGGCGCCCGCTATGTCTCTGTGGTCACCCGCGACGGGCGCGAATACCTGATCCCGAACGAGGATCTGATCACCACCCAGGTGGTGAACTGGTCGCATTCGGACAAATACGTCCGGCTGGACCTGACCTTTGGCACCGGCTATGGCGATGACCCCCACAAGGTCCGCAAGATTGCGATCGAGGCGGCTTCCGGCGTCAAACGGGTGCTGCAGTACGGCAGCAAGAAGCCTGTCTGCCACATCACCGGTTTCGGCGACAGCAGCGTCGATTACGTGCTCAGGTTCTGGATCGACGACCCCACCGGCGGCCTTACCAACATCCGCGGCAATGTCTATCTGGCGCTGTGGGATGCGTTCCAGGAAGAGGGCATCTCGATCCCGTTCCCGCAGCGCGAAGTTCGGATGCTGAACGACCCGCTGCCGGTCAGGGTTGCACCTGGCAGCAATGACGGATAAAGCACATGGCTTGCGCTGCCGGGGCGGGGTTTCATTGAAAGTTCACCATCCGGTTGCTACATTATTAACAGGCCCGGCGCCGGGGCTAGGCGGCGCGTTGCAAGGAGGACTATGTCCTGTCACCCGTACCTCAAGCGGCGGATGCCGCTGTTAATGGGGCAGCCGTGATGGCCGCCCAGTCCCAGCCCACCAGCGAACAGCTGCTGGAGCGGATTCTTTCCTCACTCAGCGATGACAAAGCCGAAGATGTTGTGCAGATCGACCTGCGCGGCAAGACCTCGATCGGAGATTACATGGTGCTGGCCTCCGGCCGCTCCACCCGCCAGGTCGCTGCGATGGCGGAAAAGCTGACCGACCGGCTCAAGCAGGAGTACCGGATCACCTGCAAGGTCGAAGGCAAGGATGCCGGCGACTGGGTGCTGATCGATTCCGGTGATGTGATCGTCCATATCTTCCGCCCGGAAGTGCGCGAGTTCTACCAGCTCGAGAAGATGTGGATGCCCGCAGGCACCGCGGCAGCTCCGGCTGTTGAAGGCTGATCCAAGGCTGATTTGATGCAGGCCCGCGCGCGCGGTGCGGGCCGGATTGCTTCAGGAATTTCATGCGTCTGCATATCTGTGCGGCCGGCCGTCTGCGCTCTGGCCCGGAAAAATCCCTCATCGACGATTACCTCAGCCGGTTCGACCGGACCGGCCGCGCGCTGGGCCTGGGGCCTGCGCGGGTGGTGGAAATCGAGGACAAGAAGAATGCAGGCATGGCGGCAGAGGCTGCACTCCTGCGCAAGGCGCTGCCCAAGGGCGCGGTGATCTGCACCCTGGATGAGCGCGGCAAGGTGCTGTCTTCCCCTGATTTCGCCGGCAAGCTGGCCGGATGGCGTGACAGCGGCCGCCAGGACCTGGCGCTGATCATCGGCGGCGCGGACGGGATCGACCCTTCCTTGCGGGCCGAGGCCGATTTCTCGATCTCCTTCGGCAAGATGGTCTGGCCGCATATGCTGGTGCGGGTGATGCTGGCGGAGCAGATTTACCGCGCCGCGACCATCTTGGCGGGCAGCCCCTATCACCGGGTGTGAATGCGCCTTAAGGCGCATGCCTCCCGCGGGGGATTTTTTAGCCAGAAGAAGATCAGGGCAGGGTGAGGACGTAGGTGTCCGAGCCCCATCCGTCCACCAGGCAGCGGGCCTGGATCTGCACCTGGGTTATTCCCTCGGGGACCTTCACGCCGCCTAGGGACCGGGTGAAGGGCTGTTCCTGTTCGTGCGGATGTGCCAGCACCCGCAGGCCCAGCTCGTTGCCGTCCATGTCCAGCACCCGCCAGCCATCGGCGTAATGCTCCCATCCGGTGTCCGGGTGGGACAGGGTGACGCTGAAGGACCAGCTGCCGCCAGAGGCACGGGCGGTGGCGTTCTCGATCACCGGTTCATCTGCAAGGGCGGGCAGGGCCGCGGCGCTGAGCGCGCAGGTCAGAAGCAGGTATTTCATGCCCGCACCTTAGCTGTGGGGAAGCTGCAGTGCAGTCACGAAACCGTGTCCCCTTTGCTTTCAGGAGGGATGCGCAGCAGGATCCGGCGGGAGTGCGAGACGAATTCGCGCCGGTACAGCACAGCAACAGTGACCAGCGCCGCTCCACCCAGCGGCAGGGCGCCCGCCAGCCAGGCCACGGCAGCAAGCGCGAAATAGGTCGAGCGCATGCCGCGGTTGAAACTGCGCGCGGCGGTGATGCTGATTTCGGCCGCCTGCGCGGCGCGGGGATAGGCGAGCTCATGGGCGGGATCATTCGGCACTGCTGCCATCAGCACGGCGCAATAGCCAAACAGCCGGTGCGACCAGACAAATTTCAGAAACGCATTGGACAAAAGCAGCAGCACCACCAGGATTTTCACCTCCCAGACAAAGGCGGGGGCGCTGTCCTGGATCAGGTCCTCTGCGACGCCCGCCAGCTGTTCGGTATTGCCGATCAGCGCCAGCCCGCCGCCGATGGCAATCATCGCGGCGGAAGCAAAAAAGGCGGTGGCCTGCCGCAGGTTGCCGGCCAGTTGCGCGTCGAAGATTCGCGGGTCGCGCTCGACCATCCGCTTCATCCAGTCGCGCCGGAAATCCTCCATCAGCAGAGAGACAGAGGGCCGCCCGGCGGGCGGGGTCTCGATCCGCCAGCCGATCCACAGCCAGCCTGCGATCAGCAGGGTCAGCGCGGCAAGGTCAAGGAGGGAAAACTGCGCAAGGCGGGCGGTCCAGATCATGGCCTGACCCTAACGCGGCGATCCGGCACTTGCCAGACATGTAAAATTGGTAATATTATCTTACCAAAGAGGAGGCCCAAATGGAAATGCCATCCCCGAACCCCGCCATTCTGGCACGCAAGGCGCGGCTTGCCGAGCGGCTTCTGACTGTGCTGCCCGCGGATGCGGTGATCCGGGACGAGGCGGAAACCCGCGCCTATGAATGCGATGCGCTGACCGCTTATAGATGCCCGCCCTTGTTGGCGGTACTGCCGCGGAGCACGCAGGAGGTCTCCGATGTGCTGCGGATCTGCCACGAGGAAAGCGTGCCGGTTGTTCCGCGCGGCGCCGGCACGTCGCTGGCGGGCGGCGCGCTGCCGACGGCGGATTGCGTCATACTGGGTGTGGCGCGGATGAACGAGGTGCTGGAGACCGATTTTGAGAACCGCATCATCCGGGTGCAGACCGGGCGCACCAACCTGAGCGTCTCCGGCGCGGTGGAGGAAGAGGATTTTTTCTACGCCCCCGATCCATCCTCGCAGCTGGCCTGTGCTATTGCCGGGAATATCGCGATGAATTCCGGCGGTGCGCATTGTTTGAAATACGGGGTGACCACCAACAACCTGCTGGGTGTCACGATGGTGATGATGGATGGCACCGTGGTGGAAATCGGCGGCGCGCATCTGGACGCCGGCGGGCTGGACCTCTTGGGTGTGATCTGCGGCAGTGAGGGGCAGCTGGGGGTGGTGACCGAGGCCACCCTGCGCATCCTGCGCAAGCCCGAGGGCGCACGCCCGGTGCTGATCGGTTTTGATAGCAACGAAGTGGCCGGTGCCTGTGTCAGCGACATCATCAAGGCGGGTGTGCTGCCGGTGGCCATCGAATTCATGGATCGCCCCTGCATCGAGGCTTGCGAGGCATTTGCCAAGGCGGGTTATCCGATGTGCGAGGCGCTGCTGATCATCGAGGTCGAGGGCAGCGAGGCCGAGATCGAGCACCAGCTGGGGCTGATCACGGAGATTGCCCGCTCCCACAACCCTGTGGAGCTGCGCGAGGCGGGGGATGCCGATGAGGCTGCCCGCATCTGGCTGGGCCGCAAGTCGGCTTTTGGCGCCATGGGGCAGATCAACGATTACATGTGTCTGGACGGCACGATCCCAGTGTCCTCTCTGCCTTATGTGCTGCGCCGCATTGGAGAAATGAGCCAGGAGTTCGGGCTGGACGTGGCCAATGTGTTCCACGCAGGCGACGGCAACATGCACCCTTTGATCCTGTTCGATGCCAACAAACCGGGCGACCTGGAAACCTGCGAGGCCTTTGGCGCCGAGATCCTAAAACTCTGTGTCGAGGCGGGCGGCTGTCTGACCGGCGAGCACGGAGTGGGGATCGAGAAACGCGACCTGATGCTGCATCAGTACAGCGAAGCCGATCTGGAGGCGCAGCTGAAGGTCAAGGATGTGTTTGACCCCAAGTGGCTGCTCAATCCGGCCAAGGTGTTTCCGCTTTCGGTGACCGCGAGCCGCCGGATGGTGGCGCTGGCAGCTAAATGATCTTTGGGGGCCTTGCCCCCAAACCCCCAGAGTATTTTCGGGAAAGATGAATATGATGACACCAGGGAGCGAGCCAGAGCTGGCCGAGATGATTGCAGGTGCAAGCGGCCCCTTGTGCATTCAGGGCGGCGGCACCCGCGGGCTGGCTGTGGAGGGTGAAGCCCTGAGCACCCGGGGTTTGTCCGGTATTGAACTCTATGAACCCGGCGCGCTGACGCTGGTGGTCAAGGCGGGAACGCCAGTGGCGGAGGTGGAGACGCTGCTGGCGGCGGAGAACCAGCGGCTGGCGTTTGAACCGATGGATCACCGCGGGCTGCTGGGCTCGGACGGCGAGCCAACCATCGGCGGTGTCATTGCGGCAAACATCTCTGGCCCCCGCCGCATCCAGGCGGGCGCGGCGCGGGATCACTTGCTGGGGGTGCGGTTCGCGGATGGCAGCGGCCAGGTGGTGAAGAACGGCGGCCGGGTGATGAAGAATGTGACCGGCTATGACCTGGTCAAGCTGATGTGCGGCGCCCACGGCACCCTGGGGGTGCTGACGGAAGTGTCGCTGAAGGTGCTGCCGCGGTCCGAGGCAGCCGCGACCGTGACCCTGACCGGCGTTGACCTGCCCGGCGCGGTGCGGGCAATGTCGGCGGCGCTGGGCTCCCCTTTTGACGTGACCGGCGCCGCCTATGATGCGGAAACCTATCAGGCGCATATCCGGGTGGAGGGGTTCCGTGAGTCTGCCGCTTACCGCAGCGCGGAGCTGGTTGAGCTGCTGTCGCCCTTTGCCATGGCCGAGGTGCAGGAGGATGCAGAGAACTTGTGGCGGGACATCCGCGACGTGGCTGCTTTTCACGAACGGGAAGGCGATGTCTGGCGGATTTCGGTGAAGCCGACGGATGCGGTGGAGCTGGTGCCGCACCTGGAGGCAGAGGCGCTGCAGTTCGACTGGGGCGGCGGGCTGATCTGGGCGCTTGTTCCCGCAGGGACGGAGCTGCGAAGCCGGATCAATGTGCCGGGCCATGCCACTCTGGTGCGCGCCGCGCAGGAGGCCCGGGCGCAGCTTGGCGTGTTCCAGCTGCAGCCCGCGCCCTTAGCCGCACTTTCCGAAGGGCTGCGGCGGCAGTTCGACCCGCGTGGCATCCTCAATCCGGGACTGATGGGGTAACACATGCAGACCACATTCACCGAAAAGCAGCTGCAGGACCCCGGCACCAAACGCGCCAACGAGATCCTGCGCTCTTGTGTCCATTGCGGATTCTGCACCGCCACATGCCCGACCTACCAAGTGCTGGGGGATGAGCTCGACAGCCCCCGCGGGCGGATTTACCTGATCAAGGACATGCTGGAAAACGAGCGGGTGCCGGACGAAAAGACGGTCAAGCATATCGACCGCTGCCTGTCCTGCCTGGCCTGCATGACCACCTGCCCGTCGGGTGTGCACTACATGCATCTGGTGGACCATGCCCGCGCCTATATCGAGAAGCACTACGACCGTCCCTGGAGCGATAAGGCCCTGCGCTGGCTGTTGGCGCGGATCCTGCCCTATCCAGCCCGGTTCCGGCTGGCGCTGATCGGGGCGAAGCTGGCAAGACCGTTCAAGGGCCTGCTGCCGGACGCGCGGCTGCGGGCAATGCTGGAGATGGCGCCAAAGACCATCCCGCCAGTCAGCCGCAATGACGACCCGCAGAGCTTTGCCGCTGCCGTGCCGCGGAAGAAGCGCGTGGCGCTGATGACCGGCTGCGCCCAGAAAGCGCTGAACACGGATATCAACGACGCCACAATCCGGCTGCTGACCCGGCTGGGCTGCGAGGTGGTGGTGGCAGAAGGCGCGGGATGCTGCGGCGCGCTGACCCACCACATGGGGCGCGAGGCGGAAAGCCACACAGCTGCGGCCAGGAACATCCGCGCCTGGGCGGCGGAAATCGACGGGCAGGGGCTGGACGCAATCGTCATCAACACCTCCGGCTGCGGCACCACGGTCAAGGACTACGGGTACATGTTCCGCAATGATGCACTGGCGGCAGAGGCTGCTCGGGTGTCAGAGATCGCCATGGACGTCTCTGAGCTGCTGATGCAGCTGGATCTGCCGGAGGGCGCGGACAAGGGGCTGACGGTGGCCTATCACGCCGCCTGCTCCTTGCAGCACGGGCAGCAGATCAAGACCCACCCGAAGACATTGCTGAAACGGACCGGCTTCAAGGTGGTTGAGCCCGCCGACAGCCATTTGTGCTGCGGGTCGGCCGGCACCTATAACCTGATGCAGCCGGAAATCTCTGCCGAGCTGAAAGCGCGCAAGGTGAAGACGCTGGAGGCCAAACAGCCCGACCTGATCGTGGCGGGCAATATCGGCTGCATGATGCAGATCGGCTCCGGCACTGAGCTGCCGGTTGTGCACACGGTGGAACTGCTGGACTGGGCCACCGGCGGCCCGCAGCCGCCTGCGCTGACGGCGCCGGGCAAACGCCCGCCGGAGGTTCCCATCCTGCGCTGACACCCATCCGGAAAGAATCGGCTGCACATTTTGCGGGCTTGCCGTAATTTTGCCTGAACAGACAGTTAATCTCCCAGCCGGTGGATTAGAGGAGACGCATGTGAGGCAGTGGGTACTGATGGCTCTGGCAGCGCTGCTGCCGGCCGCGGCGATGGCGCAGGACAGCCGTTTGCAGCGGATGGATACCCTGGATGCGGGACGCAAATGGGAGGCCGTGGGGCGGCTCGACGTGAACGGCGAGGGGTTCTGCACCGGCGCGCTGATTGCCCCTGACCTGGTGCTGACCGCTGCCCATTGCCTCTATGACAGCCGCACCAAGGCGCCGATCGACCCCACCACAATTGAATTCCTGGCCGGCTGGCGTAACGGGCGCGCCTCGGCCTACCGCAGTGTGCGCCGGGCGGTGCAGCATCCGTCCTATGTCTATGACGGCGAGCTTTCGACCGACCGGGTGCGCAATGATATTGCCCTGCTGCAATTGCAGCGCCCGATCCGCAACACCACAGTAACTCCCTTTGAGACCGACGAGCGCCCCCGCAAAGGGGCCAAGATCGGGGTTGTTTCCTATGCCCATGACCGCTCCGAGGCGCCTTCGCTGCAGGAAGTCTGCGCGGTCATGGCGCGGCAGCGGGGCGTGCTGGTGATGTCCTGCGACGTGGATTTCGGCTCGTCCGGGGCGCCCGTGTTTTCCTTCGAGGAGGGGACCCCGCGCATTGTCTCGGTGATCTCCGCCAAGGCTGAGGTCAGCGGCGAGCGGGTTTCGCTGGGATCCGCGCTGGCAGAGGAACTGACCCTGCTGCAGGCACAGCTGACCGGGGTCGCCACCGGCGGGCGGCTGCCGCCCGGTGTCGGCCGGGTGAAGGTGGGCGAGGGGCGCAGCTCCTCCGGTGCCAAGTTTTTGAAACAATGATCTGGCGTGCGCTGATACTGGGAGCGGCCACCCTGGCCTATGCCGCCGGCGCAATGGCTCAGGGCACCGGATTGCGCCGCCTGACCGACCGGGATGACCTCCTGGGCTGGGAGGCGGTGGGGCGGCTGGAGCTGAACGGGCAGGGGTTCTGCACCGGCTCGCTGATTGCGCCGGATCTGGTGCTGACCGCGGCGCATTGCGTTTATGATGAGGCCGGGGCGGTGCGCCCGGCGGAGCAGATCAAGTTCCGCGCCGGGCTGCGCGACGGGGTCGCGATTGCCGAACGCCAGGCGCTGCAGATCGCGGCGCATCCCGGCTACAGCCCGCAGCGGCGGCTGGGGATCGACAACATACGCCACGACGTGGCGCTGATCCGGCTGTCGGAGCCGATCCTCAGCGGCCAGGCGGATGCCTTTGCGCTGCACTCAGGCCGGGATTACGGCAGTGATATCTCTGTTACCTCATATGGCATGGGCCGCGCCGAGGCGCTGTCGCGGCAGCGTCAATGCAACCTGATGGGAGAGCATGACGACGTGCTGATGATCGACTGCAACGTTACCTTCGGGTCTTCCGGGGCGCCTGTGTTTTCCCAGGTCGGCGGGCGCGGGCGCATCCTGGCGCTGGTGTCCGGCGGCGGCAATTACCGGGGCAAGCAGGTGGCATTCGGCATGAAACTGCCTGAGCGGGTGGCGGAGCTGAAAGCGCAGCTGCGCCGCAATCCGGTGGCAGCACCGGACCGGCGGATCAAGAGGATCCGGGTTGGCGGCGGTGGCTCCGCGGGTGGTGCGAAATTTGTCAGCGTCGGTGACTGACACCCCTCTTGAAGCCGCATTTTCCCTTACTATCTCAGGATTATCCGGGCAGCCGCTGATTGGGGCCCGGGACAAAACCAGCCTGTCCCTGCGGGGAAGGCACTCTGAAATCGCTCATGAATGAGGATGGAAAATGCGTACTTTTGATTTTGCACCGCTGCACCGTGCCACCATCGGCTTTGACCAGATCGCCAGCCTGATGGACCGCGCCCTGAGCGCCGATGCCGCTCAGTCCAGCTACCCGCCCTACAACATCGAGAAAACCGATGCCGACAGCTACCGCATCTCGATTGCTGTTGCCGGCTTCTCCGACGACGACCTCAATGTCGAGGTGAAGGAAAACGCGCTGGTTGTGTCCGCCAAGAAGGCAGAGGACGGCGAAGGCCGCACCTTCCTGCACCGCGGCATTGCCACCCGCGCCTTTGAACGCCGTTTCACTCTGGCCGACCACGTCCATGTGACCGGTGCCAGCCATGAAAACGGCATGCTGCATATCGATCTGCACCGCGAGGTGCCGGAGGCGCTGAAACCGCGCCGGATCGAAATCTCCTCCTCCCGCCCGAACCGCCCGGAGATCGAGGCCAAAGCGGTCAACTGATCCTGCGGATCCCGGTTCGCGCGTACCCGCCCTCCGGCACTGCCGGGGGGCTTTTTCCGTTTGCGGCTGTGCCTGCGCGGAAACAGCTGCCCGGATCCGTCCGCCGGGCAATGAAATCTTAGGATTTCGGGCGCAGGGTTGCCGGGGATGTACCCCTGCGCCGGCGTGTCCGGTGCCGTGGATGAGTGCAGTGCAAAGGCGGTTTTATGCAACCTCAGGATATTCAGCATGTGCAGAAAGGCCTGGCGGCCATCTTTGCCCGCAAGGCCGATCTGGCGGAACGGTTTTACGTGCATCTGTTCACGCGGCTGCCGGAAGCCCGTGCAATGTTCCGCGGAAATTTCGTGAAGCAGAAGGCGATGCTGATGGGCATGATTGCAGCCTGCGTGCGCAAGCTGGATGATCCGCAGGCGCTTGCAGCACTCAGCGGGCAGCTGCTTCAGGCCCACGCCCATCTTGATTTGGGGGCAAGGGAAACCGACGCGGCAAGGCGGGCGCTGATGGCTGCTTTGCGGGATGTGCTGGGGGCGGACCTGGACCTTGAATCCGAGGCCGCCTGGAACCGCGCCATCAGCCTTGTAACGGCGGCGATGGCGCGGCACTGAGGCCGGATCAGACCGACATGCAGATGTATTTCATCTCCAGGTAATCCTCGATGCCGTGGTGGCTGCCTTCGCGGCCCAGGCCCGACTGCTTGACACCGCCGAACGGTGCCACCTCGGTGGAGATGATGCCAGTGTTGACCCCGACAATCCCGTATTCCAGCGCCTCGGCCACCTTGTACACGCGGCTGAGGTCCTTGGCGTAGAAATAGGACGCCAGGCCAAAGATGGTGTCATTGGCCATGGCGATCACCTCGTCCTCGTCCTCGAACTTGAACAGCGGCGCCAGCGGGCCAAAGGTTTCGTCGGTAGCAAAGGCCATGTCCTGGGTCGCGCCGGTGACGATGGTCGGCTGGAAGAAACTGCCGCCCAGTTCTGACGGGTTGCCGCCCAGGATCACCTCGCCGCCCTTGGAAGTGGCGTCGGCAATATGCTCCTGAATTTTGTCCACCGCTTCCATGTTAATCAGCGGGCCGAAGTGGATGTCTTCCTTGAGGCCGTCGCCGACGTTCATCTTCTCGACCGCGGCTTTCAGCTTTTCCGCAAAGGCATCGTAAACGCCGGCCTGCACATAGATCCGGTTGGCGCAGACGCAGGTCTGGCCGTTGTTGCGGAACTTGCACATGATGGCGCCTTCGACGGCGGCATCCAGATCAGCGTCGTCAAAGACGATGAACGGTGCGTTGCCGCCCAGCTCCATCGAGCATTTCATCACCGTGTCGGCCGCTTGGCGCAGCAGGATGCGGCCCACCTCGGTGGAGCCGGTGAAGGTCAGCTTGCGCACCGCGTCGTTCTCGCAGAACTCCTTGCCGATGTCGGAGGCGCGTGAGGACGGCACCACGTTGAACACGCCCGCCGGGATGCCGGCCCGGTCTGCCAGCACCGCCAGCACGATGGCCGACAGCGGGGTTTCGGCCGCGGGGCGGGCGATGAACGAACAGCCTGCGGCCAGTGCAGGGCCTGCCTTGCGGGTGATCATCGCGTTGGGGAAGTTCCACGGCGTGATCGAGGCGGCAACACCGATCGGCTGCTTCAGCACGGTGATGCGCTTGTCGCGCTGATGGCCGGGGACGGTCTCGCCGTAAATCCGCTTGGCCTCTTCCGCAAAGAACTCAATAAAGGAGGCGCCGTAGGCGATCTCGCCGCGGGATTCCGCCAGCGGCTTTCCCATCTCGGCGGTCAGGATCACCGCCAGGTCTTCCTGGTTCTCCATCATCAGGTCGTACCACTTGCGCAGCACGTTGGCGCGCTCCTTGCCGGTCCATTTGGCCCAGTCCTTTTGAGCGGCTTCGGCCTGGGCGATGGCGCCTGCCACCTGGGCGCGGCTGGTGTCGGCCACCTGGGCGATCACGTCGCCGCGGGCCGGGTTGGATACGTCAAAGGTGCCTTCGCCATCGGCAAACTTGCCGCCGATATAGGCGCGGGTTTCCAGCAGGCTGGGGTCTTTGAGCAGGGATTTCAGGTCTGTGGTTGCGTCGAGCATTGCGGGCCTCCCGGGTGTTCTGTTGCTGGAATGGAAATCAGCTGCGCATTGATATGTCCAGAAGGATTAATGAGTCCAGAATTTGATCAAATTTCCGGCAAAGAATTTTGGGTCAAGCAATTTGACATGTGCTGTGCCAGACTGTCTGGTAGCCGCAAAGAATAAGAACAGGGGAGATTGGGCATGGAATTGGATGATGCCTATGCCAACGGGGCCTATATCGAGAATGCAGACAAGTACCCGCCGCGCTGGGCGGCCTCGGCGGAGGATTTCCGCAACAGCCTGCATGAGCGCGCCCGGCTGGATATCCCCTATGGTGAAGGGGCACGGCAGTCATTCGACCTATTCCTGCCGGAAGGCACCCCCAAGGGCCTGTTTGTCTTTGTCCACGGCGGCTATTGGCTGGCCTTCGACAAAAGCTCCTGGTCGCATCTGGCGCGCGGGGCGATGGCGCATGGCTGGGCGGTTGCGATGCCGTCTTATGACCTGTGCCCGGAGGTGCGGATTGCCGATATCACCCGTCAGATCGCGGCCGCGGTGACGCGGATTGCAGCGGAAGTGGACGGCCCGATTGCAATGGCGGGCCATTCGGCTGGCGGCCATCTGGTGGCGCGGATGCTGGACCGGGCGCTGTTGCCCGCGGAGGTGGGCGAGCGGATCAAGACGGTGATCCCGATCTCGCCGCTGGCGGATCTGCTGCCGCTGCTGCGCACCTCTATGAACCAGAAGTTCAAGATGGATTCGGCTGCTGCGGTGGCTGAAAGCCCGGTTGAGATGCAGGACCGCTATCCGGCGGAGGTGACGGTCTGGGTCGGCGGCGAGGAGCGCCCGGCGTTTCTGGATCAGGCCATCTGGCTGGTGGAGGCTTGGGGTGCGGACCATGTGATCGCCTTTGGCAAGCACCATTTCAACGTGATCGATCCGCTGGCGGATCCGGAAAGCGACCTGGTGGCGCTGATCGTGAATTGACCGCGGGCGGCGGCGGGCGGAAACGCCCGCCCTAGGACCGCCCAGGCCTCAAAAAACTTCTTGCCAGAATCCCGTTTCCGCCGCATCTTCCGCGCAAGGGCCAGGCGATGGCGTCGCCGCATGGGATACATGGTGCCCCCACATTCCAAAACTGTCCTGAACGCCGGGACCTTTCTTGTAAGAAGGAAGGGTCTGATATGACTGCACGTCCTGAAATGTACCGTTTTCACAATGGTGAAAAGGCGCCGCTGCAATTCGCCGTCTCCGAATACGAGGCGCGGATCGCGGGCCTGCGCAAGATCATGGCCGACACCGGGGTCAGCGCTGCTGTCTTCACCTCGATGCACAACATCTCCTACTACTCGGGCTTCACCTATTGCGCCTTTGGCCGCCCCTACGGCCTGGTGGTGACGGCGTCCGAGGCTGTGACCATCTCGGCCGGCATCGACGCGGGCCAGCCCTGGCGCCGCTCGTTCTGCGACAACATCACCTACACCGACTGGCAGCGCGACAATTTCTGGCGCGCAATCAAGTCTGTAAGCGGCGAAGGAGTTGTGGTTGGCTACGAAAGCGATCACCTGACCCTGCTGCAGAAGGGCAAGCTGGAAGCCTTCCTGGCGCCGTCCAAGCTGGTTGACCTCTACGAGCCGACCATGCGCCAGCGGATGGGCAAATCCGCAGCCGAGCTGGACATGATCCGGGCTGGTGCCGCGGTGGCCGACGTCGGCGGCTTTGCGATCCGCGAGGCGGTCAAGGAAGGCGCGCGGGAGATCGACGTGGCGATGGCTGGCCGCGACGCGATGGAGCTCGAGATTGCCAAGCGCTTCCCGGATGCGGAATACCGCGACACCTGGGTGTGGTTCCAGTCCGGCATCAACACCGACGGTGCCCACAACCCGGTGACGGGGCGCACCCTGCAGCGCGGCGACATCCTGTCCTTGAACACCTTTCCGATGATCTCCGGCTATTACACCGCGCTGGAGCGCACCATGTTCGTGAAGGAAGTGGATGCCGAGAGCCTGAAGATCTGGGAAGCCAACGTTGCCGCCCATGAATACGGTATCTCGCTTTTGAAACCGGGTGCAAGCTGCGCGGAAATCACTCATAAGATCAACGCCTTCTTCGAAGAGCGCGATCTGCTGCAGTACCGCACCTTCGGCTATGGCCACTCCTTTGGCGTGCTGTCCCACTACTATGGCCGCGAGGCCGGGCTGGAGCTGCGCGAGGACATCGACACGGTGCTGGAGCCCGGCATGGTGATCTCGATGGAGCCGATGCTGACCATCGCCGACGGCCAGCCAGGCGCCGGCGGCTACCGTGAGCATGACATTCTGATCATCCATGAGGACGGCAACGAGAACATCACCAAGTACCCCTACGGGCCGGAGTTCAACGTTGTCGGCTGAGGCCGGCTGAACACGAAAATGCAGGGGGTGCCATGCGTGCACCCCCTGTACACCCCCTGTGCACCGGGCAGGCGCCCCGCGGGTCCGGGGCTAGTGAAAGGCTTGGCCTTGGGGGCGAGCAAGCGCGGCCTCTGACGGCGGGCAAACCGGAGCCTGCGGAGCCGCCGGGCCGCCGTCGGCCAGCAGCTGGCGGTGCGCGTTCCATCCGCGGGTCATCCACAGGGTGGCGGAAGGCTGTTCCGCGGCGCGGGGCAGAGCACCCTGCACGGAAAGGCTGAGCTGCGAGGCATCGTGCTGCGCGGTCACGCGCAGGCGGTCCCCGGGTGCCGCCAGATGCAGATGATCCAGCAGGTAGGCGGTTCGCCCCCAATGGCCGCCGGAGTTCACTCCGTTCGACACCTGGATGCCGGGGGCCAGGTCCATTTCGAAACTGACAAGGACCGCATGGATGGTGCCTGCGGCTGCACAGGCGAGATCCGCTGTGGTGCGCCCCGGATTGATGTTTGGCCGGGTGAAGTCAAACGCGAACAGCTCTGCCGCCGGGCCCAAGGAGCGAAGCTTGCAAGCCTCGAAATCGTTCGGGGTGAGCTGCGCCACGCGGGCAAAATGGTGGAAGGCGCTGAGGTCGAAGCCCTCGGCCTCATGCGGCCGCCAGAGGTTCAGGAGGCCGGGGCTTTCCACCGGCTGGGCCAGCAAAGTTCCGCGCTCCGGGATCGCGCGGGCGTCCGGTTTGGCCAGCGCAGAAATGGCATGGGTAAGGGTCGCAAGGGCGCCTTCGCCCAGCAGAACGGTATCGACGATTTCCGAGATCACCACATCTGCCTGCTCCGGAATGTCCGCGCCGACGACGATCTCATGCGACCATTTCGGGATGACGGTGATGCGGTCGCTCAGGCCGTTTGCCTCGATGACCTGCGTGGCGGCCTGGGCGATCAGCGGCTGCTGCTCGCAGGTGTAGACATGTTTCGCGCCCGCACGCGCCGCCAGCATGGCGGTCAGGCCGGCGCCGCAGCCGATATCAAGCACCACATCGCCGGGCTTCACCTTGGCCGCGATGGCCTTGGCATAGGCGCTGTTGCGTGCCGTGTCCGACAGCATCGGAAAATGCCAGCGGGGAACAAAGGTCTGGTGCAGCCGTTCCTGCAGGATCAGCGCTTCGTGGTGGCTGGGATCCAGGCTGAGCGCCTCAGAGAGCAGCTGCGAGGTTCGGATGCCGCCATCACTCAGGGGGGCGGATTTGGCGGTTTGGACGAGGTCTTCCGCCTTCTGCGGTCCCGAATGGCCGAATTCCTGTGCCGGAACGGGTGTCTGTCTCTCAAGCAATTTTTATTTTTCCTCATTTGAAGCAAATGCCACTGACCTGCATAATCGTCATGCGCATCTAACAAATGATGAAGGAAAGGCCCGGGCTGCGAGAATGCCCGCCGGCGCCCCTGGGAGGTGCCGGTGCCAAAGCGGCCTGAGGGCCCGATCCGCGGGCCAGCCAACTGAACGGAGGCAATTCAGCGCGGGCGGGCACAAGCGTTGCGCCGGGGTGGGTCTTGGGGCATATGTGCGCCACGGCACAGCCTGCCGATATGTTATCCTCTCGCAGCAGCGCGCGTATGTGCCGCCGCGAGGAAGAAAGAGCCACCGCCATGTATGATGCCCCGGAAAAGAAGAAATCCGAATTTGCGCTGATTCAGCTGATGCCGAACCTGATGACGATCGGTGCGATCTGCGCCGGGCTGTCGGCGATCCGCTTTGCCATCTCCGGCAACTTCAAGCTGGCTGTGATGCTGATCCTGCTGGCGGCGGTGCTGGACGGGCTGGACGGGCGGCTGGCGCGGGCGCTGCGCAGCGTCAGCAAGATGGGGGCGGAGCTGGATTCGCTGGCCGATTTTCTGAACTTCGGGGTGGCGACACCGATGGTGATCTACCTGTGGGCGCTGCAGGACATGCGGGGCATCGGCTGGATTTCGGTGCTGGTGTTCTCGGTCTGCTGCGTGGTGCGGCTGGCGCGGTTCAATGTCAGCAGCAAGTCGGAGGAGGAAGCGCCAAAGCTTCGCAAGGGCTATTTCGAAGGCATTCCCTCGCCCGCGGGGGCGCTGCTGGCGCTGCTGCCGATGTTTGCCTCCTATGCTTATGGCAGCCGCGAACCGGTGCTGCATGAGCTGCTGATCTGCCTCACCATGGTGCTGGTGGGGCTGGCAATGATCAGCCACATTCCGACCTGGTCGCCGAAAGCGGTTAAAATCTCCCGCGAGAATGTTAAGTACCTGCTTGTGGGCTTTGCCTTCATGGCTGCGGCATTACTGACCTATGCATGGACGGTGCTGGTTGTGCTATGCCTCGGTTACGTTGCGATGGTGATTTGGGGGCTGGTTTCCAAGCCAAAAGACTAGCCCAAGACGTCCGGGGAGGGACGAATTGGATATCAAGGCAGTTGAAGAATCCTATGCGCGCTGGGCGCCGGTTTATGACAGGACGTTCGGCGCGGTGACGCGCTCTGGCCGCCGCAGGGCGACCCGTTACATCAATTCCCGAGAGGGCAAGGTTCTGGAGGTTGGGGTCGGCACTGGCCTTTCCTTGCAGCATTACGCGCCGCATCTGCAGGTGACCGGCATCGACTTCAGCCACGACATGCTGAAAAAGGCGCGGGGAAAGGTGCAGGAGCAGGGGCTGAAACAGGTCGAGGCGCTGCGGCAGATGGATGCCCGGCAGCTGGATTTTCCGGACAATTCATTCGACACGGTGGCGGCAATGCATGTGCTGTCGGTGGTGCCGGACCCTGACAAGGTGATGCATGAGATTGCGCGGGTGCTGAAACCCGGCGGCAAGCTGGTGGTCACCAACCATTTCAAGAGCGGCAAGGGGGTTCGGGCCTCGCTCGAAAAGCTGTCTGCGCCGCTGGCCAATGTGATCGGCTGGCATTCGGATTTCGCGCTGGAAACGGTGCTGCAGGAGGACCGGCTGCAGGTCGAGGTTCAGGAAAGCATCCCGCCCTTCGGGATGATGACATTCCTGGTGCTGGGCAAGCAGCAGACGATGTGAAACACCCTGTTTCCGCAATGCAGCCCCGGGGGGATCCTCCGGGGCTTTTCTTTGTGCGGCCTGTCTGCAACAGTGCGTCTGAAACGGGTGGAATTGCACCGCCCCAGGGGATGTAAAATCAATTTACATCCCCATATCAGGCTCAGTTATTTACAGGGAAGGAGCGGATGCGATGAGTGTGTCCCAATTTGAAAAAATGGTGTCGGAAAGCCAGGACAAGGTCCGCGAGTCGCAGTCCAAGATTGAGGCGCTGACGGCGCGGATCGAGGCCGCGCGCAGCAAGATCGAGGCGGGCGAGGATGCCAGCATCGACATCGAGAACGCGACGCTGGAAGACGTGCACGCGCATACCGAGGTGATGAACGCCAATATCGCCGAGCTGATCATGGGGCTGGATGATGTGACGGCGGCGTTCTCCAAGGATTTTGACGAGATGCGGTCCAAGACCGGCTGGGAGAGTTTTGTCGGTTTCTTCTCCAAGGGAAAGTCGGACTCGATGCGCCAGGAGCGGATGCGCACTGCCAATATCGACGACAAGCTGCAGGATCTGATCGCCAAGTCGGACGTGATCGTGAAGCTGCTGGAAGGCCAGCTGGCCACCCTGGAAGAGCAGCGCGAGAAGGTGCAGGTGAACCTGTCGGCCACTCTGGACGACCGCGAGTTCACCGTGCAGGAGCTGGAGGGCGTGCGTGCGCAGATTGTGGCGCTGGACCCGCAGATCATCGAGCTGGAGAACAAGATCTCGGTCGAGCAGGACGCCGCCGCGCGCACCAAGCTGGAGACCGAGCTGGCCGAGATCAACGCCAAATACAACGCGCTGGTGCAGGAGGAGCAGGTGAAGCTTGCGAAATCCCAGACGCTGGAGCGATATATCGAGAAGGGCAAGACCTGGGTCGACAGCCTGCAGAACCAGGCGGCGACGCAGATGGTGCTGATCAACAAGCTGCAGACGGACACCCAGCAGCGGGTGGTGCTGTATGACGCGCTGACCAAATCGCTGAAGACCGCGCAGCAGCAGGATGTGGCGCATAGGATCAACGAGATCGGGGTGCAGACCGACAAGGAAGCCCAGACCGCAATGGCGGCGATCGGCACCGCGACCAACCAGAAGATGGCCGATATGCTGGAAGCGCATGAGGGCAACATGGTGTTCGCCCGCGACGTGCTGGAGAAGAAGGCCAAGGCGGATGAACGCTTTGCCCGCCGGTTCGCGGCGATTGTCGAGAAGCACGACAAGAACCTGTATGGGGGGTGATCATCCTTGATGGTCTTTTGTGAGCAAAACAGGGCGGAGCCCGGCCGCGGGTGGAAGCGTAGCGCCCGCCCGGGGGGGCGGACGGGCGCTGCCCGTGCCGCAGGCGGCACGTCCGAAGAAGAAAGCCTGCGGCGATGACCGATCCCGCCAAGGACCACGCAGGCCTCAGCGATACCTTCGCCTCGCGTCGGTATTTCAAGAAGTTCGAGACCATCATCCGGCATCTGACCCGGGTGGCGGCGGCGATGCAGGCGGAGGGGCGGCTGTCGAAATCCGATGTGAAGGTGCTGACCGCCTACCTGATGCGGCTGAACTTCACCTTCCGCGCGCTTTCGATGAAATACCTGATGGCGGGGCGCGATACTGGGCGGTTTTTCGGCAGCCTGGCGATGGACAAGCGCGACAGCGGCTTTCCGGTGGCAACAGAGCTGATGACCATGGCCAATGACGCCCAGCAGGCGGAGCGGCACTTGGCCAATATGGCCAGTGAGGCGCAGCTGAAGGACGATATGGTGCGCACCATCATCTCGGACCGGGCGGTGCCGGCAAAGCTGCAGTTCGCCCTGTCGCAGCGGCTTTATTATCAGGAGCTGCTGAAGGGGCAGCTGTTCTGGGTCCAGAACGACCCGGTTTGCGAATGGCTGGAAAACATCGGCGAGCGGCGGCGCCGGTTCCTGCTGCATTGGGCGGCCTATGACAGCCAGGTGAACCTGCCGGTGATCTACCTGATGGAGCTGGAGGACAGCGGCAAGGTGGCGCTGCCCAAGGATGAGCGGCGCTGGCCGGAAGTGCAGGCGCATCTGATGGCGCAGGCGCTGGCGGGGCTGAAGCTGGTGACGATTGCCAAGGGATTTGACGAGGATTTCGACGACCTCCACCCCAAGCATCTGCGCCGTTACCACGTCGGGCCGATGTATTCCTCTGCCTATACCGAGCAGTCCGGCCCGCTGCACCGGGTGCTGGAGGAGGCGGAGGCGCCCGCGGGCCAGGACTGGGCGCTGGCCTGGACACTGGAGGAGCTGGAAAGCGAGGACGTGCGCGAGGAGCGTGCGGGCTGGTTCGGCACCGTGGAGCGGGAGATCTTTGCGCTGGATCCCTTTGGCGGGCGCGGCGCCGATACCGGGGCGACCCGGACCCAGCGCGCGATCATTCTGCCGCAGCGCCCGTTCCAGGTGCTGGCAGAGCTGGACCCGCCGGGGTTCGGCGATGTGCAGAAGTTCGTGGTGAGCGATGCCGGGCAGGTGCTGCGGTATTGAGCGCCTGCGCGTATTGCCGGCTGCGGCCCCCCACTCTCGGCGGCAAAGCCGCCTGCGGGGCAGCGGGCCGGGAGTATTTTTGGAAAGATGAAAGCGGGTGGGATTTTTAGGCCCGCAAGCGACGGATTGAGAGGAAGAGATGGGCATTTCAGGCAATCAGATGGAGCTGCGGGAAGAGGACATCCGCAAGCATTACGCGGCTGCGGCGGCAATGCTGGAGGGGTTTGACCACACCCCGCGCATTGCCAAGCCGCAGGCGGAGGGCAAGCCGCCGGAGCGCTCGCCAGGGATTGCCCGCACCCGCCGCTTCCGCTCCACCACGCCCGGGCTGGTCACACGCTCCACCGCGCGGCCCGAAGGGGTGCATCTGATTGCCCGCATCGAGGCCGCGGATGAGGATGATCCGCTGACCTCGCCCCTTCAGGCGACCCTGCAGCACGCCTTGCGCCGGGCGCTGGCGGTCTCCTTGGCGATGGGGGAGGCTTATGCGGATGTGTCCGGCCTGGCGGATCTGAAGCGGGCCAATTTGGCCGGGTCCCTGGATGCGGCGCGCAAGGGGGAGTTCACCGAACTGCTGGCCGCCGAGGCGCTGATTGCGGCGCATGTGTTTGCCAATGCCGCGGCCTATCTGCTGGCACCGCACGGCAGCGAGACGCAGGCCGAGGTGGGCGAGGCGGAGGAGCTGCTGACGGATAACGCGCCGCTTGCCCTGCACGGGGCGCTGTGGGAGCTGGACCAGAAGCTGGCGCTGCATGCCCCCGATGATGCGCATCTGATTGCGGCCACGGCGGCCTATGCCGAGCAGCTGATGGAAAAGGCGGCCTTGCGCGCCCAGACTGCGCCGCGGCTGGAGGCGTTCACTGCTGCCGCCTGGCGGGTGGAGGCGGATGATCTGACCATCAGCGGGTTTGAACCGGCGGCCAAGGCTAAGTCCACCACCCTGACGATGGCATTCAAGAAGCCGCATGAGGTGGTTGGCAACCATATCGCCAAGTACCAGGCCTTAAGACTCTCCAAGATGCTGATGGCCTATGATTTCGACCGGCGTCTGAACCCGTTTGCCGAGATGGGCGGCTTCATCTTCACCTTCATGGGCGACGGCAAGCCGGGCACCGGCAAGACGACGCTCATTCAGATGATGGCAGGGCTGATCCACGATTACTGCCAGAATGCGGGCTATGCCTTCCGCTACCAGAATTTCGGCATCGACAATATCGACAGCTATCAGGGCAAGTCCGGCCAGAACGCCAAATCCTTCATCCAGAATGTGATCGACCCGGGTGTCATCGGCTTTGGCACCATCGACGACATCGACCAGATCGCAGGCAAGCGCGGCGACCGGCAGTCCAGCGCCGGCCAGCAGGAGGTGACGGCGGTGTTCATGGAGGCCTTTGCCGGCGCCAATACCGTGGTGCGCGGCAACTGCACCTTTGGCATGTTCTCCAACTACCCGGAGAACGTGGACGACGCCTTGCGCCAGCGGGCGGGCGCGCGGTTCCTGGTGGACGGGCCGCAGACGCGGGAGGATTACATCGACATCCTGACGCTCTTGATGGGCAAGAACCATGCGATCCCGCTGGGCGAGCATGATCTGTACGGCGCGCAGGAGATCAAGAAGGCAGTCGCGCGGTCGTTCGAGGCGCACAACTGCCCGCAGGAGCCGGGGCTGATGGAGGTCTTTGGCCGGGTGCACGACCAGATCGGGGAGCTGGATGATCTGGCCAAGCTCGGCACCTATCTGAAGGCGATCCAAGCTGCGGACGAGCGGTTTACCGGCCGTGCCATCAAGAACATCACCGATGCGGTCAAGGTCCGGGCGATGGATTTCGAGTTGCCGGATGAATGGATGGAGAACCCGGAGCTGTTCCTGTTCAAGGATTACGAGACCAAATCCGCGATGATTGCGGAGCTGCGGGTGCCGATCACGGTCGACATGGTGGTGCAGGAGATCAACCGCTACGCTGACAGCGAATTCCGCTATGCCGACAAGTCGGATGAAGTGGCGATTGAAAACATGGTGCGCGACTTCGGGCGGCAGGAAGAGGCCAAGCGGCGGTATCTGGAGGGGAAGGGGTGAGCGTTCTTCTCCACAGAAGGGCAGAGCCTGTCCGCGGGCGGAAGCGGAGCGCCCGCCCAGGGGGGCGGACGGGCGCTGTCCGAGCCGCAAGCGTCTCGGGCGGGGAGGTTTGATCTGCAAGATGAAAGAAGAGTCTAAGTCGCCGATCGGCAAGGTAGTTCAATTTATACTGCATCCAGTCTTCTTGGCATTTTCAGTGACCATTGGCCTTTGTGTTGCATATTGGCAGGTCGCTTCGATGCAGGAATGCAGGATTCTAGGGCGTTTTGTCTGTTCCCAGAAGTTCGATTTGTTCTGGGCGGCTAGCCCAAATGAAATGGGAGACACTCTAGCAGGCTTGGCAGGGGTTTTAGTTCTGGTCTGGGTAGTCGCCTCTACTTTCATGCAAAGCCGCGAGTTGAAGCAGGCACGTACTGAATACTCGAAAATGGCCACGGCTCTTGATGCACAGGCGGGAATTTTCGCGGATGAGATGCGCCAAAGGCAAGAAAATGAAGCAGGCCTATATTTGCAGCGACTGCTTGAAGGATTGAGTGAAGCTATCGATCGCGAAAGCAGGGAGGCCAATGTTTGGGGGCGGGAAAACTATGATCAAAAGAGAAAGAGCTTCTTCGCTTCCAGAAAAGAGGAAACCATAGATGAGTACCTGTTAAGAAATTCAGGAAAAGTATCAATGTTTTGGAATGAACGTGATGGAGAATTTGCTTCTGGAGGTATGCAGTTAAGAGCTTGGTATGGTTACTATGAAGAAATCTCTAAGATCTTGCAAAAAATTGGAGAATTGGCTCCAAAACTTGGAAATGACCAGCAGCAAAGGTTAGAGAATTTGCGTATCCAGAAGCTCCAGCTGGACATAGATGACCTCGTGCACAATGGGCCTTGGAGCGAACAATCTCATTTTGCGCCTATGGAGGTCGAATGAAACGCCTCATCCAGCATGGCCTGATGTTCGGCAATCTCTTCCATGTGGCTTCGCCCGCGCTGGTGGAGCGCTATAGGCGCGCGCTGAAGCATCTGACCGGCAAGACCACGCAACTCACGGATTTCCACGTCGATATCTCGGGGTTTTCGCCCGAAATCGGGGATGAACTGGGGGATGATCACTATCTGAACCATGCGGGCGTGAACCGGCAGTTCATTCTGCTCAGCACCGAGCAGAAGCGCTGCCCGCTGCTTCACGTGAAATTCTCCACCAGCCGGGACATCCTGCGCCGTTTCATCGAGGTCAATGAACGCCAGCTGTTTGCGCTGACCGCGACCGATGCGGTGGCGGGGGAACTGGTGAATTCGGTGTTCGAGGTGTCCTCGCCCGCGCGCCTGTTCGACATCCGGCAGGTGCGGATCGAGGCGGACACCACCCGCGGCACGCTGCGCCATGCGGACCAGTTGGCAGCGCTGGTGGAGCGGTTCAAGACCGGGGAGGATGCCTGGTTTGACGATGAACTGATCGAACAGATGATTGCGACAGCGGAACAGACCGGCGATGTGACCCGCAATCCGGTGCACCTAGAGCATGAGGTCTTTGAGCAGGGCAACTTCTGGACCGCGCATTTCGGCGGGCTGTACCTGTTTCAGGACGTGGAACACCCGGCGGTGATTGCCAGCGGGGCAAAGCCCGAAGGCGTGCCGTTGCGCCATGTGTTCGACCTGACCCAGCGCAATGCGATTGCTAAGTTCCTGGAGCTGAACGGGCTGGCGGAGCCGGTGATCCGCGCGCGCGGTGTCGATGGCGCGGCGATCCTGCGGCAGAAGATGGGGTTCCTGGCGGTGTCGGTCCTGACGGAGAAGGGCCGGGACCTGACCGGCCTGTCGCGGTCGGACCTGCGGCGGATGGCGGCGCGGCATGCGGATGAGCTGCCGGAGGAGTTCGAGGGGCTGGCAGCACTGGTGCGCTGGGCCGAGGGCGGCGGCAAGTGGCCGCGGATCACCTCGGACCATCCGGCCTATTTCTATAGCCTCAGGGCGTCGGACACGCCTTGCCGCGATCTGGTCAACATGCTGCTGGCAGAGTTGAGCCCGCATGACTTCCGCCAGATGTTCATCTGCCACAAGGAGGAATTCTACCGCCAGTACCGCGGCTGGCCGGAGACCAAGAAGGCCTATGCGGCGGAGTTCCTGGCGCGGGAGTATGCGGTGGACAAGGCCGGCGCGCGCGAGGCGCTGTTCGGGCATGAGCCGGATATGGAGGGGCGGATGCCCAAGCTGCCGCGGAACCGGCGCAAGGGGATGGTTGACCGGGTTGGCCCCTGGGGTGCTGTGAACCGGGTGAGGGGGCGTTGAGATGACACTGTGTAAGAAGCATCTTTCTTCCCGGGCTGCTTGCAGCCCGGTTCGCGCCCGTCCCCGCCCCCGTCATGCCGGAGGCGTGCTTTCAGCACGACGGCGGGCGCGAATTGCCCCCCCCCTCGGAGACGGGCGCGAACCTCCTTTATGGGATGCTTGGCCTGCACCGCGGGAGGCTTGCTGAATGTTCGGCTTTATCCGCCTTGCCTTGATCCTTCTGGTGGTGCTGACCGTGGTCTACGCCGTGGTGTCGCTGTACTCGCGCGAGATGCGGCGGCTGAAGCTGAAGCGGCGCTGGAAAGAGAAAGGGTTGACCGGCGACCGTGCGGCCTTCATCCAGCGGGGGCTGAAGCAATACGACAATTCGTTCCGGCGCAAGCTGATCCTCTTGGTCTACATCATCCCGCTGGGGGCGCTGGCGCTCCTGATCTACGTCATTAACTTCATGTGAGGTCCACCCCAATGCGTTTCATCAAATGGGCTTTCCTGATTACCTTCTGGGTGCTGTTCGGCGCCTTCCTGCATTACACGCTGCCGCAGTACGACGTGGTGCGGATCGTCAACACCTATGAGGAGCGGCAGGAGCTGAACGACTGGACCCGGATCTTCTGGTCCAAGCCGGACGACCAGTCGGCAGAGCTGATCAACCGCGATGTGCAGTTCATCCAGGCGGTGCGCGGCAACGGCCGCAACATGGTCTACCGCAACGAGGATACCGGCTGGAACTGGCCGCCATATTTCAAGTTCGACACCGCGAATCTGTATACGGACGCCAATGACAGCATCTCGACCAAGGCAAACCCGGAGTGGGTGGCGGTGCTGCATTACGGCTGGCGCAACGAGTTCCTGTCGATCTTCCCCAATGCGGTGACGATCAAGCCGGTGGCGGGGCCGGAGGACAAGCCAACGAACTGGTTCTCGATCATCTTCCTGGTGCTGCTGGCGGCGCTTCTGTGGGCGATTTATGTGCGCTGGCGCCGGTTCCGGCAGGCGCGGATCGATCCGATGATCGAAAGTGCCGAGGACAGCCTCTATGCGGCGGGCGATGCGATTGCCGAGCGCAAAGGCCGGTTCCGCCGCTGGCTGGATACCTGGAAATCGAAGTGACGAGAGGGGCCGCCGGATCGGCGGCTCTGAAAGACACAAGCGGATGCGCGGGCCTGAACGGGTCCGCTTTTTTTTATTCGATACGGTGGAGAACCCAGTCCAGTGCCGGTGTGAAGTCGTCATCCGAAAGCGCCCCGCGTGGTGCCGCAGCGGCGGCAAAGGCAAAGCCGTGTGTGTAATCCACCAGCAGGCAGAGTAGGGTGCGGGCCTCTGCGCCGGTCACGCCTGCGGCTGCAATTTCCGCCTCGATGAGCTGCGTCAGCCTTGTCAGGGAGGGGCCAATCAAGGACGGGTTTTCCAGGATGCATTTCGCCAGCTCCGGGTGCCGGGTCACCTGGGCGCAGTAGCGGGTCATCAGGCCGCGCAGCCGCAGTTTGGGTGTTGCTGCCTCTGACTGGGTGTCGGATCCTTTGAACGCAATGGCCACGAGGCTTGCGATCATCTCATCCCTGGTGCCGGCGTGATGGGCAACGGCCATCGGGGTGACGCCGAGCGCTGCTGCCAGTGCTTTGAAGGTGAGGGCCTTGCTGCCGCCCTCGTCGAGCAGCTGCAGGGCTTTTTCCAGCACATCATTCTTGCTGAGGGTGCGGCTGCCCTTGGGAGGGCGCCCCATGCGCGGGGGCATTGGTCAGGCCACCCGGAATGTGGTTTGGACCATGCCGGTGGGCAGAATACGGGAGCTTGCCACCTGGAGGTCGATGTCCTGGTCCAGACTGCCGAACAGGGGGATGCCGCTGCCGATCAGGATCGGAACCGTTGTGATGGTCAGATCGGCGATCAGCCCCTGGCGCAGGAAGGACTGCACCATCCGCCCGCCATCGATATAGGCGCGGGTCCAGCCCTCCTGTTGCAGTTTCTGCATAAGGTCTGCGGGTGCGGCGGTGCTGAGGCGTACCTTGTCCTTCAGTTCCTCGGGAATGTCCTGTTCGGTCAGGCTGCTGCTGAGGACCACAACCGGCTTGGTGTAGGGCCAATGGCCGAACCCCAGCAGAGTGCGGAATGATCCTGTTCCCATGACCAGCCCGTCGACGCTGTCCATGAAGGCCGCAAAGCCGCCATCGTCATCTTCGGCAACGGGCTGTTTGTGCAGCCAATCCAGTGAATGGTCCTGGCGGGCCACGAAGCCGTCGAGGCTGGTGGCGATGAAGACGTGGCCTGTGGTCATCGGATTCTCCTGGGGACCATTAAACTATATGCCATATAAATTAATGCAATTCGCGTTCCAAGAGGCCGGCGCAAGACTCGCTGCGTGCGAATCGATTCGGTGTGCCTAGCAGCTGGTAACCGCATGAAAGATAAGCGCTTGCCGCAAACGGACCGGCGGATGCCGGTTTGAGATTCTGGACATCCCTGTCCCGCCGCGGGCGGCAAACATGCATGTCTTTTTCCGGTTTTTGCGGGTCGGATTTGTCTCCGCTTGGGGGCCGGGATTAGGGCAGTTTGCGCCTCAGCAAGGTGCCGCCCCTTGGGGCGGAGAATTGGGAAGCTGGTGAAATTCCGGCACTGCCCCCGCAACGGTGACCCCGGGCAAGGCATGGCAAAAACCACTGAGGCCAATGGTTTCGGGAAGGTGCCAGGCCCCGCCGCCGAATGGCCCCGGGACAGTCCGGAAACCAGCCTTGCCCCGAAAACGTCAACCGCGGGCGGCGGCGGGGCGGTTGCAGGCGCGTGGCCTGCGATCTCTCCATCCATGCCCGCAGCCAAGCCAACCTGCCGCGGGGATGCGGCAAAGGAGAGAAGCAGATGCTTCACGACAGCGAAATTCTGGCCAAACTGGTGGCCCGTCAGAAAAACTATTCCCTGGAGCAGGCGTTTTATACTGATCCGGGCGTGCTGGATCTGGACATGCGCCAGATTTTCTACCGCGAGTGGCTGTTTGCCATTCCCGCCTGCGAGATCCCGAAGGCGGGCAATTTCGTGACCCATCAGGTCGGCGCCTACAACGTCATCATCGTGCGCGGCACCGATGGCGAGGTGCGTGCGTTCCACAATGCCTGCCGCCACCGCGGTTCTGTTGTTTGCAAGGCCAAGAAGGGCAATTCGCCCAAGCTGGTCTGCCCCTACCACCAGTGGACCTATGAGCTGGACGGCTCGCTGTTGTGGGCGCGCGACATGGGGCCGGATTTCGATGCCTCCAAGCACGGGCTGAAGCCGGTGCATTGCCGCGACCTGGCCGGGCTGATCTACATCTGCCTGGCGGATGAGGCGCCGGACTTCGACGCTTTTGCCGCAGTGGCGCGCCCCTATCTGGAGCCGCACGACCTGGGCAACGCCAAGGTCGCCTATGAAAGCTCGATCATCGAGAACGGCAACTGGAAGCTGGTCTGGGAGAACAACCGCGAGTGCTATCACTGCGGCGGCAACCACCCGTCGCTGTGCCGGACCTTCCCGGAAGATCCGTCCGTCACCGGCGTCGAGGGCGGCGAGACCCCGCCGCACCTGCAGAAGCACTTCGACCGGATCGAGGCGGCAGGTGTGCCGTCGCAGTTCCAGATCGATGCGCGCGGCCAGTACCGGGTGGCGCGGATGCCGCTGAATGAGGGCGCCGAGAGCTATACCATGGACGGCAAGGCGGCTGTCGCCAAGAAGCTGGGCCGGGTGCCGTTTGCCGATGCGGGCACGCTGCTGAAGTTCCACTATCCGACCACCTGGAACCACTTCCTGCCGGATCATTCCATCGTGTTCCGGGTGACCCCGATCAGCCCGACCGAGACCGAAGTCACCACCAAATGGCTGGTGCACAAGGATGCGGTTGAAGGCCAGGACTACGACCTGAAGCGGCTGACCGAGGTCTGGGTTGCCACCAACGACGAGGACCGCATCGTGGTTGAGGACAACCAGCGCGGCATCAACTCGCCCGCATATGAGCCCGGCCCCTATTCGGAAGTACAGGAAAGCGGTGTGATCCAGTTCTCCAACTGGTACGCCGAGCATCTGACCCGCGCGCTGACCGGCCGCCACCTGATCGCGGCGGAGTAAGCGCATGGGACTGCAGGCCAATTTCGAGACGCTGGACGAGACCCTGGCGTGGAAGGACGACGAGATGCTGGAATGCGTCTCGGTCGTGCCGGAAGCGCCGAACACCGCCACCTTCAGTTTCCGCGCGCCTTCGGGCGCGTGGTTCAAGTACCAGCCGGGCCAGTTCCTGACGCTGGAGCTGCCGGTGCCGGGCGGCACCGTCTGGCGGACCTACACCATCAGCTCCTCGCCGTCGCGGCCCTTGTCGATCTCGGTGACGGTCAAGGCGCAGGCCGACAGCATCGGCACCCGCTGGATGCTGGACAACCTGCGCCCGGGAATGTTCCTCAAGGCCTCCGGCCCCGCGGGCGTGTTCACCCTGCCGAAACGCCCGAACGGCAAGTTTCTGTTCATCTCCGCTGGCTCCGGCATCACGCCCAGCCTGTCGATGACCCAGTACCTGTTCGACCGCGGCCAGTCGCCCGATGTCTGCTTCATCAACTGCGCCAAGCGGCCCAGCGAGATCATCGCGCGGCGCCAGCTGGAGGGCATGGCGGCGCGGGTGCCGGGGATCAAGCTGCATTTCGTGGTGGAAGAGGATGATCCCTATCAGGTCTGGACCGGCTACCGCGGACAGCTGAACCAGATCATGCTGGGGATCATCGCGGGCGACTACCTGGAGCGCGAGGTCTACTGCTGCGGGCCGGAGCCGTTCATGCAGGCGGTGCGCGACATGCTGAACGGCCTGGGCTTCGACATGGAGAACTACAACCAGGAAAGCTTTGGCGCGCCGGTGGAGACCGAGGCCGATGCGCCGGAGCTGGACGATGTGGTGCCGGAAGAGACCGCTGCCGCCGAGATCGCCTTTGCTGCGTCGGGCGTCACCGCAACCTGCACCGAGACCGACACGGTGCTGGCGGTGGCCAAGGCCTCGGGCCTCAACATCCCGTCGGGCTGCACCTTCGGCATCTGCGGCACCTGCAAGGTCAAGAAGACCGCAGGCGATGTGCATATGGTCCACAACGGCGGCATCTCGGAGGAGGACATCGAGGCGGGGTACATCCTGGCCTGCTGCTCCAACCCGATTGGCCGCGTCGAGGTCGCGATCTGAGCCAAGGGAGGGCCTGTCGCGGGCCCTCCTTTTCCTGCCGGTCCGGGCTTGCGGCAACAAAGTGATTGACGCCGCGCCCGTCCCTTGGTCAACACGGGGCCAACCCTCATATCCCCGTTGCGACACAGGACCCCGAAACCATGACTGCCAGCAAACGCATTGCCCTTTCCAGCGACCACGCCGCCATCGAGCTGCGCAAGGCCGTTGCCGCCCATATCGAAGCACAGGGCTGGGAGGTGCAGGACATCGGCCCGCAGACCCCTGAGAGCACCCATTACCCCAAGCATGGCGCCGCCGTGGCGGAGCTGGTGGCCTCTGGCGAGTGCGCGCTGGGCATCGTTCTGTGCGGCACCGGCCAGGGCATCATGATGGCGGCGAACAAGGTGAAGGGCATCCGCTGCGGTGTCTGCTCCGACACGTTCTCGGCCAAGATGATCCGCGCCCACAACAACGCCAACATGCTGTCGATTGGCGCCCGCGTGGTTGGTGAAGGCCTGGCGCTGGAGATTGTCGATGCCTTCCTGGGCACAGAGTTCGAAGGCGGCCGCCACGGCACCCGCGTTGACATGATCAAGGCGCTGGAAGACTGATAGGTTCAGACCCGGCTGTGCCGGCCGGGCGCAGGCCCCAGGTCAGTCCGCAAACAGATAGCGGGTTCCGGCAATCTGCCGGGCCTGTTCCGCAGACAGGCCCAGAAACCCGCTGAGCTGGCTTGCGTTTTCCTCCGGGCTGCTGCTTTCGCGCATCTGGTAGAGCTGGCTGAACCCGGCATCCCGGATGCGGTCCGCCTCATGGTGGATGTCATTGCGGATGGACGGCAGCAGCCGTTCCAGCGCCAGCTGCGGTGTGCGCTCCCCCGCAAGCCCGACCCGGTGCGCGTGTCCGGTCAGGTAGTCCTCGCTGAAGTCGCATTCGATCAGCAGGAAGCGGGTTGTGGACCGGTCCGAGTGGAAATCGTTCATCAGGTCGATGTCGGCAGGGTCCAGGCAGATGATCAGCTGATCGGATCCGTAGTATTCAAACAGCATCCGCACCAGCGCGCGGCGGTGGCGGGTGCGTTTCATCAGCGCAGCCTGGATGCCGCCGAGATCGGGCAGCGGGGTGTCTTCCTCGTTGAACAGGTATTCGATGGCCGGGATATTGGTTGCGTGGCGGACCTTCTCCAGCAACCGCTTGGCGACATGCCATTTCTTGCAGATCACGATTAGCAGCTCGCGCTCGCGGCCCAGGGTGCTTTCGGTTTCCCAGAACCGCGGCGCAAAGCGGCGCCCGATGCGGCCGCGCTGGGACAGGAACTGATACAGGCTGCGCCCCTCGTTGGATATCTGGAAGTCCACGCCGCGCGCCGCGTAGAGCCGCCCCAGCCGCGACTTCAGCTCCTTGGCGCCCGGGCTGATTTTGCGGGCGAACAGAAAGTCCTGGCTGAGCAGCAGGTCATAGTGGTCGTTGTAGAAATTCACCGGGATCCCGTAGTCGGTAAACATCAGGAAGGTGAGGGTCCGGGGCTCGATCTCCGCCTCCGGGATGAGGTGGCGCACAAGGGTCTGAAAGAAGGTTTCATCCGGAATCCAGGTGGAGCGGAAGAACCGCACAACGTCGCGGCGCTTGGCGGTGAAGTCCAGGATCCACTCCACCGTGCGGCGGCGCAGGCACCACCACTGGCTGCCAATCTGCACCTGGATGTCGGAGGGGATTTCGCGCTGCAGCCCCAGCCGCTTCTGCAAGCCGTGGCTCCAGTAGAACAGCTGCTTGTGCTTGCGCTCGTTAAAGAAGTGCCGGTAGATCAGCCGGTCCTCCTTCATGCCGGTCTTGATCCAGTCGCTTTCGAAGAAATCGAAGCTTTCGATGAAATCCTTGTCGTTCTGGTCCAAGAAACGGTGGGCATATTCCGCCGTCTTCACCGCCATGCAGTCGCCCGACAGCATGTAGAAATGGGTGGCGCGGGGAAACTCCTCCACCGCGCGCTGCAGTGCCTGCAGCGTCGCCTGCACCAGGGACCATTCGCCCCAGCCGCATTTGATCCGCTTGTCGGCAAAGGCCACATTCGGATTGCCTGCCAGGTCCTCACGGATCTTCTGGTAGTCCTCGTCAGGCGCCCGCCCGTCAAAATGGATCGCCATGCAGTCGCCGGACGCAGTCAGCTGCTCTGCCTGCTGGATGATCGCCTCAGGGTCTTTATGGCACAGCAAGATATATGCGATTTTTGCCATGGGGAGGACGGACTGCCTTGTTCTGCCTGATTGTTTACCTTGATAAGCGCGCCAAGGGCACGAATAAACCAGATAGTTCCCGTTTCGGTAAACATATGCAATTAGTGCTGGTACACGGCGCAAGAAGCAAATGAGGGCAGCGGATGGGGTTTCCCGGCACCTGGATGACGAAAAGTGAAAGTGTGGTCTACCGGGTGGTGCCGAAATGCGCCTGCTCGACGATCGGGCAGATCCTCTATTACTCCGATCACGGGCGGTTCTTTGACGGCGACATCCATGATGCCAAGGACGGCCTGCACAAATGGGCGCTGGAGCACAGCCAGGAGGTGATCACCCGCAATGTGCAGGGGCAGCGGTCCTATGCCTTCACCTGCGTGCGCAACCCCTATACCCGCATCCTCAGTTCGTTTTTCGACAAGATCTGCGGCATCCAGCGCAACGGGCGGCGCTACCGCGGCAACCTGGTGCCCAAGCTCGCCTATGAATACGGGATCGAGGTCGGCGGCGACGACGGCAAGCAGGAGTTCGACCAGATCAAGAGCTTTCGCCGTTTCCTGCTGTTTGCCCGCGACACCATCCGCTGGCGCCGCCCGATGGACCCGGACATCCACTGGTCGGCAATGTCGGGGCATGTGTCGACCTTCATCCTGAACGGCGGACGCTACAACCGGATCTTCTGGACCGAGGCCTTCAATGACGGGATGCAAGGGGTGCTGGACGCAATCGAGACGCCGCATCCCGTGGACCTGGCCGCGATCCCGCGTTTCAACGAAAGCGAGGGCCACGGCCCCAAGCGCGCGCATCCGGTCGAGGACTATTTCGACGACCTGTCGATGCATCTGGTCTACGAGATCTACAAGCGCGATTTCGAGCTGTTCAAATACGATTTCGAGAACCCGGCCAACAAGATGCCGGTGGGCGAGATCGACCTGGATGAGGTGCACGCCAAGCTGGGGGAGTAGGGGGGCAAAGTTCAAGCAGGCTGGCAGCAGAGGTAACCGGCTCGCGGGCTCTGCAAAGCGTGAAGCAAGCCGTCAGACTGGTTGCAGTGTCTGAAAGACAATGTTCCGGTTTGTTTCCTCGCAGCTCATCCTAGCCGTCGTTTTGAAGCTTTTGCCTCCACCTCGTGCGGAGAGAAAGCCCTGTTTCGTGGCCGGGTCAAATAGAAATGAGTAACGAAAGGTGACTTTGCTATCATATATCCGGGTCGAACCGTCGCGATCGGACCTTGTAACCTCAACCGGCACACCAACGAGTTTCCAGCGAAGCTGGTATTTTCCGTCGCCCTTCTTTTTGAAACGCGCGGGAATTGGCGACTGATGCATCAGGTGGACATATGAATCGTAAGCCGTTGCCGTACCATTTTCCGCATCCATCACGAATACTGCGTGGTTGGACAGGAACTTTGTGAAATCAGAAGCATAGCTCCGGCCATTCCCAAAGGTGCAGAGAAACTTTTCGGGCTTGGCGGATGCTGTCGCTGGACAAATCAGTGCAAGCATCAAGGCCATTTTTTTAAACATCTAATTCCTCAAAAACGCGGCTACTCGGCAGGGCAAGTTATGGACTAGGTCTTCTCGGTCTTGTTTTTAGAATGGTATGCGTCTGGAGCAATCGGTAAAAATCAACCTTTCGGAGATTTAACACCCGTCGCAATTAGTGCGGCGGGTGTTAAATGCGGGCCGGACCTTTGCGCCTCAGTCTTCGTCCGGCAGCGCACGCACGGCGCCTTTGGCCGCCGATGTGGCGAGCAGCGCATAGGCTTTCAGGGCCTTGGAGACCTTGCGCTTGCGCGGCTCGGCGGGTTTCCAGCCCTTGGCGTCCTGTTCCGTGCGGCGTGCCGCCAGTTCCTCGTCGGAGACAGCCAGATGGATCGTGCGGTTGGGGATGTCGATCTCGATCTTGTCGCCCTGGCGCACCAAGCCGATGGTGCCGCCTTCGGCCGCCTCGGGGGAGACATGGCCGATCGACAGGCCGGAGGTGCCGCCGGAGAAACGACCGTCAGTCAGCAGCGCGCAGGCTTTGCCCAGGCCCTTCGACTTCAGGTAGGAGGTCGGGTAGAGCATTTCCTGCATGCCCGGACCGCCGCGCGGGCCTTCGTAGCGGATTACCACCACGTCGCCTTCCTTGACCTTGCCGGTCAGGATGTCGTTCACTGCCGCGTCCTGGCTTTCGCAGACATAGGCTGAGCCGGTGAACTTGAGGATGTGTTCATCGACGCCCGCGGTCTTCACGATGCAGCCGTCGCGGGCGATGTTGCCGAACAGCACCGCAAGGCCGCCGTCCTGGCTGAAGGCGTGCTCCTTGGCGCGGATCACGCCGTTTTCACGGTCGGTGTCCAGCTCCTTGTAGCGGTTGGCCTGAGAGAAGGCTTGCGTGGTGCGGACGCCGCCGGGGGCGGCCTTGAACAGCTCCTCGGCCTCCGGGTTGTTGGCGACCTTGATGTCCCACTTGGCAATCGCTTCGCCCATGGTCGAGGAGTGCACGGTGTGGCAGTCGTTGTGCAAGAGCCCTGCGCGGCTCAGCTCGCCCAGGATCGAGAAGATGCCGCCGGCACGGTGCACGTCCTCCATGTGGACGTTGTGGATGTTCGGAGCGACCTTGCACAGGCAGGGTACCCGGCGGCTGAGCCGGTCCATGTCGGACATGGTGAAATCCACCTCGCCCTCATTGGCGATGGCCAAGAGGTGCAGCACGGTGTTGGTGGAGCCGCCCATGGCGATATCAAGGCTCATCGCGTTCTCGAAAGCCTCGAAAGTGGCGATCTCGCGCGGCAGCAGGCCCTTTTCCTCGTCCTGGTAGTGGCGCTTTGTGATCTCGACGATCTTGCGGCCGGCTTCCAGGAACAGACCCTTGCGGTCGGCGTGGGTGGCGAGCGTCGAGCCGTTGCCCGGCAGCGCCAGGCCCAGGGCCTCGGCCAGGCAGTTCATCGAGTTGGCGGTGAACATGCCGGAGCAGGAGCCGCAGGTCGGGCAGGCGTTTTCCTCGATATGCTTCACCTGCTCGTCGGTGAACTTGTCATCCGCCGCCGCCACCATGGCGTCCACCAGGTCGATCTTTTTCATGTCCAGATCGGCGATGTCGATCTTGCCCGCTTCCATCGGGCCGCCGGAGACGAAGATCGCCGGGATGTTGAGGCGCATGGCGGCCATCAGCATCCCCGGAGTGATCTTGTCGCAGTTGGAGATGCAGACCATGGCGTCTGCACAGTGCGCGTTGACCATGTATTCGACGCTGTCGGCGATCACCTCGCGCGAGGGCAGCGAGTAGAGCATGCCGTCATGGCCCATGGCGATGCCGTCATCCACCGCGATGGTGTTGAACTCCTTGGCGACGCCGCCGGCCGCCTCGACCTCGCGGGCGACCATCTGGCCCAGGTCCTTGAGGTGGACGTGGCCGGGCACGAACTGGGTGAAGGAGTTGACGATGGCGATGATCGGCTTGCCGAAATCATCGTCCTTCATGCCGGTCGCGCGCCACAGTCCGCGCGCGCCCGCCATGTTGCGGCCATGGGTGGAGGTTCTGGATCGGTACTTTGGCATCAGGCTGGTTCCCTTAGTCTTTGCCCTCAGGGACACGATTTGCGCAACAAAGGCAACCGGCCGGGGGGCTGTTCGATAATTTTGGCGCAGATTGCGCCGGATTTCAGTGGCGAAATGTCTCTCGGGCTGTTTCTCAGGCGCGGGCGGGCGCAGGTTCGGGGCTTTTCAGCCAGTGATTCACCAGAAGGCCCAGCACCAGCGCCCAGAACGGCGCCCCGATTCCATAGAAACTGATGCCGGAGACCGTGGTCATGAAGGTAATGAGCGCGGCCTCGCGCGCCTGCGGCTGAGCCAGCGCAGCGGAGAGGCTGTTGCCGATGGTTGCCAGCAGCGCCAGGCCTGCGACGGTCGCGACCAGCGCCTTGGGGGCGATCATGAACAAGCTGATCACGGTGGCGCCGCCCAGCCCCACCAGAATGTAGACAAGGCCCGTCATCACGCCTGCCAGATAGCGGGTGTCCGGGTTCTCGTCCGCTTCCGGCCCGGCGCAGATGGCAGCGGTGATGGCGGCGAGGTTGAAGGCAAAGCCGCCGAAGGGGGCGAGCAGCAGCGAGGTGAGGCCGGTGACAGTCAGGCTGGCAGAGACAGGTGTTTCGTAGCCGCAGGCCCGCAGCGCCACCACGCCGGGCATGTTCTGCGAGGACATGGTGACGATGTAAAGCGGCAGGCCGATGCCGATCAGCACCGGCAGCGAGAAGGCGGGCATCACGAATTCCGGGCGGGCGAGCGTCATGTCCAGTGCCTCCAGGCTGCCGAAGGCGCCGGTGGCTGCGCACCAGGCCACACCGGCGGCCAGCACCGCGGGAATGGTATAGCGGGGAAACAGCTTGCGCCCGGCCAGGAAGGTGAGGCCCATTACCGCCACCAGCGCAGTGTCGGTCCTCAGCGAGGTGAAGGCGGAGAGGCCGAACTGGAACAGAATGCCCGCCAGCATGGCGCTGGCCAGGCTGTCCGGTATCAGGCGGGAGAGGGCGGCGAACCAGCCGGTGAGGCCGGTGAGGGTCAGGAGCACCGCGCAGAGAAGGAAGGCGCCCACCGCCTCTGCCAGCGGCACGCCGTTGAGGCTGACCGCCAGCAGCGCTGCGCCCGGTGTCGACCAGGCGGTCAGGATCGGCATCCGGTAGATCAGCGACAGGATCAGGCAGGTGATCCCCATGCCCATCCCCAGCACCAGCATCCAGCTGTTGGCCTGGGCCTGGGTGGCGCCGACGGCCTCGATCGCCTGAAAGATGATGGCAACCGAGCCTGTGTAGCCGACCAGGACGGCCACCGCGCCGGAAACGATATGCGAAAGCTTCAGGTCCTTGAGCATGCGGGTTTTCCTTGGCGGCCGGGCAGGGTAGGGTGGCGTGCGTTATAGCGCACACTACAGTCCGTGCGTTATAGCGCACAAGACTTTTCTGACGGGCAGAGACAATGAGCGATGACGGCATCACCCTGAACCTGCGGGAAATCCGCGCGTCGGCAGGGCTTAGCCTGAGCAAGGCGGCGGAGATCACAGGGGTCAGCAAGGCGATGCTGGGGCAGATCGAGCGCGGCGAATCAAGCCCGACAATTGCCACCCTTTGGAAGATCGCCAAGGGCTTCCACCTGCCGCTGACCGCCCTGCTGGGTGAGGCCGCACGGCCCGTGAGTGCTGCGACCGGTGTCTATGAGACGGTGCAGTTTCCGGGCAGCATCGGGGTGAAGATCGTCTTTCCGTTTGATCCGCTGCTAGGCGCGGAGACCTTTCAGGTGACTCTGAAGCCGGGGCAGAGCCACCAGTCTCAGCCGCATGACACCGGCGTAACCGAGGAAGTCTATGTGCTGCAGGGCTCCATGGAGGTGCTGCGGGATGGCGAATGGGTGGCGTTGGAGCCGGGCCAGGGCCTGCGTTTTGCCGCCGATCAGCCGCATGGCTACCGCAGCCGGGAGACCGGCGCGGCTTTCCTCAACATGCATCATTACCGGCAGGCGGTTCTGACGCAGCGGGATTGATGTGCTTCACTTGTGTATTTTCTCTGGACTGCCTACCACTTGCGCAAGTGATTGAGTTTGCAGGATTTGGAGCCGGGAATGGACACGCTGCGCGGAAGCCTTCTGATGGTGCTGGCCATGGCGGCCTTTGCGCTGGAGGACATGTTCATCAAATCCGCCACCGCCAGCCTGCCGGTGGGGCAGATCCTGATCCTGTTCGGTCTCGGCGGCATGATCATCTTCGCCGCGATGGCGCGTGCGCAAGGCCATACCCCCTGGCACCCGGGCTTTGGCACGCGCCCGATGCTGTGGCGCTCCTTGGCGGAGGTTGTCGGGCGGCTGTGCTTCACCCTGGCGATTGCGCTGACGCCCTTGTCCTCGGCCTCGGCCATTTTGCAGGCGACACCGCTGGTGGTGGCGGCCGGCGCGGTGGTGTTTTTTGGCGAGACCGTCGGCTGGCGGCGTTGGCTGGCGATTGGCCTGGGATTTGCCGGGGTTCTGCTGATCCTGCGGCCTGGCTTGAGCGGTTTTGAACCGGCCTCGCTGTTTGCCGTTGCCGGCACATTGGGATTTGCGGGCCGTGATCTGGCCACCCGCGCGGCGCCAAAGGATATGAGCAATAACCAGCTGGGCTTCCTGGGCTTTGCCATGCTGGTGGTTGCCGGGATCATTGCACTGGGCTGGACCGGCGGCGCGGTCTGGCCGGCCCCGCGCAACTGGCTGGACATTGCCGCCGCCACGGTGATCGGGGTGATTGCCTATAATGCTTTGTCGGGGGCCATGCGCGCAGGAGAGATCTCCGTCATTGCGCCGTTCCGCTATACCCGGCTGGTCTTTGCCATGGTGCTGGGGGTGCTGGTGTTCGGCGAACGCCCGGACGCGCTGACCCTTATCGGCAGCGCGGTGATCGTCGGCAGTGGTGTTTTCACGCTGCTGCGCAGCCGCAAGGCGTAAGCGCCATCTTGCGCCCGCCGCCGCCCGGCCTTACATCTGCCGCCCATGGCCAAGAAGAAGCAGACATCTGACCCGAATTACAAGGTGATCGCCGAGAACCGGCGGGCACGCTTCGATTACGCAATCGAAAGCGATATTGAATGCGGCATCGTGCTGGAAGGGTCCGAGGTCAAGGCGCTGCGCGGCAATGGCACCAATATCGCGGACAGCTACGCCGCGGTGGAGAATGGCGAGCTGTGGCTGGTGAACTCCTACATCCCGCCCTATGAGCAGGCCAAGGTGTTCAAACACGAGGAGCGCCGCCGCCGCAAGCTGCTGGTGTCGCGCAAGGAACTGTCGGATCTGTGGAACCTGACCCAGCGCAAGGGCATGACCCTGGTGCCGCTGGTGATCTATTTCAACCACAAGGGCCGCGCCAAGATCAAACTGGGCATCGCCAAGGGCAAGAAGCTGCACGACAAGCGCGAGACCCAGGCCAAGCGCGATTGGGGCCGCCAGAAGCAGCGGCTGCTGAAGGACGCGCGCTGACCCTAGGGGGCATCGCCGATGTAACCGGCAATCTGGTCCTTCCCCAGCAGCCGCTTTTGCGGACCGGTGTCCGGCCCGGCAAAGAGGATCCGGAGGTTTTCAGCCTGCAAGAGCGGGCGCAGGTTCTCTTGCGGCAGGCCAATGGCTCTTAGGATGGAAAGTTTCTTCAGTTCTCTGAGCGGTTCCAGGTCGCGGATGCCTGTCCCTGAAATGCCAAGTTGCTTGAGCTCCTGCATATGCCGGACGGGTGCCAGGCTGGTCACCGCAGTTCCGGCGGCGGAGAGTTCCTGCAGGCTGGTCCCAGCCAGCGGCTGAAGGCTGTCGACGGGGGTCCTGTCCAATACCAGTCTGCGAAGCGCCGTCAGGCCTGCCAGCGGAGCGAGATCGCGAACCTGGGTGTCTGCCAGGTTCAGTTCGGCGAGGCTGGCTGCGCCCGACAAGGGGGTCAGGTCGGCCACGCGGCTGGCTGTCAGGATCACGGTGTGAAGGAGCGGCTTGTTCTGAAGCCCGTCCAGGCTTTGCAGGCGGCTGCCGTCGGCGCGCAGCATTTCCAGTCTGCCGGAGGCTGCCAGCGGGGCCAGGCTGCGGACCGGGCATCCTGAAATCCAGACCACGCGCAGGTTCGCCGCGGCGAGCGGTGCCAGATCCGAAATCCCGGTTTGGAAAGCCAGGAGAACCTCTAGCGTTTCGATCCCTTCCAAGGGGCTCAGGTCGGTGACGCCGGAGCCGGCAATATTCAGGCTTTGCAAGCGCGTATAGCCGCGCAGGAGAGAGAGGTCAGTCACCTCCCTGATACCCCAGACCGACAGGTGCTCCAGCCCGGTCATTTGCGCCAGCGGAGTGAAATCGCGGGTTCGGACAGAATCAAGGCTCAGCCGTGTCAGCTCCGGCAGCCGGGTGAGAGGCGCCAGATCGGAAACGGTGAGCCCCACCAGCGCCAGTTTCTCCAATTTGGGAAGCTGAGCCAGCGGCGACAAGTCCACCGGGGCCCCAAACCCTGGTTCCGCCATCAGCGACAGCTCGGTCAATTGCTGAAACTGTATCAGCTCCTGTAAACCGGACAGACCGGCGCCTATCCGCAGATTTGCCTTTAAGTCGCTGCTTTTTATGCATGTTTCCCCGATCTCTACACAGCTCGCATGCGCGGGAAGGGGGGCTGTCAGCCTGGCGGTCAAAAGAACGAAAGCAAGAAAAATGCGTAAACCGGACATGCGATTACCTATTCTGGAATGTGCCGGAATAATGCAGGCAACATGTTTCTGCTCCGTAAAACACGCGTTGCTGCTCCGTAAAACGCACGCATGATGCGCGCATCGGCTGGCAACGGGACGGGATAGCTTGCACCGTTCAGCCGCGGGATGTACCCATGGCGCATGTACAGTGAGGGAGGTGCTTTGATGCTGGACGATCCGAAGACACTCGTTTCTACAGAATGGCTTGCGGCCCATCTGAAGGACCCGGATCTTCGGGTGCTGGACGCATCATGGTATCTGCCGCAGCAGGAGCGCGACGCCAAGGCGGAGTATGAGACCGCCCATATCCCCGGCGCGCGGTTCTTCGATATCGACGAGATTTCCGACAACCGCTCCGACCTGCCGCATATGGTGCCGCCGGTTGAAAAATTCATGTCCAAGCTGCGCGCCATGGGTGTCGGCGACGGCCACCAGGTGGTGGTCTATGACGGTGCCGGGCTGTTCTCGGCGGCCCGTGTCTGGTGGCTGTTCCGGCTGATGGGGCAGACCAACGTCGCGGTGCTGGACGGCGGCTTTCCGAAATGGCAGGCCGAAGGCCACCCGGTAGAGGACCTGCCGCCGGTGATCCGCGACCGCCATATGACCGTGCGGGTGCAGAACCATATGGTGCGCGATGTGACCCAGGTCTCTGCCGCCGCCAAGCTGGGCGACCACGAAATCATCGATGCCCGCTCCGCCGAGCGATACCGCGGCGACGCGCCGGAGCCGCGCGAGGGGCTGCGGGCGGGCCATATTCCCGGCTCCCGCAATGTGCCTTTCGGCCAGGTGCTGAATGATGACGGCACCATGAAGGACGCCGATGGCATCCGCGCCGCCTTTGAGGCCGCCGGCGTCGATCTGAGCAAACCTGCGATTACTTCCTGCGGATCGGGCGTTACCGCCGCCATCCTCAGCCTCGCCCTGGAGCGTCTCGGCAAGACCGATCATTCGCTTTATGACGGGTCCTGGGTGGAGTGGGGTGCCTTCCCGACCCTTCCCGTTGCTACCGGAGAGAACTAATGTTCGAGACCCTGAAACCCCAGCCCGCCGACAAGATCCTGGCGCTGATGCAGATGTTCCGCGACGACCCGCGCGCGGACAAGATCGACCTTGGCGTCGGCGTCTACAAGAACGCCGAGGGCGTCACCCCGGTGATGCGCGCCATCAAGGCCGCGGAGCACAAGCTGTGGGAAGAGCAGACCAGCAAGTCCTATGTCGGCCTGGCTGGCGACCCGGCCTATGCGGATGCGATGATCAAGCTGATCCTGGGCGATGCGGTTGCGCGTGAAAACATCGCGGCAGCTGCCACCCCCGGCGGCACCGGTGCAGTGCGCCAGGCGTTTGAGCTGATCAAGATGGCCAACCCCAAGGCGCGCGTCTTTGTGTCGGATCCGACCTGGCCGAACCATGTGTCGATCCTGAATTATGTCGGCATCGAGACCGTCGTCTACCGTTACTTCGACCGCGACACCCGCGGCGTGAACTTCGACGGCATGATGGAAGACCTGAAAGGCGCGCAGAAGGGCGACGTGGTGCTGCTGCACGGCTGCTGCCACAACCCGACCGGTGCCAACCTCAACGAGGTGCAGTGGAAAGAGGTCATCGCGCTCTTGAATGAGCGCGGCCTGATCCCGATGATCGACATCGCCTATCAGGGCTTTGGCGACGGTCTGGAAGAAGACGCGCTGGGCGTGCGCCTGGTGGCCTCCAGCTGCCCCGAGGTGCTGATTGCGGCCAGCTGCTCCAAGAACTTCGGCATCTACCGCGAGCGCACCGGCCTGTTGATGGCGGTGTCCAACGATGCGTCGGCACAGGCGCTGAACCAGGGCACCCTGGCGTTCCTGAACCGGCAGAACTACTCCTTTCCGCCGGATCATGGCGCCCGGCTGGTGACCATGATCCTGAACGACGATGCCCTGCGCACCGACTGGGCGGCAGAGCTGGAAGAGGTGCGCCTCGGCATGCTGGGCCTGCGCCAGCAGCTGGCGGATGAGCTGCAGCGCCTGACCGGCTCCGACCGGTTCAGCTTCATCGCCCAGCACCGCGGCATGTTCTCGCTCCTCGGCACCACGCCGGAGCTGGTCGAGAAGATGCGGGTCGACAACGGCATCTACATGGTCGGCGACAGCCGCCTGAATATCGCGGGCCTCAACGCAAATACCGTGCCGGTGCTGGCCAAGGCGATTGTCGACGCCGGCGTCTGAGCCTCTGTCACTTTGAAATCCAGGAACGCGCCCCCTTGCGGGCGCGTTTTTCTTTGCGCGGTGGCTTGCGGCACTGCGAGTGCAGGGCTCCCGCGCCTGCTGTGCACCTTGGCTGCGCCAAGATCCTTGCAGGCTTGGGCGTGGCACCGCTCGCGCGGTGCGGGATGCCGCTTGACGCAAGGTCATGCTCGATAGGTCGACGGAAGCGCCGAGGCCCCGCGTTTGTGCTTGCGGAAGTCACATAGCAACACAGCCTAGGAGATCGAAATGACCCTCGCAAAATCCGCCCTCGCCGTGATCCTGTCCGCCGCCGTTGCCCTGCCGCTGGCCGCCCCCGCCTTTGCTGCAAACGGCGACGTCATCGACCGGGTGGAGAACCGCGCCGACCGCCGGGAGAACCGCCGGGATGAAGCGGTCGACACCGGCGTCTGGGATGTGGTGGAGGACCACCTGGACCGCGCCGAAGACCGCCGCGACTACCGCGACCAGAAGGCGCCCAAGGTGATTGTTGTCCCCCAGGGTTGAGCCCGGGACCGCGCCGCGGCAGCGGCGCCCGGCCCAACAGGGAGGGATCATCTCTTGATGATCCTGCACCTGGCGGGAGCCCCGCCGGAACGCAAACGCGGCGCCTGAAACAGGCGCCGCGCTTTTGCTTCCAGGCTGGAAGGTCAGCTCAGCGAGAACTCGGGATAGGCTTCCATGCCCAGCTCCGCCATGTCCAGCCCGTTGACCTCGTCCTCTTCCTCAACCCGGATGCCGGTGGTGGCGCGCAGCACCATCCACACGACGGCAGAGGCTGCAACGGTGAACACACCCACCACAGCGATGCCGGTCAGCTGCTTCAGCAGGGTGGCATCGGGGTTCGACAGCACCACCGCAACGGTGCCCCAGATGCCGCAGAAAAGGTGCACCGGGATGGCGCCGACCACATCGTCGATGCGCAGCTTGTCCAGCATCGGCACCGCAAACACGACGATCACGCCGCCGATGGCACCGATCAGGGTGGACAGGCCCAGGCCCGGGGTCAGCGGTTCAGCGGTGATTGCCACCAGGCCGGCCAGCGCGCCGTTCAGGATCATGGTCAGGTCCGGTTTCTTGAACAGAAGCTGGGTCAGCACCAGCGCAGCCACGGCGCCGCCAGCTGCTGCGGCATTGGTGTTGGCGAAAATGCGGCTGATGTCTGCCACGTCGCCGATCGAGCCCATGGCCAGCTGCGAGCCGCCGTTGAAGCCGAACCAGCCCATCCACAGGATGAAGGTGCCGAGCGTGGCCAGCGCCAGGTTGGAGCCGGGCATCGGGATGGTCTTGCCGTCCTTGTACTTGCCGATGCGGGGGCCGAGGATCAGCGCGCCGGTCAGTGCAGCCCAGCCGCCTACCGAATGCACCACGGTAGAGCCTGCGAAATCCAGGAAACCCATTTCCTCCAGGAAGCCGCCGCCCCATTTCCAGCTGGCCTGGAACGGATAGATCACGGCAGTCAGGATGATGGTGAAGATCAGGAACGGCCACAGCTTGATGCGTTCCGCCAGGGTGCCCGACACGATCGAGGCGGTGGCGGCGCAGAACATCAGCTGAAAGAAGAAATCCGACCCGGTGGAGGCATAAGAATAATCATCCGCACCTTCCGCGGTGATCCCCACCGCCTCCAGCACGCCGGGGCCAAAGACACCGGACAGGACGCCGTCGACGGCCCAGTTGCCCAGCGGGTACATCAGGTTGTAGCCAATCAGCCAGTAGAACAGCGCCGCCAGTGAAAACAGCGCCATGTTCTTGGTGAGCTGCATGGTGACGTTCTTGGAGCGCACCAGGCCGGCCTCGAGCATGGCAAAGCCAGCCGCCATCCAGAACACCAGGCAGCCGCCGATCAGGAACAGCAGCGAGTTCAGGATGAACACGGTGTCGGTTGCGGGGTTCACGCCCGGCGCCGGGCCGTCCTGGGCCAGCGCCAGGCCCGGAAGCGCGCTCAGCGCCAGGGCCGCAAGGGGGAGTTTCAGGGTCTTCATTAGTCTTTCCTCCATGCCGGGCGCGCTCACAGCGCCTCGAGATTGGTTTCGCCGGTGCGCACCCGCAGGGCCTGTTCAACATCCAGGACGAATATCTTGCCGTCGCCGATCTTGCCGGTGCGGGCGGTTTCGGAAATCGCGCTGACGGCCTGTTCGGCCTGATCGGCGGGGACCACCAGCTCCAGCTTCAGTTTCGGCACGAAATTCACTTCGTATTCCGCGCCGCGGTAAATTTCGGTATGGCCCGCCTGCGCGCCAAAGCCCTTGATTTCAGTGACCATCAGCCCGCTCACGCCAAGACCGGTCAGCGCTTCGCGGACCTCGTCCAGCTTGAAGGGCTTGATGGCAGCTATGATCATTTTCATCGCAGCATCCCCTGCATTTGCTTACGCCGGCCCCATGCCGATGCATTTCGCACCTGCAGCAAAACCGGCGCTCCGAGTCGTGCAAAGCCAAGGGCAGCAAGTTTCCGCGCGTCTTTCTGCGAGCGCACAATAATTTTGCGCCTTTCGCCGGGTTCGCTTAAAAACCGGCCATCTGGAAAAGGGGAAAGGTCCGGATTCTGCCCCCTCTACAATCCGGCGCGGTCAGGGTATTGTCGCCGGATAACGGGCAAACCGGGCAGGAACAGACGATGGCACAAGGATCCGGGCGCAAGCCTTTGGTGGCTGAGAAACGCTATTCCGCAAGCGGCAAGGGCAAGGCCTCTGCTGCCAAGAAGCCTGCGCGCAAGAAGCCCGCGCGCAAGGCAAAGAAGCCCGGTCTGCTGGGGCGGCTGTTCACCCGCAAGAAGACGCGCGCCAGGCCTGCAGCGAAAAAACGCGGCCTCATCGGCTGGCTGCTGGCGCCGTTTGCCTTTGCCTTCCGGCTGGTCTGGGGCTTTACCTGGCGTGTCGGCATGGTGGCCTGTGCGCTGGCGGGCCTGGCCGTGGCTTTCCAATATGCCCGGCTGCCGGAGGTTTCCGCCTATCTGGACGGCCGCGCCCGCGGCTCTGTCACCATTCTGGACCGCGAGGGCGAGGTCTTTGCCTGGCGCGGCGACCAGTTCGGCGGCGTGGTGACGGCGGACACGGTCTCGCCGCATCTGAAAAACGCGATTGTGGCGACCGAAGACAAGCGGTTCTACCGCCACCTCGGACTGTCGCCGCGCGGTATCGCCAGCGCCGTGCGCATCAACCTGAGCGAAGGGCGCGGGCCGCTGTCGGGCCACGGCGGTTCCACCATCACCCAGCAGGCGGCAAAACTGCTGTGCCTCGGCAAGATCTATGACCCGGCTGAGTGGAAGAGCGAAAGCGCCTATGAGGCCGACTGCCGCAAGGGTTCGCTCTGGCGCAAGGGAACCGAGGCGATCTTTGCCCTGGCGATGGAAGCCAAATACACCAAGGACGAAATCCTCTCGATCTACATGAACCGCGCCTATATGGGCGGCGGCGCCTATGGGGCGGAGGCCGCAGCGCAGCGGTATTTCGGCAAGTCCGCAAACCAGCTGAACCCGGCAGAGGGCGCAATGCTGGCGGGTCTGCTGACCGCGCCCTCGACGCTGGCGCCCACCAACAATCTGCAACGCTCGCAAGACCGGGCCGCCACCGTGCTGCGGCTGATGCAGGAACAGGGCTACCTGACCACGGCGGAGATGCAGAAATACCAGGACAACCCGGCAGAGCTGAGCGAGGCTGCGGCCGCGCGGGCGGGCGGCTACTTCGCCGACTGGGTGATGGACAGCATTCCGGACTTCCTGGGCGACCAGACCACTGAGGATGTGGTGATCCGCTCGACCATGGACCAGCGGCTGCAGGCCGCTGCGGAAGACGCGCTGAAGTACGTGTTCGAGAACAAGGTCCGCGAGGGGTCCAAGGCGCAGGCGGCGATTGTGGTGATGAGCGCAGACGGCGCTGTGCGCGCCATGGTGGGCGGGCGTAAAACCCGCGTCTCCGGTGTGTTCAACCGCGCCACCCAGGCCAAGCGGCAGACCGGGTCGGCCTTCAAACCGTTTGTCTATGCCACCGCGCTGGAACTGGGCTACTCGCCCTATGACCGGGTGCTGGATGCGAAATACTGCCTGAACATTCCCGGCTCTGGCCAGTGGTGCCCCGACAACTACACCCGCAAGTTCTATGGCGAGGTGACCTTGGCGCGGGCGCTCAGGGATTCGCTGAACGTCCCGGCGGTGAAGATTTCGGAGGCGGTCGGGCGCGACAAGGTGAGCCGCGTGGCCCGGGATTTCGGCATCGACAGCGACCTGGCTGCCGGTCCGGCGCTGGCGCTGGGCGCGTCCGAGAGCTCGCTTCTGGAAATGACCGGCGCCTATGCCGGCATCCTCAACGGCGGCTCGTCGGTGACGCCTTACGGGGTGACCGAGCTGAAGCTGGTGGAGGACAACGAGGCGCTGATGGGCGCCAGCGGCGGCATCGGCGAGCGGGTGATCCGCACAGAAGCAGCGCAGCAGCTGGTCTGGATGATGGAGAAGGTGATTGCCGGCGGCACCGGCCAGCGGGCGCAGATCCCGGGCTGGCAGGCGGCTGGCAAATCCGGCACCACTTCGGCCGCCAAGGATGCCTGGTTCATCGGCTTCACCGCCGATTACGTTGCGGGTGTCTGGATGGGCTATGACGACAACACGCCGCTCTCCGGCGTGACCGGCGGCGGCCTGCCCGCCGAGATCTGGCGCGAAACCATGGTGCGGGTGCATGACGGGCTGGAGCCGAAGCCGCTGCCGATGCTGGAGCCCGCACCGATCGCACCGCCGCCGCAGCAGACCCGCCGCGAACGCCGCCGCCGCCAGGGGCCGCAGCTCGGCAAGGAGCTGGGCCGCGCGGTGGACAATATCCTGCGCGACATTCTGGGCAACTGACAGGCCTCTTGCCCGCAGCGCCAGGCGGTGCGGCGCGCGCCCTGCCGGGCAGGCAGGGCGCCTGGCCCAACGGGAGCGCAGCATTGGCCATGCTGCTGCGACGGGCGGGAGCACGCGTGTCCGGGCTGCAAAGGCCGGAGGGGCGGTCAAACAAAAAAGGCTTCCCGAAGGAAGCCTTTCCGGATCATGCCTTGAAGGATCTGTTCAGCTCAGCCGCTCCAGCTCAGCGATCAGCGCGTTGATGTCGCCCTTGTTGCGGTCCAGGATCGCGCCGATCTCGGTGCGCTCGGTCAGCAGCAGGTTCACACCCTCAATGAACATGTTGAAGAACAGGTCCCGGCCGGAGCGGTCGGAGACCAGGAAAGTCACTTCGAACGGCGACTGGCCCTTGAGGTAGGCAATGGTGCTCACCTCATACCACTTCTTCACCCGCTTAACGCCGGTCACTTCCAGCTTGCCGCCGATGAACTCGCGGAAGCGTTTGCCGTATTTGCGCGAGATGTAGCCCTGGAACGCCTTGGAGAAGGCCTTCTTCTGGGCCGGAGAAGCCCGGCGGCCGTCCGCTCCCAGCGCGTAGGCTGCGATATAGGAGGTGTCGCTGTAGCGCTGGAAGATCCGCTCGAAGTCGCGGAACATTGCGTTTTCGTTCTTGCCGGAGGCGATCACCCGGTTGATGTCGCCGACAAGGCTGTTGATCAGCGTGCTGGCGCTGTTCTCGGTCAGCGCCCACAGTGCCTGCGGCGCAGCGGCCAGCGCAGCAGCGCCAGCGGCAAGCCCGGTGAGGAATTTGCGGCGGTCCATGTTTAGAATCCTTCCGTGTTCAGTTCGAACGGGTCGATTTCCTGGATTTCTGCGCCGTCACCCAGCTCGAACCGACGGTTCTGCAGGTAGATCAGCCGCGATTGCGCGTAGCTGTCGGCGCTCTCGTACAGAATCGAGTCGATCGTGTCGGAATAGTTGCCACGATCACCCATGCGGCGCACGATCTCGGCGTAGATGGTGATGTTATCGGCTGTATTCTGCTGGGCATATCCCAACGGATTGGTGAAGAAGTCAACGGCGACGCCCACCGCATCGCGGCTGGTGGACGGGCCGAGCAGGGGCAGTTCCACATAGGCGCCTTCACCGACCCCCCATGTGTGCAGCGTTTCGCCGAAATCGGTATCGACCGCCGGGATCTTGAATTCGCTGGCCGGGTCGGCAAGCCCGGCAAAGCCCACAGTCGAGTTGATCACAAAGCGCGAAAACGCGTTGCCTGCCGTTTTCAGATCGCCTTGCAGCAATGCGTTGACCATCTGCCCCGGCATTGACAGGTTTTCGGCAAAATACGAGAAGCTGGTGACCATCGGGGCGGGCACAATCGCCACATAGCCTTTGGAGGCAGGGCGGAAGGCGATCCGGTCGACACCGCGGTTGAAGGCGTGAATGGTGCGGTTGGTCCGTTCATAAGGGTCAAAGACTTCGCCAGAAGCGCGTGCAACCGGATCCTGAGTGGCGCAGCCTGCGGCGAAAACCGCCAGCAGTAGCGCGGGTAAAAATTTAAACGGTCGCAACATGAAGGGCATTCGGGTAATAGTCCAATTGGTACTGGAACAGGCGGGTCGGAGAGCAGATATGGGTTCTCAAGCCGATTTCCAGTCTGATTACATTTTTTTACCTGCTTGTGCCACAGCTGGTAAAATCCCAGCCCTGACCTGAAGCCAACGAACCACTATTGCAGTCTGACGATGAATAAAAGCTTTTATAAGAACGGCTATGAGGAACTGCGCCAGGTGCGGCGGCAGAGCCGCGGCCTGTACTGGTTCACGGGGATTTTCAGCTTCTTCGTCAACCTGCTGATGCTGACCGGGCCCTTGTACATGTTGCAGGTTTATGACCGGGTGCTGGGCAGCCGGTCGGAAGCGACGCTTCTGGCGCTGTCGCTGCTGGTGGTGTTTCTCTATGGCATGATGGGGCTTCTGGATTACGCCCGCGGCCGGATCATGGCGCGGGTGGGCGCGCGGTTTCAATCAGCCCTCGACCGGCGGGTGTTTGACGCGGCGATCCGCCGTTCGGCGGTGGCGCAGGACCCGGTGGCGCAGACCGGCCTTTCCGATCTGGAGGCAGTGCAGCGTCTGATTGCCTCTCCGGTTCTGACTGCGGCCTTCGATCTGCCCTGGACGCCGGTGTTCCTGGCGGGCATCGCCCTGTTCCACCCCTGGCTCGGCCTCCTGGCGCTTGGCGGCGGTGCGGTGCTGGTGCTGATTGCGGTCCTGAACCAGGTGTTCACCCGGCTGCCGGTGCAGAAGGCCAACATCACCAGCCACAAGGCCAGCCTGATGTCCGAGGAGATCCGCAACGAGGCGGAAATGATCCAGTCGATGGGCATGCGCGGGGCTTCGTTCGAGCGCTGGAAACGGGCCCGCGATGAGGCGCTGACCGAAAATGTGACCGCCAATGACACTGGCGGCGGCTTCACCACGCTGACCAAGACGCTGCGGCTGTTCCTGCAGTCGGCGATGCTCGGCCTGGGTGCCTATCTGGTTCTTCAGGGCGAACTCACGCCGGGGGCGATGATCGCGGGGTCCATCCTGATGGGACGGGCGCTGGCGCCGATTGAGCTGGGGCTGGGCCAATGGGCGCTGGTGCAGCGGGCGCTGAAAGGCTGGCACAGCCTGGCCGAACTTCTGGACAAGGTGCCGGAGGAAGTTGCGCGCACCGAATTGCCCAAACCGAAGGCGCTCTTGGAGGTGCAGGGGCTGGCCATTGTGCCGCCGGGCAGCACCACGCCGCTGCTGCGCAACGTGAATTTCCGGGTTCAGCCGGGACAGGCAATCGGGGTGATCGGACCGTCGGGGTCCGGAAAGTCAACGCTGGCGCGGGCGCTCACCGGTGTCTGGCGGCCGGCGGCCGGCTCTGTCCGGCTGGATGGCGCGACGCTGGACCAGTACGCGCCTGATGTGCTGGGCGGCCATATCGGATACCTGCCGCAGCGGGTGCAGGTGTTCGACGGTACCATCGCCCAGAACATCGCACGTCTTAATCAGGCACCTGATGCGGAAAAGGTGGTGGCATCTGCCCGCAAGGCCGCCGCGCATGAGATGATCCTGAAACTGCCCGAAGGCTATGACACGCGCGTCAACGCCACCGGCGGGCGGCTGTCGGGCGGCCAGATGCAGCGGGTCGGGCTGGCACGGGCGCTGTTTGACGATCCGGTGATCGTGATCCTTGATGAACCGAACTCCAACCTCGACAACGAAGGCTCGATTGCGCTCAACAAGGCGATCAAGCAGATCAAGGCGGAAGGGCGGTCAGTGCTGATCATGGCGCACCGCCCGGCTGCGATCCAGGAATGCGATATGCTGCTGGTGATCGACAAGGGCACCCAGACCGCCTTTGGGCCGAAAGACAAGGTGCTGCAGGAAATGGTCGCCAACCATCAGAACATCCGCCAGGCCACTGGCACAGGAGGTGTGAGATGAGTGTGGAAAGCAACTGGCCTGCACGGCGGCCACTGACCATCGGCCTGATAGCCCTTGCGGTGCTGGTCGGCGGCTTTGGCACCTGGTCGGTGCTGTCGTCGATTTCCGGCGCGGTGGTGGCCACGGGGCGGATCGAAGTAGACCGTAACCGCCAGGTGGTGCAGCATCTGGACGGCGGCATTGTTGACGAAATCCTGGTGGATGAGGGCGACACGGTGGCGGAGGGCGCGACTCTGATCAGGCTGGACGCCAATGAGCTGACTTCGCAATTGGTGATCACCGAAGGCCAGCTGTTCGAGATGATGGCGCGGCGCGGCCGGCTGGAAGCGGAACGGGACGAAGCGGTGGAAATCACCTTTGAGCCGGAACTGCTGGAAGCGACTGAAACCCAGCCGGAGGTCAAGGACTTGGTGCAGGGCCAGCGCCGCCTGTTCCAGGCCCGCAAGGAAACCACCGAGCGCGAGATTGAGCAGCTGGAGAAGCGCCGGGTTCAGATCGAGGAGCAAATCCGCGGCATCCAGGCGCAGCAGAAGTCCCTGAAAGTGCAGCTGGAACTGATCGGCGAAGAACTGGGCAACCAGCAGTCGCTCCTGGACCGCGGCCTGGCGCAGGCGGCAACGGTGCTGAATCTGCGCCGCACGCAAGCCAGTCTGGATGGCCAGCTTGGGGAACTGGTGGCCGCGGAAGCGCAGGCTGAGGGCCGCATCACCGAGATCGACATCGAGATCCTGAAACTCGGCACCGGCCAGCGTGAGGAGGCGATCACGCGGCTGCGCGACTTGCGCTACCAGGAGCTGGAACTGGCCGAGACCCGCCGCTCGCTGCGGCAGCGGCTGGCGCGGCTTGATATTACCGCGCCGGTTTCCGGTGTCGTCTACGGGTTGCAGGTGCAGACGCCGCGCTCAGTGATCCGGCCGGCCGACCCGGTGCTGTATCTGGTGCCGCAGGACCGGCCGCTGGTGATTGCCGCGCAGGTGGCGCCAACGGATATTGATCAGCTTTTCACGGGGCAGGAAGTAACCGTTCGCTTTTCAGCACTGGATCAGCGCAGCACGCCGGAACTGTTCGGCCATGTGACCCAGGTCTCGGCAGATGCGTTTGAGGATGAGGGCAGCGGGATTTCTTATTACCGGGCCGAGATCGAGCTCAATCCCGGAGAGCAGGGCCGGCTGCCCGAAGGCACGGTGCTGATTCCGGGGATGCCGGTGGAAAGCTATATCCGCACCGCCGACCGTTCTCCGCTGGCTTATCTGGTCAAGCCGCTGGCGGACTATTTCAACAAGGCTTTCCGCGAAAGCTAAGGGGGCTGTTTTCCTTGCCGGAAAACAGCCTTGGGCAAACTGCGGAGCCCAAGGGCGGAAAGGCGTGCCCAGGCTTCGCATTTTCTCTTTCCGAAATCTGCCGCTCCGGGTAGCGTCCCGGCCAGCAAAGACTCGGAGGAATGCGCCATGAGCATCGAAGCAAAACTGAAAGAGCTGGGTGTGACCCTGCCCGACGCGCCGGCACCGGCGGCGAATTATGTGCCCTATGTTGTGGCAGGCGACATGGTCTATATCTCCGGCCAGATTTCGGCGGACGAGAACGGGCTGATCACTGGCACTTTGGGGGCGGATATGGATGTCGACGCAGGTCAGGCTGCTGCCAAACGCTGCGCGATTGCACTGCTGGCACAGCTGAAGGCCGCTTGCGGCGGCGATCTGGACCGCCTGGTCCGCGTCGTGAAACTGGGCGCCTTTGTCAATTCGACCGCTGATTTCACCCAGCAGCCGCAGGTGGTGAACGGCGCCTCCGACTTCCTGGTCGAAGCGCTGGGCGACATCGGGCGCCATGCGCGTTCTGCCGTAAGCTCGCCCTCGCTGCCGCTGGGCGTTGCAGTGGAAATCGACGGCGTATTCCAGATCAAATGACGCCGTCCCTGCCTGCCGCCTTTCTGACTGTCCCGCTGGCCCACCGCGCGCTGCATGATGTTGCGGACGGGCGCCCGGAGAACAGCCTTGCTGCCATCAGGGCGGCCTTGGCGGCGGGCTACGGGATCGAGATCGACCTGCAGCTGTCCCAGGACGGCTGCGCCATGGTCTTTCACGATTATCATCTGGACCGGCTCGCCGAAGGCACCGGGCCGGTCCGCGCCCGGACCCGCGAGGAACTGCGCGCCATCCCGCTGAAGGGCGGTGACGGCGAGGGCGTTCCGGACCTGGCGGAGGTGCTGGAGCTGGTGGACGGCCAGGTGCCGCTGCTGATCGAACTGAAGGATCAGCAGGGCGAAATGGGCGTTACCGACGGCGCGCTGGAACGCGCAACGGCAGAGGCGCTGAAAGGCTACAGCGGCCCGGTGGCGCTGATGTCCTTCAATCCGAACTCGGTCGCGGAACTGGCGCAGCAGGCGCCGGAAATTGCGCGGGGCATCACCACCAGCGCCTATGACCCGTCGGAATGGGCGGAGCTGCCCAAGGCCGTCTGCGATGACCTGCGCGGCATTCCGGACTTTGAGCGCAGCGGTTCCAGCTTCATCAGCCATGAGGCCGGGGACCTGGCCCGGCCGCGGGTGCAGGCGCTGCGCAGCGCAGGCGTGCCGGTGCTGTGCTGGACTATCAGGTCGGCAGCTGAGGAAGCCGCGGCGCGGGCCTTTGCCGACAATGTTACATTTGAACGGTACCTTTCGCCGCTAACATCTTGATCGCGCTGGACCGCACCCCACATCTTTGAAGCGGTGCGGAGGAATTGCATGTCTCAGGCGCAAATCGAAGTCAGGGTGCTGGCGTCGCTGTCGCAGATCACGGCAGACGCGTGGGACGCCTGTGCCTGCCCGGAGGCGGCCGATGGCGGGCGCCCGCTGGATCCGTTCACCACCTACCGGTTTCTGAGCGCGCTGGAGGACAGCGGGTCTGTCGGGCCGGGCACCGGCTGGCAGCCGCAGTATCTGACCGCCTATCAGGAGGGCCGCCTGATCGCCTGCGCGCCGCTTTATGCCAAGGGGCACAGTCAGGGCGAATACATCTTCGACCATAACTGGGCGCATGCCTACGAGCAGGCGGGCGGCCACTATTACCCCAAGCTGCAGATCGCGGTGCCGTTCACCCCGGCCACCGGGCGCCGGTTTCTGGTGCGCCCGGGTTATGACGGCATCGGCCATTCGGCGCTTTTGCAGGGGGCGGTGCAGCTGGCAGCAAACAACAACCTGTCGTCGCTGCACATAACCTTCTGCACCCAGGACGAGGCCCGGATGGGCGAGGAGATGGGGCTGATGTCCCGGACCACGCAGCAGTTCCATTGGCAGAATGACGGGTATGCCGATTTCGAAGCTTTCATGCGGGCACTGTCGTCGCGCAAGCGCAAGAATATCCGCAAGGAGCGGATGCAGGCGCAGTGTTTCGGCGGTGATATCCGTGTCTTTCAGGGCGATGATCTGCGCCCTGAACACTGGGATGCGTTCTGGGCGTTCTACCAGGACACCGGTGCGCGCAAATGGGGATCGCCCTATCTGACCCGGCAGTTCTTTGACATTGCGCACCGGACCATGGCGCACGACATCGCGCTGGTTCTGGCTGAGCGCAACGGTCGCTATGTCGCCGGAGCGTTGAATTTCATTGGCCGCAAGACGCTGTACGGGCGGTATTGGGGGTGCGTCGAACAGCACCCCTGCCTGCACTTTGAGCTGTGCTATTATCAGGCCATAGAGCTGGCCATTGCCCTGGGGCTTGACCGGGCGGAGGCTGGCGCACAGGGTGAACACAAGCTTGCGCGCGGCTACATGCCATGCCAGACCCATAGCCTGCACTGGATCGGCGATCCCGGGTTCGCCGGGGCCGTCGGACGTTTCCTCGAGGCTGAACGGGCCGCCACCGAGGAAGAGATCGAAATCCTGACCGAATACGGCCCGTTCCGCAAAGCCCATGTGGAGGAGCAAGAATGACGGAGAAACTTTCCGAAGCCACCCGCGGCCCGCTGCTGGAGCCGCTTTTTGCCACCGGCTGGGAAATGGCGGAGGGCCGCGATGCCATCACAAAGACCTTCAAGTTCAAAAACTTCGCCGATGCCTTTGGCTGGATGACCCGCGCCGCGATCTGGGCCGAGAAATGGAACCACCATCCCGAATGGAGCAATGTCTACAACAGGGTGACGGTGGTGCTGACCACCCATGACGTGGACGGGATCAGTTCACAGGACGCAAAGCTGGCGCGCAAGATGGACGGCCTGTACGGCGAGCCGCAGGACTGACCTTTGCGGCCCGCGCGATGGGTCAGCGGTTCTGTCCGAATATTTCGCGTGTGAAATATTCCGGCAGCGGTGCTGACCTATTTTTCACGAAATATGAAGAGGTTGAGAAGGCGGCCGCCGGTTTCGGCGGCTGCCATGCTTTCTTATTCACCCCATGGAATCCAGCAGGCCCTCGCCGGCCGACAGTTCGCACTGGCCGGGGTTTTCCTCCTTGTTGAGGATCTTCACCTCGCCGTCTTCTACCAGCATCGCATAGCGCAGCGAGCGGCCGATCAGGCCTGCGGCTGGGGCGTCCAGGCGCATGCCGATCGCCTCGGTAAAGGTGCATTCGGCATCCGACAGCATAGTGATCCCGGCCTCGGTGGCGCCGGTGTTGTCGCCCCAGATCGACATGACAAAGGGGTCGTTGCCGGCCAGGCAGATGATTTCATCGACGCCCTTGGCGGCGAATTGGTCCTTGGTGCGAATGAAGCTGGGCACATGGGCGGAATGGCAGGTGCTGGTGAAGGCGCCGGGCACCGCGAACAGCACAACCTTCCGCCCCTTCAGCTTGTCCGCCAGCTGCACCTGTTCAGGGCCGTTCTCGCCAATCCGTGTCAGTGTCGCGTCCGGCAGTTGGTCTCCAACAGAAATCATCGCACGTTCCTCTTTCTCCTGATTGCGTTTTGGGGCCCCGGGTATATAGGGTCCGGTGAAAGCGTGACGGGAACTATTGCGGGAGGCAAGGGGAGATGTCCCACATCGTCGTGATTGGAGCGGGGCAGGCTGGGTCCTCGCTGGTGGCAAAACTGCGCAAAGACGGGTTTGACGGGGAGATAACCCTGATCGGCGCGGAAGAGGTGCTGCCCTATCAGCGCCCGCCTTTGTCCAAGGCTTACCTGCTGGGAGAGATGGAGCTGGAGCGGCTGTTCCTGCGGCCTGAGAGCTTCTATTCGGAAAACAACATCACTCTGAAACTGGGCCAGCGTGTCACCGGGATTGATACGGCGGCCAAGACGGTATCGCTGGGGAATGAGGTGATTTCCTACGACCAGCTGGCGCTGACCACCGGTTCCGACCCGCGCCGCCTGCCGGCGGCGATCGGCGGCGACCTGGAAGGCGTTTACGTGGTGCGCGGCCTGAGTGATGTGGACGCGATGGCGCCCAACGTGACAGAGGGCAAACGCGCCTTGATCGTGGGCGGCGGCTACATCGGGCTGGAAGCGGCAGCAGTCTGCGCCAAACGCGGCGTGCAGGTGACGCTGGTCGAGATGGCCGACCGCATTCTGCAGCGGGTTGCAGCGCCGGAGACCTCGGATTTCTTCCGCAATCTGCACACCGGTCACGGCGTGGACATCCGCGAAGGTGTCGGCCTGGAGCGGCTGGAAGGCGAGGGCGGCAAGGTCACCCGCGCCATTCTGAGCGGCGGTGAAGTTCTGGACGTGGATTTTGTCGTGGTTGGCGTTGGCATCACGCCCTCGTCGCAGCTGGCGGAGATGGCCGGTCTGGAACTGGAAAACGGTATCAAGGTGGACGCCAAGGGCTGCACCTCCGATCCGTCTATCTGGGCGGCGGGAGATTGCGCCTCCTTCCCGTTCCAGGGCAACCGGATCCGGCTGGAAAGCGTGCCCAATGCCATCGATCAGGCGGAAGTCGTGGCGCAGAACATGCTGGGTGCGGACAAGGACTATATCGCAACGCCCTGGTTCTGGTCGGATCAATACGATGTCAAACTGCAGATTGCGGGCCTGAACACTGGTTACGACAATGTGGTCACCCGTCAGGGCGAGGGGAGCCAGGTCTCTTTCTGGTACTACAAGGGCGACCAGCTGGTGGCAGTGGACGCGATGAACGACCCGCGCGCCTATATGGTGGCCAAGCGGCTGATCGATGCAGGTAAAACCGCTGACAAGGCGGTTGCCGGTGATCCCGCCGCGGACCTGAAGCCGCTTTTGAAGGCGTGAGGATCATCGCCGGAGACTTCCGCGGCCGGGCCTTGGCCGCGGTGGGCAAGGGGGATGCGGGCGCCCATCTGCGCCCCACCACCGACCGGGTGCGTGAAAGCCTGTTCAATGTGCTGATGCACACCGGCGCCATTCCCGGCGCCCGGGTGCTGGACCTGTTCGCAGGCACCGGCGCGCTGGGGCTGGAGGCGCTGTCGCGCGGTGCGGCGGAAGCGGTGTTCGTCGATGACGGCCGTGTATCCACCGGCCTGATCCGCAAGAACATCGCCATCTGCCGGGCAGAGGACCGCTGCACGCTCGCGCGGCGCGATGCGCTGAAGCTGGGACAGAACCCGGATGCGCCATATGATCTGATCTTTCTTGATCCGCCTTACGGCAAGGGGTTGGGAGAGAAGGCGCTGGCGGCAGCCGCGGCAGGCGGCTGGGTGGCGGATGACGCGTTGGTGGTCTGGGAGGAAAACACTCCGATGGCTGCGCCGGAGGGGTTTGAGCTGCATAACAGCCGCAAGTACGGCGATACGCACATCACCTTGATGTGGAGGGATGTTTCAGGCTGAAACAGGTCTGGCGGCGGATTGCTCAGCACCGGTTTGCCGCATTGCCGGCGCTGCTTTACTACAGGACAGGACGTTCGCCGGCGCGGCGCAAGCCCTGTCTGTTCCGCTACGAAGTGAGTTTTATGCCCAAAACATTCCCGACCCCGAAACTGGTGATATTTGACTGCGACGGCGTGCTGGTCGACAGCGAACCGGTCTCGAATCAGGCTATGGCGGACAATCTGACCCGCCACGGGCTGCCGCTGACAGCCGAGCAGTCGATGCAGCATTTCGTCGGCGGCACCATGGCCGGGGTGATGCAGAAGGCCCGCGGCCTGGGGGCAAATCTGCCGGATAATTGGATTGACGAAATCTACACCGAAACCTTTGCCCGGCTGAGGCAGGGCGTGCCGCTAACGCCCGGTGTTCCCGAGTTGCTGGCGCGGCTGGACGCGCAGGGCATTCCGGTGTGCGTTGCCTCCAACGGCAGCGAGGAGAAGATGCGCATCACCCTGGGCCAGAACGGGCTGTGGGAGCGCTTCCACCCCAACGCGATGTTTTCGGCCCATTCGCTGGGCGTTGCCAAGCCGGAACCGGGGCTGTTTCTGGCGGCGGCCAGCCATTTCGGGGTGCAGGCCCGCGATTGCCTGGTGATCGAGGACAGCGGCAGCGGGGTGACCGCAGCCGTGCGCGCGGGCATGCGCTGCCTTGCCTTCGCGCCGCAGGGCGGCGGCAGGAAGCTAGCGGCCTTGGGCGCAGAGCTGTTCAGCGACATGGCAGAGGTGCCCGCGCTTTTGTCGATCTGAGGCCCTTGTGGTACTGTTCCGGACATGGAACAGACATTGCACCCGCCGTTCCTGCCGCCCGTGAACAAGGCCGAAGCCCGGACGAAGCCCAAGCCGAATCCGGCGCGGGCGCCGCTGTTCATTCAGGATGCTGTGACGCCGTTTGGAGATGATACCCTGCTGCTGGCGCTGTGGCGTTTGCAGGAGGCAAAAGACGAGACCGGCTGAACGAAGGGCCGCCGCTGCATTTTCTCTTGCCGGAAATGGCCTGGGGGTGCGGGGGACGTCCCTCGATTCAGCCGCGTTGGCTTACCCGTAGGTCGGGTGGAATTTCCCGGCCGGCGACAGGGTGAAAATGTCGGCCCCGCCGGAAGTTACCCCGATCGAATGCTCGAACTGCGCCGACAGCGACTTGTCGCGGGTGACGGCGGTCCATTCGTCCGCCAGGATCTTGGTTTCCGGCCGGCCCAGGTTGATCATCGGCTCGATGGTGAAGAACATGCCTTCTTCCAGCACCGGGCCGGTGCCGGGGCGGCCGTAGTGCAGCACGTTCGGCGGCGCGTGGAACACCTGGCCCAGGCCGTGGCCGCAGAAGTCGCGGACCACGCTCATCCGCTGGCTTTCGGCATAGGTCTGGATCGCATGGCCGATATCGCCGAAGGTATTGCCGGGTTTCACCGCCTCGATGCCCATCATCAGCGAATCATGGGTGACCTGGATCAGCCGCTCCGCTTTGCGGCTGAGCTTGCCTGCGACGAACATGCGCGAAGTGTCGCCAAACCAGCCATCGACGATCACGGTCACGTCGATGTTCAGGATGTCGCCGTCCTTCAGCTTCTTGTCGCCGGGGATGCCGTGGCAAACCACGTGGTTCACCGAGATGCAGCTGGCGTGCTGATAGCCCTTGTAGCCGATGGTGGCGGACTTGGCGCCCGCGTCCTCGACCATTTGGGTGATGATGCGGTCGATTTCACCGGTGGTCTGGCCGGGGAACACATGGGCAGCGATATCATCCAGAATGCGCGCGGCAAGCGCCCCCGCCTTGTGCATGCCGGCATAGTCGCCGGCTTCATGAATGCGAATGCCGTCCTTTGTCGTGCGGCCGTCTTTCGATCTCATAAGGCGGTGCTCCATCGCGTATCTTTGCGTAGCTATGTAAGGGGTCCGGGCCAAAAGGGCCAGAGGCAGCTGGCGCCGCATCCGGGAACTTTTGCTGCCGTTCCGCGTTGGGCCGGGTGAAGGACTATTGCGGCAACACGGAGGGACACAGCGGCATGGACAGCGTTAGCGACCTGATGCGGACCGAAATCTACGATGGCAAATCCCTGGCGGATCTTGTCACGCTTGAGTTCCTGGCGCAGGCCCTGGGAAGCGTTGTTGCAGCCGTTGTCATCCTGCTGGCCGGATTCATCGTGGCAGGCTGGGCCAAGCGCCGCATCGTGCGCTTGGGTGATACGCATGCCAAGCTGGACGTCACGCTGTTCCACTTCCTCGGCAACCTGGCGCGTTATGTCATTCTGGCCTTTGCGGCGCTGTTTGTGCTGAACACCTTCGGCGTGAAGACCACGTCTATCGTGGCGGCCATCGGTGCGGCGGGCCTGGCCATCGGCCTTGCCATGCAGGGGGCGCTGTCCAATGTTGCGGCAGGTGTGATGATCATCCTGTTCCGCCCGTTCAAGCTGGGTGATTTCATCGAAGTGAACGATGAGATGGGCACGGTGCATGAAATCACCTTGAACAACACGGTGATTGCCGGCCTGTCGAATCTCAAGGTGATCATTCCCAACTCCGAGGTCTGGGGCAACACGATCACCAATTACTCGTCCTTCGACACACGCCGGGCCGAGTGGACATTCGGCGTCGGCTACGGCGCCAACCTTGCCACTGCCGAAAAGGTGATCCGTGACACGATCATGGGCGACAGCCGGTCGCACAGCGATCCGGAGCCGTTCATTCAGGTGAATGAGCTGAACAGCAGTTCGGTCGATTTCCTGGTGCGTGTCTGGGTCGATGCCGCGGAATACTTCCAGTACCAGGCCGACATGAAGCGCAAGGTGAAGGAAGCGCTGGATGCCGCCGGGGTCGATATTCCGTTCCCGACCCGCACGCTGATCCGGGCCGAGCCCGAGCGCGAGGAGGGGGACGCTAAGGGTCAGGTGGATCAGGCGGCCTGATCCGCTGCGTGGCCGGGTTGGTTAGCCTGCCGCGAGCGGCCCGGCAACCTCGACACTTTGCGGTGTTATCCGCGTTCCGAGCACCAGCCGCTCCACCCCGGCTGCCTGCGCGCTGGCAAAGGCATCGGCATAGGCCGGGTCTATATCCGCGGCCAGCTGGAAGCGGTGGGAGTCGGTGCGCTGGACAAGGTAGAGCATGACTGCGCGGTGGCCCTGCGCCACCATGTTTGCCAGCTCCCCTAAATGCTTGGTGCCCCGGGCGGTAACGCTGTCGGGAAACTCGGCCAGGCCGGGCTGGCGCGACAGGGTCACGCTTTTCACCTCGACATAGCAGTCCGGCAGGCCGTCCTGCTGCAGCAGGAAATCGATGCGGCTGTTTGCGCCGTATTTCACCTCGGCCCGCACAGTCTTGTAGGTGGCGAGCTCCGCAATTTCGCCAGTTTCCAGCGCGGCCCGCAGGGCGCGGTTCGGGACCGAGGTGTCGACGCCGGTGAAGTGGCCATCCGCATGTTCCACCAGCCGCCAGCCGTATTTCAGCTTCTTCTTCGGATCGTCGTTGGGCTCCAGCCAGACCGTCATGCCCGGTTCTGCCAGCCCCATCATGCTGCCGGGGTTGGCGCAATGGGCGGTGATCTCTTGACCGTCTTGCAGCCGGCAATCGGCGAGAAAACGTTTGTAGCGGCGGATTAGCACGGCGGGGATCAGAGGGGTTTCAAAGCGCATGGCAACGGGCCTATACCTGCGGAGACGAGGTATCAAGGGAGGAAGATCATGGCCAATCCGACGGCTGCCATGCTTGTGATCGGAGACGAGATCCTGTCGGGCCGCACCCGGGATGCCAATATGCACTATCTGGCGGGGGAGCTGACCAAACACGGCATCGACCTGAAGGAACTGCGGGTGGTGAGCGACGACGAGGCGGCGATCATTGCCGCGGTGCAGGCGCTGTCAGGCGCTTATGACCATGTGTTCACCAGCGGCGGCATCGGGCCGACTCATGACGATATCACCGCTGATTGCATCGCCAAGGCGTTTGAGGCGCATCTGGACGTGCGCGACGATGCCCGGGCCATCCTGCAGGCGCACTATGACACCCAAGGTCTGGAAATGAACGAGGCGCGGCTGCGGATGGCGCGCATTCCGGATGGGGCCGCGCTGATCGACAATCCGGTCTCGGCGGCGCCCGGGTTTACCATCGGCAATGTGCATGTGATGGCTGGGGTGCCGATGATCTTTCAAGCCATGGTGGCGAGCGTGATGCCGACCCTGACCGGCGGCCGCCCGATGCTGTCGCAGACCCTGCGGGTCCAACGCGGAGAGGGTGAAATCGCGGCCCCGTTGCGCGCTCTGGCAGAGGCTTATGCCGATCTGTCGGTGGGCTGCTACCCGTTTCAGAAAGACGGCGCGTTCGGCGCCAATATCGTGATCCGCGGCACCGATGGCGCGCGCATCGATGCGGCGATGACCGAACTGGCAAAGGAGCTGGAGCAGTGACCACCGACCCCCGTTACTATGCCGTGACCGAGGCGACCTGGCCGCCGGCTTCGCTGCGCGAACTTGGGCCTGTCACCCTGCGCGAAGGGCAGGGCGGCGGCAGCCGGGTGTCGGCGGCGACAGTGAGTGGCGCCGTCACGGAGGCGGAGATTGCAGCGGCTGAGGACGCGATGCGCACCATGGGCCAGGACTGCCTGTTCATGATCCGCGACGGCGAGGCAGAGCTGGACGCGCAGCTGGAGGCGCGCGGTTATGCCTTGAAAGACCCGGTCAATCTCTGGACCTGCCCGGCGCAGCGGCTGACGGATTTTCCCGTGCCGCGTGTCACCGCCTTTTGCGTCTGGGAGCCGCTGGCGATTCAGCGCGAGATCTGGGAACAGGGCGGCATCGGGCCGGAGCGGCTGGCGGTGATGAGCCGGGTGCAGGGGCCCAAGACGGGGCTGCTGGCCCGCCACAGGGACAAACCGGCTGGTGCTGGTTTCGTGGCGGTGCATGACGGAGTGGCGATGGTACATGCGCTAGAGATCCTGCCGCATCAGCGCCGGGCCGGCATGGGCGCCTGGATGATGCGCCAGGCGGCATTCTGGGCGCTGGAGAACGGCGCCAGTGAATTGGCAGTACTTTGCACGAAACGTAACGAGGGCGCCAACGGGCTTTATGCTTCCCTCGGCATGGACTGTGTCGGACAGTACCACTACCGGATTTTACAACAAGGCGATTGAACGCGATGAGTGACCAGACCCAGCCCACAGCCCTCGACCTGCCGATGGTGGACCCGCTGCCGCCGGAGACGCAGAAATATTTCGATATCTGCGTCGAGAAACTGGGCTTTGTGCCGAATGTGCTGAAGGCCAATGCATTTGACATCGCCAAGCTCAACGCATTCACCGCCATGTACAACGATCTGATGCTGGCGGACAGCGGCCTGAGCAAGCTGGAGCGGGAGATGATTGCGGTGGTGGTCTCTGCGATCAACCGCTGCTTCTATTGCCTGGTGGCGCATGGCGCGGCCGTGCGGCAACTGTCGGGCGACCCGCAGCTGGGCGAGATGCTGGTGATGAACTACCGGGTGGCGCCGCTGGACGCGCGTCAGCGGGCGATGCTGGACTTCGCCGCCAAGATGACCACCGCCAGCGCGGAGATCGAGGAGGCGGACCGCCAGATCCTGCGGGATACGGGCTTTAGCGACCGGGACATCTGGGACATCGCCAATGTCGCGGGCTTCTTCAACATGTCGAACCGGGTGGCCAGCGCAACCGCGATGGTGCCCAATCCGGAATATCACAGCCAGTGCCGCTAAGACGCTTCATTGCATGTGCAGCCGCTGCCCTGCTGCCGGGGGTGGCGGCCGCGGCAGAGCTCACTCTTCCGCCAGCTGCGGCAGCGGTTTCCGAACGGGCAATGGCGCTGGGCGTCTACCAATTGCCTGTTGGCCCGGAAACGGCCGACAAGGTGCCCTCGCAGCGGTTCGAAGGGCAGATCTCGCGCCGCACTTGGCGGGTCGAAAAGGCCGGCACCGTGCTGCAGATCCTGGCGCCCTTGCGGGAGCAGCTGACAGGCCAGGGCTATGAGGTGCTGCTGGACTGCGCGGCGCGGGATTGCGGCGGCTTCGGCTTTCGCTTCGGGATCGAAGTGGTGCCGGCGCCTGACATGATGGTGGATATCTCCCGCTATCACTTCCTGTCGGCTGCCAAGGGCGAGGCGGCGGTCTCTGTGCTGGTGTCGCGGGCGGGCGGCGCGGCCTATGTGCAGGTGATCAGCGTGCAGCCGCCGGAGGCCGCGCCGGCGGTAGTGAAACCTGCAGTGCAGCAGCCAACAGACCCGGAGCGGCCGGTGGAACTGGCCAAGGTGCTGGAGGTGCGCGGCCATGCGGTGCTGACTGATCTGGTGTTTGACAGCGGCTCCACGCGGCTTCAGGACGGCAGCTACGCCAGCCTGCGCGCGCTGGCCGCATTCCTGGCGGCAAACCCGCAATACAGGCTGCTGCTGGTCGGCCACACCGACACAGTTGGTTCCCAGGAGCAGAATGTCGCGATCTCTGAACGCCGGGCGCAATCGGTGAAGGAGCGGCTGGCCGGGGCCTATGGTGCCGAGGAGGCCCGTATCGACGTGGCCGGGGCCGGCTATCTGGCGCCGATTGCCAGCAACCAGATCCCCGAGGGCCGCGAGGCCAACCGGCGGGTGGAGGCTGTGCTGCTCGGAAACTGACGCCAGGCAAAACTTGGCCCGGTGGGCCGTCAGCGGCGGCGCATGTCGCGCGGGCTGCGCTGGTACATGGCCTTGAACTGGCGGGAAAACCCCGGCAGCGAGGCAAATCCCGTTGCCAGGGCCACCTCGGTGACCGGCATGGCAGTGCTTTGAAGCAGCTCGCGCGCCCGCTGCAGGCGCATCTGAAGATAGGCCGCCTGCGGTGTCATGCCCAATCCGCGTTTACAGCGCAGGCGCAGCGCTCTGAGGCTGAGGCCGAGCCGCCCGGCAAGGTCTGTGAGCGCCAGGGGCTCCGGCAGGTTGTCCAGCATCAGCTGCTGCATCCGGCCCAGCACCGGATCAGCTGATGGCTGCAGCCGCTGGCGCACTTCCGGAGGCCGGATCGAGCCATGCGCCATGTCTTCGGAGGTGGCCGCCGCCAGCCCGTCCGGGCCGGTGGCCGCGACCCAGGCGAGCATAGCGTCGCCGGTGGCGGTGCCGCCCACGGCGGTCAGCCGGCGGCGGCCAAAACAATAGATCCGGTCGCTGACCGCGATGCCGGGCCATCGTTCGCGGAACCCTGCCTCGGCTTCGTGGTGCAGCACTGCCTCATGCCCGTCCAGGTAACCCAGCTGGGCCAGCACCACAGTGCCGGTGTCGATGCCGCCCAGCGTCGCGCCTGCGCGCGCAGCCCGTGCCAGGTAGGCGCGCAGCCCCTGCGGCAGGTGACGCAAGGGATCGTAGCCGGCGCAAAGCAGCACCAGGCCGGGCGGTTCGCCGAGCTCCCAGCCGCTGCGGTCCGGCGCGGCTAGCCGTCCGCTGGAGGCAGGCACCGGCGCCTGGGTGACGCTGAGCGTCTCCCATGTGTACAGCGGACGGCCGGTATTCTTGTTGGCGATGCGCAGGGTTTCGGAGGCCAGCACATAGGCCAGCATCTGGAACTCAGGAAACAGGATGAAGCTCACCTTCGGCATGACAGGACGTTACGTGCAAGTTACGGGCGTTTCCATGCAAATAATGCGGCCACACGGCAGCTAGGGTTCCTCCAGTCACAGGAAAGGAAACGCCAATGACCGTCATGACCCCGACCCCGCTGCAGGGCCGCCCGGCCAATTGTTCGGACGCCGAATGGGAGGCCCGCTGCGAGCTGGCTGCGATTTACAATGCGCTGGTGAAATACCGGCTGACCGATCAGACCAACCAGTGGCACGCGATCCGGGTGCCGGGCGAGGACGCGCTGATCACCCATCACTATGGCTGGATGCATGAGGAGGTGACCGCCTCCAACCTGATCAAGGTCGGTTTCAACCGGGTGAACCACAATCCGGAAAACGGCGAGCCGAACCCCTCGGCCACCGAAATCGGCAAGCTGTTTTTCGAGGCGGAGCCGGAGAAGAACTGCATCATGCATATCCACACCAAGGCAATCATGGGGGTGTCGGCCCAGACCGGCGGGGTGGGCCCCTACAGCCAGGCCTATCTGATGATCGGCGGCGGCGATGTGCTGGGGTATACGGATTACGAGTTCGAATGCACCGAAGATTTTCTGAACGGATTGCTGGACGCCGGCCGCGGCAGGAAGGCGGTGGTGGAAGCCTGGCACGGTGCCTTTGTGTTCGGGGCGACCGCGGGCGAGGCGTTCTTCCGCTCCTTCTACCTGGATCAGGCCTGTGCGGTGCAGCTGGAGGTGCAGAAGGCCGCGGCCTGCCCGGGGGTGGAGATCCGCACCATTCCCGAGGCGGAGCAGAAGCGCCATCTGCGCGACATGGCCGTCAGCGACTGGTACGGCTACGAGGGCGAGCTGGAGTGGCATGCCATCCGCCGCCGCCTGGATGCAGAGGCGCCGCACTACAAAAGCTGACCAAGCCGCCATTTCACTGGCAGGGTGCCCCCGCGCCTTGGCCGCAGCATCGCAGATGCCGCAGCAAGCCTTGGGCCCGGCGCCGGCGCACGGCGCGTGCCGCGAAGCGGCGCCTGGCCCAACGGAAGCGGGTCAATCTGCGATTGGCCCGGGATGGGCGGGAGCCTTGCGGTCCGCCAGCGCGTTTCGCTGCTGCAGCCTCCGTAAAAAAGCCCCCGCGAGTGGCACGGGGGCAGGTCTTCGAGGGAAGTCTTGTTCCGGTTTTCCGTTGAGCCGGTTCAGGTTTTCCATTCGGACGGGTCGCGGTCGGCAAAGGCCGCAACCAGGAAGTCGATAAAGGCCCGCACCTTGGGCTGGGTGAACTTGCCGGGCGGATAGACGGCATAAATGCCTTGGGTTTCCACCGGCAGGCTGGGCATCACGTCCTCGACCAGCCCCTCCTCCATCGCTGCGGAGTAGAGGTAGCTGGGCAGATAGGCGATGCCGAGGCCGGAAATCGCGGCGTTCAGCAGCGATTGCCCGTCATTGACGGACAGCCAGCCGGAGGTGCGCACCTGGCGCTTTTCGCCCGAGGGCGCGGTGATCTTCCAGACGTTGCCGCTGGACTGGCTGGAGTAGTGCAGCAGCTTGTGGGTGTTCAGCTCGTCGATTTTCTGCGGGCGGCCGAATTTCTCCAGATATTCCGGAGAGGCGATCATGCGCTTGGTGGTCTCGGTCAGCTTGCGGGCGCGCAAGCTGCTGTCCTCCAGCTCGCCGATGCGGACCGCCATGTCGAAGCCTTCGGAAATCAGCTCCACATAGCGGTTGTTCAGCACCATGTTGACGGTGATGTCCGGGAAGTCGCGCAGGAAGTCCGACAGCACCGGCGACAGATGGTTGACGCCGAAGTCGGTGGCAACCGAAATCCGCAACAGACCCGAAGGCGCCGATTGCATCGAGGTGACCAGCGCATCCGCTTCGCCGGCGTCATTCAGCACCCGGCGGGCGCGGTCGTAATAGGCCAGGCCGATCTCGGTCGGGGACACCCGGCGGGTGGTGCGGTTCAGCAGCCGTGCGCCGAGGCGGGCCTCAAGGCTGGAGACATGTTTGGAGACGGCCGACTTCGATATTCCCATCTTCCGTGCCGCGTCGGTGAAACCACCCTGGTCCACCACATTGGCAAAGGCCTCCATTTCCATCAGTCGGTCCATGTGCACCCGTCCTCGCATATCCTGTTGCCCTGAAGCTGACGGGCAAATCGGGCAAGATCGGGGCGGAGGTGGGATAATTGCGAGGTTTCGCCGGGATCGTTTGCGCTGTGGAAACGGCGGCGCTTGGAAGGGGGGGCGGGTCCCGGAAGTCCTAACGAAACCTTAAAGTGCAAGCTTGATCGTCAGGATCCACAGGGGCAGTGTTACCGCGCTGAGCAGGGTGGATTGCGCAATAAGTGTGGCAGCCAGCGCCCGGTCCGCGCCAAAGGCCGAGGCCAGCACATGCGCCGCGGATGCGGTGGGCAGTGCGGCGAACAGAACCAGCACCGCGGCAAAGCCGGTCTCGGTACCCAGCAGCAGGCAGGCCGCCAGCACGATGGCCGGCACCAGCACCAGCCGGACCAGGCAGAGATAACCGTTGAACAGGTCGAGCCGGGCCAGCGCCCGCCAGTTCATGGTTGCGCCGATCGACAGCAGCGCAATGGGGATCGCCGCATGGGCCAGCATTTCGGCCGGGGCCAGAACCGGGGCGGGGATCCTGTAGCCCGAAAGCCCCACCGCGACGCCGGCGATGGAGGCCAGCAGGAATGGATTGAGCGCGATTTTGATGGCCGTTTCGCGCAGCGAGAGGCTGCCGCCGCGTGACAGTGCCGTGACCGCCATCACATTGGCCACCGGCACCGCCATGCCGATTGCAACTGCCATCTGACCGGTCAGTTCTGCACCGACCGAAGGCAGCGCAACAAAGGCAATTGCGGTATTGAAGCGCCAGGCGGTCTGCCAGGCGCCGGCGAAGTCGAGAAACTTCTTGGGCCCGAACCGGCGCGCCAGCCAGCCGAGGCCAAACGCCAGGGCCAGAATGCTCCAGACCGCGGGGCCGATACGGCCTAGATCGGAGACGGCAATCGGGCGGCCGCTGGCGGCAAAGAACAGCAGCGCGGGAAACAGCACTTCGAAATTCAGCTTGTCGAGGCCTTGCCAGGCTTGCGGAGCCAGACGCTTGCGTACCATGCCGCCGAGCCCGACCATCAGGAAGCTGGGGGTCAGCCCCATCAGAATGACTGCAAATACCATGGCTGGCTCCTGCCTGTATATCGCTGGAGACACTGCCTCCGCCGGGCGGGCCAGGCAAGCGGGACGGACAAGGTATTGCCGCGGTCGGCTGCTGGTGCTGCCTTTTTGTGCAACTGGTCACTGTGCCGGATTTGCCGTTGCCAGGCCCGCTGCTAGATCTAACCTGTTGGTTGAGAGAATTGCCGGAGGACTGGACATGAAATTTCTGCTGGCTGCTGCCGCGGTATTGAGCTTTGCCGCGCCGCTTGGAGCGCAAGAGCGCACGCCGTCGCATCCGGATGCGAAGGTGTTTTTCGTCAACCTCAAGGACGGAGACACGGTTTCCTCGCCGGTGACGGTGGTGTTTGGTCTTTCCGGCATGGAGGTTGCGCCTGCCGGGACGGAAAAAGAGCACTCGGGCCATCATCATCTTCTGATTGACCGCCCGGCGATCGGGGAAGGCGAAGACGGCGCGGATGAACTGCTGAACGGGCTGCCTGCGGATGAGCATCATGTGCATTTCGGCGGCGGGCAGACGGAGACCACACTGGAGCTGTCGCCAGGCCGCCACACCTTGCAGCTGGTGCTTGGCGATGCCAGCCACGTGCCGCATGACTCGCCCGTGGTGTCCGAGGTCATTACCATCAACGTGGAGTGACGCTTCGGTGTGCAGCGAAGCATCCGGCAGCTGAGGCGGGTTAGGCAGAACGTCCTGAACAGACAAAGGACCTGCCATGCTGACCTGCATCATCCGCTATCACATAGATCCCGCCAAGAAGGCGCAGTTCGAACAATACGCCCGCAACTGGGGCCAGGCGATTCCGCGCTGCGGAGCGGATCTGGTAGGTTATTTCGCACCGCATGAAGGATCTTCGACCTTGGCCTATGGTATTTATAACGTGGGAAGCCTGGCAGAGTATGAGGCCTACCGGGCGCGGCTGGCGGCAGACTCGCTGGGGCGCGAGAACTATGAATTTGCCCAGAAGGAACGGTTTTTGCTGCGTGAAGACCGGACCTGGCTGAAACTGGCCTCAGCCCCGCATGGCGACGGATAGGAGTAGACCTGGATGATTGCCGTTATTTTCGAAGTGGAACCGGCCGAGGGCATGAAGGACACTTACCTTGAGCATGCCGCCGGGCTGCGGCCGCTGTTTGAGGGGATTGAGGGGTTCATTTCGGTCGAGCGCTTCCAGAGCCTGACAACGCCGGGCAAGCTGCTGTCGCTGTCGTTCTGGGAGAGCGAGGAGGCCTTGGCCGCCTGGCGCCAGGTCCCGGCGCACCGGGCAGCACAGGCCAAGGGCCGCAGCGGCTATTTCGCGGACTACCGGCTGCGTGTTGCGGGGGTGATCCGCGATTACGGGATGGAGGCGCGGGAGGAGGCCCCGGCGGACAGCATCGCGGCACACGGCTGAGCGCCGCGCAGGCCACGCCGCTGCAGGGCTGCTGCGGGCGGCTCCCGTCCGGCTTGGGCGCATTGAAAATGCGCTGCGCCCGTTCGGCGCAACACCGCGCGGAGCTCGGTGCCATCCGGCGCGGCGCCGGCCCAACTGCGGGCCGGGCCTGAAAGGGTCTGCTGCCGCAAGCGGGAGGACGTCTGCTGCCTTACAGGCTGGCGGCCAGGCGGGTGCCCTGGTTGATCGCGCGCTTGGCGTCCAGTTCCGCGGCCACATCAGCGCCGCCGATCACATGGGCAGATATCCCGCGCTCTGCCAGTTCATCAGCCAGTGACCGTTCGGAAACCTGGCCCGCGCAGAGCACAATGGTGTCCGCCGGGATCACCCGCGGGTTTTCGCGGGCTTCGCCAAAGCTCACATGCAGGCCCTCAGCGTCGATCCGCTCGTAGTTGACTCCGCCGACGAATTCCACCTCCTTCATCTTGAGGGTTGCCCGGTGGATCCAGCCGGTGGTCTTGCCCAGCCGCTTGCCGTGGCGTTCGGCCTTGCGCTGCAGCAGTGTCACCTGGCGGGCAGGGGCCGCGGGCTGAGGGCCCTCGGGCGCCAGGCCCGCGCGGTGCTCTGCCGGGTCGGCCACGCCCCATTCCTTCATCCAGGCGGGCAGGTCGGTGGTGGGGCTGTGGCCTTCTTCCAGCAGGAATTCGGAGACGTCAAAGCCGATGCCGCCGGCGCCGACCACGGCGACCCGCTGTCCCACCGGTTTCTTGTGGCGCAGAACGTCAATGTAGCTGAGCACATTGTCCTGGTCCTGGCCGGGAATGGCGGGGTCGCGCGGGGTGACGCCGGTGGCGATCACCACTTCGTCGAAGCCGGTCAGATCCTCTGCCGCAACCTCGCGGCCCAGCCCCAGAGTGATGCCGGCGTCTGCCACCATGACCCGGTACCAGTCGACCAGCCCCCAGAATTCCTCCTTGCCCGGCACCTGCTTGGCCATGTTGAGCTGGCCGCCGATTTCATCGGCGCGGTCGAACAGCGTCACCTGATGGCCGCGCTGGGCGGCGGTGAGCGCGGTGGCGAGGCCCGCGGGCCCGGCGCCGACGATGGCAACGGTCTTGGAGGTCTCAGCAGGCTCAATCACCAGTTCGGTCTCGTGGCAGGCGCGCGGGTTTACTAGGCAAGACGTCAGCTTGCCGCTGAAGGTATGGTCGAGACAGGCCTGGTTGCAGGCGATGCAGGGGGCGATCTGGTCTGCCTGTCCGGCCTCCGCCTTGGCCACGAAATCCGCATCCGCCAGCATCGGCCGGGCCATCGACACCATGTCGGCGCAGCCCTCGGAGAGCACCTGCTCGGCCACTTCGGGCGTGTTGATGCGGTTGGAGGTGATCACCGGGATGCCGACCTTGCCCATCAGCTTCTTGGTGACCCAGGCAAACGCCGCGCGGGGAACCGAGGTGGCGATGGTGGGAATGCGTGCCTCGTGCCAGCCGATGCCGGTGTTGAGGATGGTGGCGCCGGCCTTCTCGATTTCCTGCGCCAGTTGCACCACCTCCTCGTGGGTGGAGCCATTGGGCACCAAGTCGATCATCGACAGGCGGTAGATGATGATGAAATCGCGGCCCACGGCCTCGCGGGTGCGGCGCACGACCTCGATCGGCAGCCGCATACGGTTTTCGTAGGAGCCGCCCCAGCGGTCGGTGCGCTTGTTGGTGTGGGTGACCAGGAACTGGTTGAGGAAGTAGCCCTCGCTCCCCATGATCTCGACGCCGTCATAGCCTGCCTCCTGTGCCAGCCGGGCGGCGTTCACGATGTCGGCAATCTGCTTTTCGATGCCATCCTCGTCCAGCTCATGCGGCGGGAAGGGCGAAATCGGCGATTTCACCGGGCTGGGGGCGACACATTTCGGGCCGTAGGCATACCGGCCCGCGTGCAGGATCTGCATGGCGATCTTGCCGCCCGCTTCATGCACGCGGCTGGTGATCACGCGGTGGTTCTCTACGTCCTTGGGCGAGGTCATCATCGAGGCGCCCGGCAGCACCGAGCCCTCCAGGTTCGGGCCGATCCCTCCGGTCACCATCAACGCCACCCCGCCGCGGGCGCGGGCGGCATAGAATTCGGCAACGCGGTTCCAGTCGCCGGTTTCCTCCAGCCCCGTGTGCATCGAGCCCATCAGCACCCGGTTCTTCAGCGTGGTAAAGCCCAGATCCAGCGGGGCAAGCAGATTGGGGTACGCAGTCATCTTGAAACTCTCCCTGGCAGTTGCCCCTAGGATCAAGGGCGCGGGCCGCCTTGTCACGGGCAAACGCCGCGTCACCCCCTTGCGTGCCCCGGCGGCAAGCGGTCTAAGGTTGTGAAAACCCATGTTGAGGAGAGCCTGATGACGCCGGAAGAGATTGCCAAGCTGCCCTACCGCCCCAACGTCGGAGTGATGCTGATCAATGCCGAGGGCGCGGTGTTCGTCGGCCAGCGCAAGGACCGCTACAAAGATGCCTGGCAGATGCCGCAGGGCGGGATCGACGCGGGCGAGGATCCGCGGATTGCGGCGCTGCGCGAGCTGGAGGAAGAAACCGGTGTGGCGCCGGAGCTGGTCGAGATCATCGCCGAAAGCAACGGCTGGCTGCCCTATGACCTGCCGCATGACGTGGTGCCCAGCTTCTGGGGCGGTAAATACCGCGGGCAGGAGCAGAAATGGTATCTGATGCGGTTCCTCGGGACGGATGATCAGGTCAATATCGAGACGGATGATCCGGAGTTCTCGGCCTGGTGCTGGCAGCCGGTGGAGAGCCTTGTGGAGAAAATCGTGCCGTTCAAGCGCGAGGTCTATGCGCGGGTGGTGGCAGAGTTCCGGGAGTATCTGTGAGATGAATTTGCGAGCCTGTTTTCGACCTGCCGGAGCCGGTGCTGCCCTGACCGCGTGTATTCTGGCTGTTGCCGCCGGTCCCGCTGCTGCCCTCAGCTGCCTTCCCTGGGGCCCTGCGGACGCCTATTTGCATGCCGCGAATTCGGACAGCGTCTTCAATGTTATTGCGGGTGAACTGCGGTTTGACGAAAGCCAGCTGCCTAAGTCCCATTCCGGCAATTCCAATGACACCCCGCCGCTGACCCGCATTCCGGCACAGCTCTCAGGCAAGCTGCTGGACGGAAAGTATTTCTCAACCCGGGTTAGTGTGCCTGCGGTTATTGAGGTGGAGTGCCTCGGACCCTGGTGCGGCGGCATGAAGCCCGGTGCGGGCTATGTGGTCTTTGCTGAACAGCGCGGGCAGGAGCTGGTGGTCCGGGCCAACGCCTGCGGCGGGTTTGCGTTTGACGACACCTCCAACGTGCGGCGGCAGGTGCTGGATTGCCACCGCGGCAAGGCCTGTGAACCGGCCGTGCCGCGGTGATACTGGTTATTCAGCTGCCGTTGCGGAGGGCCGGGACCGCAACTGCACCTGGCCGAGCCAGAGGCTGAACAGGGCCAGTGTGGCACCCAGCATCTGGTTGGGCGTCAGGGTTTCCCCCAGCAGCAGCCAGCCCAGGATCACGGCAGACAGCGGGCTCAGGACGCCGAGCAGCGACACTTGCGACGGGTCGATCCGGGCGAGGCCGCGGAACCACAGGATATAAGTCAGCGCACCGCCGATGAGGCTCATGTAGGCAAGGCCCAGGATATTGGCAGCCGTGAAGACCGGCATCTCCGGCACCATCCACAGCGCAACAGGCACCAGCAGCAGCCCGCCTGCGGTCAGCTGCCAGGCGGTGAAGGTGAGTGGCGGCACCGGCGGCTGCCACTTCCGGGTCAGAACAACGCCGGCGGCCATCGACAAGGCGCCGCCAAGGCCGGCCAGGACGCCCAGCGTGTCCAGCTTGGCGGCTGGGGTCAGCACCAGCAAGGCAACACCTGCCATGCTCAGAAGCGCGGCGGCAACGGCAGCAGTGCGGAACTGCGTCTGCAGCAGCAAGGCGGACAGGAACACCACGATCAGCGGCTGCACGGCGCCCAACGTCGCGGCGACTCCGCCGGGCAGGCGGTAGGCGGACAGGAACAACAGCACCCAGAACAACGAGAAATTCAGCGCGCCAAGCACCATCAGCCGCGGCAGCCAGCTGAGCGGCGGCAGTTGGCGCACCAGCAGCAGCAGTAGCAGCCCGGCAGGCAGCGCCCTGAGCAGGGCCACCACCAGCGGCGAGTGGCCGGGCAGGAAAGTCGTTGTCACGATGTAGCTGGTGCCCCAGATGGCAGGGGCCAGCGCGGTCAGCAGAAGGGTCCGGATCGGCATGTGTTTCTCCTTGTCTTGATGTCGAGATAATGGGTTTTATCTTGACGTCAAGATGTAAATGCCTAAACCGGTGGCATGGACCATGTGGATTTTATCACCCAGCAATGGGGGCAGGAGCGGCCGGACCTGGATGTGACGGCCATGGGAGTGATCGGCAGAGTGGCCAGGCTGTACTTGGCCTATCAGCGCGAGATGCATAAGACATTTGCGGAATTCGGGCTGAACGCGGCCAAATTCGACGTGCTGGCCACGCTGCGCCGGTCCGGGGCGCCTTACACGCTGTCGCCGGGCGATCTGCTGAAGGCGACGATGGTGGCGTCCGGCACCATGACCAACCGCATCGACCGGCTGGAGGCGGACGGGCTGGTCAAGCGCGAGGTGAACCCGGAGGACAGCCGCAGTTTCCTGGTCGGGCTGACAGAAGAAGGCTTTGCCCTGATCGACCGGGCCGTCGCAGCCCATGTTGAAACCCAGACACGGCTGCTGAGCGGGATGAGCGCGCAGGACGTCGAGACCTTCAAAGCGCTTCTGAGCAAGGCGCAGCTTTCGGCTGACAGCTGAGGCCGGAACCGGTAAGCCCGTGTGCCTGCCGCAGGCAGGCTGCGCGGGGCGGCAAGGCCGCGCCGCGCTACGCCCAAGGGCCGGAAATGCACCGCGAGCTGCAGCTCCGGCGGGCGGGAGTGCCCGGCTGGATTAAACCAGCCCGGCTTCTTCCAGCAGGTGCCGGACGTTGGTTTCGGGGCGCGGGCCGATATGGCGGATGACTTCGCCTGCACAGATGCAGCCCATGCGGGCGCAGGTTTCCATGCTGCGGCCAGTCGCCAAGCCGTACAGGAAGCCGGCGGCAAACTGGTCGCCGGCCCCGGTCGCATCCACCGGCACGATGGTTTCGACCGGCACGTCGACGCGCGTGCCGTCATTCAGCACGGTCACGCCGTCGCCGGACCGGGTGCAGACCACCAGCGGACAGATCGCGGCGGTTTTGGCCATTGCCTCTTCCAGGTCGCTGGTTTCGAACAAGGCGCAGATTTCGTCCTGGTTGCCGATCACGAAATCCAGCTCGTTGCCGATCAGGTTCAGGAAATCGGCCCGGTGGCGCTCGACGCAGAACGGGTCGGAGATCGAGATGCCAACCTTGCCGCCGCCTTCGCGGCAGTCGCGGGCCGCTTCCAGAAAGGCGGTCTTGCCCTTGTCCTTGTCGAACAGATAGCCCTCCAGGAACATGATCTGCGCGTTGCCGGCCACGTCCTGGGGCACGTCGGCGGAACTCAGTTCCGACGAAATGCCAAGGTAGGTGTTCATTGAACGCTCACCGTCCGGCGAAACAAAGATCATCGACCGCGAGGTCGGCATCTCGCCGTCCGCAACCGGCGGGTTCACAAAGCCAACGCCCTCGTTGTTCATCGCATCCGCGTAGAAACTTCCCAGCGAGTCGTCGCGGACCCGGCCGATGAAGGCGGCCTGGAGCCCCAGCGCACCGGCGCCGGCGATGGTGTTGGCGACCGAGCCGCCCGGGGTCATGACCCGGTTACCCATGGCCGCATAGAGATCCTCGCAGCGGTCGCGCTCAATGAGCTGCATGATGCCTTTTTCGATGCCTTGCTCGGCCAGAAAACTGTCCTCGCACTGGGCGATCACATCGACGACGGCATTGCCGATTCCGACGAGCTGGTAGGTTTTGGTCATGGGCTGCCCTCCTCGGGGAGTGTTGCGCCGGGTCCGGCGGATTTGTCTAGCGATATGGAGTGACGAGGTTTAGCCAGGCTGCAGGCCGGGCGGGTAAAGCCTCAAAGGTTCTTGTCCTCATACATGCAGAGGTCGCGGATAATGCAGCTGCCGCACATCGGCTTGCGCGCCTTGCAGTGGTAGCGCCCGTGCAGGATAAGCCAGTGATGGGCGTGCTGCTGGAAGTCCGCAGGAATGTTGTCCTCAATCGCGCGCTCCACCGCATCCACATCCTTGCCCGGCGCGATGCCGGACCGGTTGCCGACGCGGAAGATATGAGTGTCCACCGCCTGAGCGGGCTGTTTCCACCACATGTTCAGGACCACATTGGCGGTCTTGCGGCCCACCCCCGGCAGGGACTGCAAGGCTGCCCGGGAGTTCGGAACTTCGCCGCCGTAGTCCTCCACCAGGATCTTCGACAGCTTGATCACATTCTTGGCCTTGTTGCGGTACAGGCCGATCGTCTTGATATGCTCGATCAGGCGCTCCTCGCCCAGGTCCAGCATTTTTTGCGGGGTGTCGGCGACCTTGAAGAGCGCGCGGGTTGCCTTGTTGACACCGGCATCAGTTGCCTGCGCCGACAGCGCGACGGCAACCACAAGCGTGTAGGCGTTGACGTGCTCCAGCTCTCCCTTGGGTTCGGGCTCGGCTGCCTGGAACCGCGTGAAGATTTCGCGGAGCGTATGATAATCGAGTTGCTTTGCCATCGCGCGCCATATGTACAGAGCGGACCTTAAAGCGCAATTGAAATTGGGCGGGAAAGCAGCGCTTCATCAGAGTTAGAGGGAGAATGCTGCAATAGCGCAAGTTCCGGGTCGCGTGCTTGGGGCGGGCGTATTAACTTGGCTGCAAGTAAAATCGGATTGGGCCAATGAATATCGAAGCGCGGGAAAACTCATACCACTACGGCGTCATGCGGCGGGCGATTGAGCTGATCGACGATGGCGGCGAGGATCTGACGCTGGAGCAGCTGGCCGCCCGTATGGACATGAGCCCGGCGCATTTTCAGCGGCTGTTCTCGGCCTGGGTCGGGGTGTCGCCAAAGCGCTACCAGCAGTATCTGCGGCTGGGCCATGCCAAGGCGTTGCTGCGCGAACGGTTCACCACGCTGGAGGCATCGCATGCGGTGGGGCTGTCCGGCTCCGGCCGGCTGCACGACCTGTTTCTTCGATGGGAGGCGATGAGCCCCGGAGAATATGCCCGCAGGGGGGATGGCCTGCGGATTTTCTGGGGCTGGTTCGACAGCCCCTTTGGACTGGCCTTGGTGATGGGGACGGAGAAAGGTATCTGCGGGCTTGGCTTTGCTGCCGAAACCGGGGCCGAGGCCGCCATGGAAGACATGCGCTCACGCTGGCCGCAAGCGGAATATGTTGAGGACGCCGAAGCGCTCCGCCCCCTAGCAGAGGCGGCCTTTGCCCAGAAGGGCGAAACTGCGCTGCACATGATCGGCGCCCCGCTGCAGATCAAGGTTTGGGAAGCGCTGCTGCGCATCCCTTCCGGCCATGTCACAACATATTCCGAACTGGCCCAGGCGATCGGCGTACCCAAGGCGGTGCGGGCGGTGGGCACGGCGGTCGGGCGCAACCCGGTCAGCTGGCTGATCCCCTGCCACCGTGCCCTGCGCAAGTCCGGCGCTCTTGGCGGTTACCACTGGGGGCTGCCGGTCAAACGCGCGATGCTTGCTTTTGAGGCCGCGCGGGAGGAGGAGGCGGCGGCCGGAGATATGCGCGCCGCCGGCTGAACAGGCGATGAAGCAGGCCGGGAAGGGCAGGGCGGGCAACCCTCTGAGCTTCGTATCGCCTGCGCGCTTCCTCGCGCTCGATTTCATGCGGGGCCAAGGGGCGCCGCTGGCTTTCCCAGCGGTCCAGTCCCAGGGTGATCAGAACGAACCAGTCATAACTCAGCATGGGTTTTCTCCTTTTTCTGAGAGGCAGAAAACCAGAGGTCTGCTGACATCCTGTTGTCAGCGGCTTGTGTTAAGGTGGCAGCAGATTGTCACTGGAGCCTGCCCATGCCCCGCACCGGACGCCTGTTCGAAATCATCCAGATCCTGCGCTCTGCCCCGGCACCGGTGCGGGCGGAAGACCTCGCGGAGAAGCTTGAGGTCTCAAAACGCACCATCTACCGCGACATTGCCGCCTTGCAGGCGATGCGCACGCCGGTCGAGGGGGAGGCGGGTATCGGTTACATGCTGCGCAAGGGCTATGATCTGCCGCCGCTTAATTTCGACGAAGAAGAGCTGGAGGCGCTGCACGTCGGACTGGCAATGCTGATGCGCACCGGCGATGGCGCCATGCAGCAGGCCGCCGCCAGGGTCAGCCGCAAGATTCGTGATGTGCATGCCTCGGCGGAATGGCTGCAGGTGGCTCCCTGGGGGGCGCCGCTGGATGACCCCGAGCAGGGCTGCGTGTCCAAGGCGCTGCTGCGCCAGGCGGTGCGCGAATGCCGCAAGCTGCAGCTGACCTACCTCAGCCCCGAACGCGGAGAAAGCCGCAGGACCCTGCGGCCGCTGGCGCTGATCTATCACATTGAATGCACCATGCTCGCCGCCTGGTGCGAATTGCGCGGCGGCTTCCGGCATTTCCGCACCGACCGTATGCTGTCGGCGGAGATCCGGGAGGACAGTTTTGCCGCCGAGGCGAAAACCCTCCGCAGGCTCTGGATGGAACAGGAAGGCTGGAACTTCGCATTTTCGCCCTGAAACCGGGTCCTTCTGCGGGTTTTGCGCGGTATTCCGCCGAACCGGATTTCCCTTCCCTTGAGAACGCCGCGCAGCATCACGATATTCGTGCCGACTGCCGGGCGCCGCCCGGACCTTAGAAAGCAGAAGGCAATTTGAAAATGCAGATGAAACTCACCACGGCTGGTATTGTCGCCGCAGCACTGGGCCTGAGCGCCTGTACCGACCCCGCAACCATCGGCACTCCGGGCAGCAACACCCAGAAGGGCGCGGTTCTGGGCGGTATCATCGGTGCCGGCGTTGGCGCGATTGCCAACGACTCCGACCGTGGGCTGGGGGCTGCGACCGGCGCGCTGGTCGGGGCCGCTGCAGGCAGCGTGATCGGCAACCAACTGGACGCGCAGGAGCGCGAGCTGCGCCAGAACCTGTCGAATGACGATATCACCATCGTCAACACCGGCGACCGGCTGATCCTGTCCTTCCCGAATGACTTGACCTTTGCCACCGACAGCGCGGCAATCTCGCCGGCGGTGCAGGGCGATCTGCGCCGCGTGGCCAACAGCCTGGTGCGCTACCCCAACAGCACCATCCAGGTGATCGGCCATACCGACAGCGATGGCGACGCGGGCTACAACCAGGGCCTGTCAGAGCGCCGCGCCAACGCAGTGGCCAGCGAAATTGCAGCCGGCGGCGTGCCTTACCACCGCATGCGCATCATCGGCCGCGGCGAGGAGCAGCCGGTGGCCTCGAACCTGACGCCGGAGGGCAAGGCCCGCAACCGCCGCGTCGAGGTGGTGGTGATCCCGCAGGCTGCCTGATCTGGCTCTGCCGGCATGAATTGCAGCCCGCCCCGCAAGGGGCGGGCTGTTTTCGTTCTGCTACAGCAGCTTTACGCAACGCTGCACATTGCTTGCGCGGGCATGGCTGTTTCATGCTGGAGGCGGCCTCTTACATGATAGGGGCAACACAGACGCGAACAGAAGGAACTCCCCATGGCTGACCCTGTCCTGCTGACCATTTCCGGCTCGCTGCGCCGTGAGGCCACCAACCGCAAGCTTCTGGCAGAAGCCGCGCGGGTGTTCGGCCCGGCCACTGTCGTGGAGGCCGATCTGAACCTGCCGCTGTATGATGGCGATGTAGAAGCAGCGGAGGGGATCCCGCCTGCCGTGCAGGTGCTAGCAGATCAGATCGCGGCTGCGGATGCGGTGGCGATCTCCACCCCGGAATACAACAAGGGGCCGTCGGGCGTGCTGAAGAATGCGCTCGACTGGGTCAGCCGCACCGAGGGCAGCCCCTGGGCGGACAAGCCGGTGGCGGTGATGTCAGCGGCGGCAGGCCGGGCCGGGGGCGAGCGCGCGCAGATGATCCTGCGCGGCTTCCTGGTGCCCTTCCAGCCGCGGCTGATCACCGGACCTGAGGTGCATCTTGCCGGATCCAGCAAGGAATTTGACGAGCGCGGACGGCTGACGAGCGACCAGTACGAGGCCACGCTGACCAAGCTGATGCAGAAGCTGCGGGAAAACATCAGCCGCTGAACTTGCCACCTGGCGGGGCGCGGCTAATGTGGCGGCATGAGTACCGACACCGCCTCCGCCCCCGCGCTGCTTGTAACGGACATGATGGACCCGGCCCGCGCAGCCGCCTTTCAGGCTGCGCTGGGGCTGACGCCGCAGGTTGCGGCAGGCAGCCGGCTGCCGCCCTTCTTTCATCAGCTTTACTTCTGGACGCCGCTGCCGCCGGGTGAACTGGGCCGCGACGGTCACCCCAAGGTCGGCGGAGCCGGGCTGATCCCGGACATGGGCCTGCCGCGGCGCATGTGGGCTGGCGGGCGGTTGCGGTTTCAGGCGCCTTTGCGGGCCGGCATCGCGGCAGAGAAAACTTCCGTGCTGGAAAAGGCGGAGCGGAAAACCGGCAGAACCGGGCCCTTGGGGATTGTAACGCTGCGCCATGAGATCCGGCAGGAGGGCGCGCTGTGCCTGACCGAATGGCATGATCTGGTCTATCGCGAGGACCCCGATCCGGCAGCGCCGAAACCTGTGCCGCCAGAAGCGCGTACCGACGAGACGGAAGCGCGGGAGGTGTCGTTCAGCTCAACCCTGCTGTTCCGTTACTCGGCGCTGACCTTCAATGGGCACCGGATCCACTATGACCTGGACTACGCCCGCGATGTTGAGGGTTACGAAGGTCTGGTGGTGCACGGACCGCTGCTGGCGCAGCACCTGATGCTGCTGGCAGAGGAACTGATGGGGCCGCTGGCGGAGTTTTCGTTCCGGGCGTCGTCGCCGCTGATGCATTCCGAAAGCGCCGTTTTGTGCCGCAACGGCCCGGACCTGTGGGTGCGCGGACCGGACGGGCGGCAGTGCATGAGCGCAACGGCAGCCCCCAAGCTATGAATCGGAGCGCTCCTGGGCCCAAGGGTGCCCTGAGCCGGGCAGATTAGCGGCTTGGGCGTAGTGCTGCTGCGCGGCGACTGGCGCCGCCCTTGGCCCGTCAAAGGGCGAAGGGGCTGGGATTAGAGGTTGTCCTCTACCCTGAAGCCTTGCGGGATGCTGTCCATGTCTTCCAGCAGCAGGTCCGCCATCACATGTGCTACCTTGGGGGCCATGCCGAAGCCGATCTTGAAGCCACCGTTAGCAATGTAATGGCCATTGCGGCCCGGCCAGGCGCCGAGCATCGGGGCACGGGACTTGGCCCGGGGGCGCACGCCGGCCCAGCGTTCGATGACCTCCGCCCCGTGCAGCACCGGCACCGCGGCGCGGGCGCGCTCAATCACGTCGTCAAGCTGGCCATCAGTGGCTCTTCCGTCGTCGAATTCCCGTTCGCTGGTGGAGCCGATCGCCAGGGTTCCGTCCGCATGCGGGATGATGTGCAGGCCGTCAGCATAGAGCTGCGGCACCTCGCCTTCGTGAAAGCGCAAGAGCGCCGCCTGGCCCTTGACGCCGCCGCCGATCGTCTTGCCGAAGTTTTCGTTCAGCTCCAAGAGGCCCGCGTAGCCCTTGGCATGCACCACCTTGCCCTGATCGGCCGCTTCCTGCTGCACCTCAACACCCATAACCGCCAGGGCGGAGACCAGCGCGGCGCAGGCGCGGCGGGGGTGCATGCGGGCGCTGAGGGTGTCGTGAATGACAAAACCGGTGGCGCTGGGCGGCACCCAGGGGCCGAGGCTGTCTGCCTGGCAGACAGTCCACTCCGCCTCATTTTTCCACAGCTCGCGGGCGGAAACTTCGCGACTGCGGGCAAGCTCTAGGGAGCGTTCATCGTTGATGGGCTGCAGGCGCCCGGTGCGGCCGTAACCGGGGGACACACCGCCGGTGGCCTCGACCTCTTCCCAGAAGCCTTCTGCCATCAGCAGGCTTTCAAGCTGGAACTGCTTCTTGGGGTTCCAGTTTTCCGGCACATGCGGGGCCAAGGCGCCGACCAGGCCGCCGCTGGAGCCTGCACCTGCCCCGAACGGGTCCACCACCTGCACCTTTGCACCGTGCCGGGCGCAGAGCCAGGCAATTGACAGGCCGAAAATGCCCGCCCCGCGCACTGTTACATCTGCCATTGCCATTTGCTGATCCTTTCGCCAGTGTCGCGCCGTTCCAGACACTCACTTAGGGGATTATAGCATGGCAGACCAGCAGGCCCGCCTCAGCTGGCGCGATGGCACTGTTCCGGTGTCGGATCAGTTCGATGATCCCTATTTCTCAATCCAGGACGGGCTGGCAGAGACGGAGCATGTGTTCCTGGCTGGAAACAGCTTGCCGGAGCGGTTTGCTCCGGGCTTTCATATTGCCGAGCTGGGCTTTGGCACCGGTCTCAACATGCTGGCGGCCTGGCGTGCCTGGGAAGCAGCAGGGCAGGAAGGGCCGCTGCGCTTCACCAGTTTCGAGGCCTTCCCGATGGCGCCTGGTGATATGGACAAGGCGCTGGAGGCGTTTCCGGCGGTTGCCCCCTGGGCGGAGCGGTTCCTGGCCAAGTGGCATGGCACAGGGGCTTGCGATCTGGGCAGCCTGCAACTGGAGGTGATCCAGGGCGACGCGCGGGTGTCGCTGCCGGAGTGGACAGGGCGGGCCGATGCTTGGTTTCTGGACGGGTTCTCTCCGGCCAAAAACCCTGAGTTGTGGGAGGAGGCGCTGATGGCGGAGGTTGCGGCGCATACCGCGCCCGGCGGCTCGGCGGCGACCTATACTGCAGCGGGCTTTGTCCGCCGCGGGCTGGAGGCAGCAGGATTTGAAGTGACCCGCATTCCCGGTTACGGGCGCAAGCGGCATATGACAAAGGCGGTATTGCGATGAGCATGGTTCCACAGGGCAAAAGCCTGCCTCAGCCCCGCGTGCAGCAGAACAACGTGCCGCTGGGTATTCTGCTGATGATCGGAGCCACCATCGTCTTTGCCCTGCAGGACGGCATTTCGCGCCATCTGGCGGGCACCTACAACACCTACATGGTGGTGATGGTGCGCTACTGGTTCTTTGCTGCCTTTGTGGTTTTCCTGGCGGCAAGGGCGCCGGGAGGGATCAAGGAGGCTGCCCGTACCGACCAGCTGTGGCTGCAGATGTTCCGCGGCGTTTTGCTGGTCGCTGAAATCTGTGTGGCGGTCTATGGCTTTACCGTGCTGGGCCTTATCGAGAGCCAGGCGGTGTTCATCTGCTATCCGCTGCTGGTCGCGGCGCTGAGCGGCCCGGTCCTGGGCGAAAGCGTTGGCTGGCGGCGCTGGGCGGCGATTGGCGTCGGCCTGATCGGGGTGCTGGTTATCCTGCAGCCTGGCATGGGCGTGTTCAACCCGGCCGCGGTGATACCGTTCATCTCGGCGCTGATGTTTGCCGTTTACGGGCTGGTGACGCGCTACGCCGCGCGCAAGGACAGCACCGCCACCAGTTTCTTCTGGACCGGGGTTGCCGGCATGGTCTTCATGACCGCAATCGGCATCTGGTTCTGGGAGCCGATGAGCCAGGGCGACTGGTTCTGGATGGCGCTGCTGTGCGTTTCGGGCGTGACCGGCCACTGGCTGCTGATCAAGTGCTACGAGATGGCCGAAGCCAGCGCAGTTCAGCCTTTCGCCTATTTCCACCTGATCTGGGCGGCGATGCTGGGCATGGCGGTGTTCGGCGAGGTGATCCGCACCAATGTGGCTGTAGGTGCGGGCATCATCATCGCCGCGGGCCTGTTCACCTTATGGCGCGAACGCGTGAAGGGTTGAGCCCTTCAGCTCCTTGGAGAACGGAACCGGCAGCGGCGCCTTGCCCAGCCGGGCCCGGTAGACCGGCAGGCTTTCGGTGACCCGCATCACGTAGTTGCGGGTCTCGTTGAAGGGGATGTGTTCGATCCAGTCAACGATATCGGGGTCGCCGTCCCGGGGATCGCCATAGCGTTCCATCCAGGCAATGGGGCGGTGCGGGCCGGCGTTGTAGCCGGCCGCCATCATCACAACGTTGCCGCGGAACTTGCCGGCCAGGCCTGCCAGGTAATTGGCCCCCAGCTTGGCGTTGTAATCCCACTCCGCTGTCAGGCGGGACGTCTTGTGGTTTGCCAGGATGCCCAGTTCCGTTGCCACCAGCTTTGCCGTTGCCGGCATCACCTGCATCAGCCCGCGTGCGCCGGCATGGCTGACGACCGCAGGATCAAATTCGCTTTCGCGCCGGGCAATGGCCAGGGTCATTTCCTCGGCCATAGGCAGCTGACGCTTGGCAACCGCGTGCAGGGGGTAGTAGGCGCCCTCCAGCTCCACCCCGCCGCGGGCAGCGCGTTTTGAGATCATCACCGCCAGATGCGGCTGGTCCAATTCCACCGCCATTTGCCCCAGCTGGCGCGCCTGGACCGGTGGCAGGGTCTCCACCAGATGGGTAAGAAAGCGCTCTGCCAGCGCCAGATCGCCGGCTTCCAGCAGCATCAGTCCGGCCTCGGCCACCGAGGATTGCATGAAAGCCGCCTTGCGCCAGTCAGGCATGGGGGCGGGTTTCACCAGCGCCGGATCAAAGGGGCGCCCAAGTTTCTCGGCGGCCAGCAGGCCGTAGAAAGACGTCTGGTATTCCGCGCCTTTGGCATAGGCCTCGTGCGCCTTGTCGGCTGCTCCCATTGCCGCATAGGCCCGGCCCAGCCAGTAGCCGCCGCGGCCGATCGAGATCGGGGTCTCGACCGAGGACAGGAACCGCTGAAAATGCACCACAGCAAGCTCGGGGTCGCGCAAATTCTGCAAGGCGATGTAGCCGGCCAGCCATTCGCAGTCGGAATAGCCATAACCGTCCTCGGGCGTTGAGAAATGATAGGCCGCAAGCTGGTAGGCGCGCTCGTGATCGCCGTCGCGCATCAATTGCCGGGCCAGATCCCGGCGGCGGTTCAGCCATTTCCCCGGCTCGCCCAGTTTCTCTGCGCTGGTGCTGCGGTCCATCATCATGTCGATGGCGCTGTCCTGCAGCCGCTTGCGGTCGCGCCAGGCAAAGCGGTCGTACGCAAGACCGGCAGAGGCTTGCAGGCTGGCGGGAACGGCTTCGATCTTGGCGTCCACGCCTGGGGCACGTTCCTGCAGAGCTATGCGGGCTTCTGCCAGTTTACGCTCAGGCTCGGGAACCAGTGGCAGCATTCGCTTGGAACTAACCAGATGATCCTCCCACAAGAGCCGGTCCAGCCGCGCGGTGTGGTGCGGCTTCAGCAGCTTGCCGAAGTCCCGCAAGTAGAGCTTCTGGATCGCGCTGCCCATCGCCATGGTGCGCCAGGCCAGCACGATCTCCGCCTCGCCGTCGCCGCGGCGCCCGGCAGCAATCAGGGCCTTGCCCAGGCTCAGCGCGCCTTCAGCAGTTTGCGGACGGTCTTCGGCATAAAAGGCCAGGATGGTCTCGCGCCCGGTGGCGGCTAAGGCGTCCTCATTCTGGCGGCGCAAGTAATCGAGCCCGGGCCAGTCCGGGCGCCGTTCCAGAAACGCCATTACATCGCCTGCTGATCCCAGCCCGGCCCGCAGCCGGTGCCATTCGATGACATCGCGCGCCACGCTTTGACGCTTGCCCGCTTCGCGCGCGGCCTGATCCCATTTCTCGGCCCGCATGAGATCAAGCGCCGTGCCCAAATCGCGGGCTTGGGCAGGTGCTCCGGGCAGGGCCGCCGCAATGAGCAGAATAAGGGCCAGGATGCGTGTCATCTCTTGCATTTTCCAACGGTCCGGGGATAGAGGCTTGAACGTTACTTATTGGCGTGCCGGTATCAACTCAAATCACTGGCATTCCGTACCTTGACGGCGGCGGATTGCCGCCTGCACCTGCAGCGAAGGGAGCGTGCCCATGTTCAAAGGCTCTATGCCAGCACTCGTTACCCCGTTTTCGAACGGCGAGCTGGATCTGGATGCGCTAAAACGCCTGGTGGAATGGCAGATTGCCGAAGGGTCGACCGGCCTGGTGCCCGTCGGGACCACCGGTGAAAGCCCGACGCTGACCCACGAGGAGCATGAGCAGGTCATCGCAGAGACGGTCAAGGCAGCGGCTGGCCGGGTGCCGGTGATTGCGGGCGCAGGCTCCAACAACACCGTCGAGATGATTCGCTTTGTCGAGTTTGCCAAGAAAGTCGGTGCCGATGCGGCGCTGGTCGTGACGCCGTATTACAACAAGCCGACACAGCGCGGTATGGTGCAGCACTTCCAGGCCGCCCATGACTGTGCCGAGATCCCGATCATCATCTACAACATCCCGGGCCGCTCGGTCGTCGACATGACGCCTGCGACCATGGGGGAGCTGGCCAAGCTGCCGCGCATCATCGGGGTGAAGGACGCCACCGGCGATCTGGCCCGCGTCAGCCAGCAGCGCGCCGCCTGCGGCAAGGATTTCGTGCAACTGTCCGGCGAGGACGCGACCGCGCTGGGCTTCAATGCCCACGGCGGCGTTGGCTGCATCTCGGTGACCGCGAACGTCGCGCCGAAGCTCTGTGCCGAATTCCAGGCCGCTACCCTGGCAGGCGACTATGCCAAGGCTCTGGAGTATCAGGACAGGCTGATGCCGCTGCACGAGGCGATCTTCATCGAGCCGGGCCTTGCAGGCGCCAAATACGGCCTGTCCAAGCTTGGCATGTGCAGCGAAGAAGTTCGCTCGCCGCTGACCACGCTGGAGGACAGCACCAAGGCTGCCATCGACGCGGCCATGGTGCACGCGGGCCTGCTGTAAACTTTATCCGCATCTGAAAAAAGCTAGGGCGGCCTCCATCCTAGTGCCGCCCTTTTTGCCTCTTGCCGGTTGGAAATACTCCGGGATGTGTTGCCCTGAAGGGGCAAGAGGGGTTGCCCCTTCAGCTCAGAGCATCCGCCAGGTGCCGGGTCTTATCCGGATTGCGGGTCACATAAATCCTTGTGATTCTGCCCACCGCGATCTCCAGCGAGGTTGCTTGCAGGATACCATCCTCGGCTAGGTTCAAAATCGCCGGCAGGCCGTTCAGGCGGCAAAACCGCCAGCGGGTCGGAACCGTATTGCCGAACTTGCGGGCAATGCCTTCCAGCAGCCGCAGCACCTTGTCCCGCCCGTAGATCGGATTGAGCGCTGCTACGGCCTTGCCGCCGCCATCCGAAATGAGCTGCACATCCTGCGCCAGAAGCTGGGTCAGGGCCGCTGTATCGCCTGTTCTGGACGCCCGGAAGAAGGCTTCGGTCAAATCCCGCCCCTGATCCGGGTCGGCCGGGGCCCGCGGCCGCAGCTTCTGGACCTTGCGCCGGGCGCGGGCAGCCAATTGGCGGCAAGCCTCGGGAGAGCGGTTCAGCGCGGAAGAAATGTCGTCATAGGAGCTGTCGAAAATGTCATGCAGCAGGAAAGCGGCGCGTTCCAGCGGCGACAAGGCTTCCAGCGCCAACAGCAGGGCAACCGAGACGTCATGGTCCAGCTGTTCGGTTGCGTCCTCGGTCAGAAGCGGCTCCGGCAGCCATTCGCCGGGATACGTCTCGCGCCGCACACGGGCCGATTTCAGCTGGTCCAGGCACAGCCGGGTAGTGATCCGCATCAGGTAGCCTGTCGGGTCCCGTACCTCAGCCTTGTCCGCTGTCTGCCAGCGCAGGAACGCATCCTGCAGGATGTCCTCGGCGTCGCTAACCGTGCCCAGCATCCGGTAGGCGGCCGCAAACAATCGCGGCCGCGCTGTCAGGAACGCATCGGTTCCGTCATTTTTGTGTTGAGCTGTCACGCGGCATTGGCCTCCTCAGCGGCAGGATGCGAGGTGCGGAAACCGATTGCAATGCGGTTCCAGGCATTGATGGCGCTGATCAGAAGCGTCAGCACCACCTGCTCGCGCGGGGAGAACAGCCGGGTCATTTCCTCATAGTCTGTATCAGGCGCGCCGGTCTTTTCCACCCGCGTCAGCGCTTCGCACCAGGCCAGCGCGGCACGCTCCCGCTTGGTGTAAAGCGAGGATTCACACCAGGCATTCAGCAGCTGCATCCGGTCCTCGCTTTCACCATGAGCGCGCAGGTCGTGGCTGTGCATGTGGATGCAGAAGGCACAGCCGTTGATCTGTGAAGCCCGCAGCTTCACCAGCTCCACCAGACTGTGCTCCAGGGTGCTGTCCTTGAACAGCTTCTCCTGCTCCAGCATCGGCTGAAACAGGTCGGGGGTGATGGCGAAATAGTCGAGGCGTTGGGACATTTGTCTGTTCCTTTTTGGTGGCTTCAGGAACAGGACGAGGCAGCCAGGACGTTTGTGACATGGCTGGTTAAAATACTCAAAATAGATCGGGGCGCCGCATTGGGCGCCCCGGGAATGTCAGCGTTTGCCGTAGTAGAGGCCGATCACATGTTCGGCCTGGGCAAAGAACAGCCAGCGCGAGGTGGCGATGCCTGCGAGATGCGACAGCACCGCGAGGGCAGCAAACACATGCTTGATCACGATGCCCTGAACCGGGGTCAGGATCAGCAGCAGCGGCAGGGCAAAGCCGAGGATAAAGGCAATCATCCGCAGCTTCTGCGCGTGCTTGCGGCCGACCACATGAACGAACTCGCGCAAGAGGTAGTTAGAGCCGGTGTGCGGCGGTTCAAAGGCGCGGACCGCGCCGCGGTCGCCAAGGCCGGTGGCAGTGCCCAGATTGGTGCCGGAGTTCTCCAGCGCCTTGTCGCCCTTGGCCCAATAGGCCAGCTGCACCGCGCCGGCGATGGCCAGCAGCCAGGGCGCCACCGACTCGGCTCCGGCCAGCAGCGCGCCGCCTGCCAGGCTGAAAGACAGGAACATCGCAGGCGTCAGTTCCATGTTCCAGCGCGGGATGGTCTTCAATTGGGTGTAGATCATCGAGGTGGTGAAGACTGTGGCGAGGCTGAGTGCCGCGCCGATCCAGCCCAGCAGTGTCCAATGGCTGTCCATGAAAACCGCGCCAAGCGCGTAGAGGCCCATGACAATCAACGCCCCGACGGCGCAGACGCCCTCGCGGCTGAGCCAGCTCGTTTTCCACTGGGTCAGGGCGCGCCAGGCGCGCTCCGGGCGGCCCAGGTGGAAGGTAGATGCCAACAGGCCGCCGCAGGCCAAGCCGAAGGCTATGGCGTAGAACACAAAGGCCACTTTCCCGGTCACGGCGGGCTGGCTGAGGCCGAGGAAGAACAAGAGGCCAAAGCCGAGGCCGGAGAGCGTGGTGAAGATGATGACGGATGGTGCGGGATGCATCAGTTCGCTCCTCCCGGAAGTTTGTCGAGGGCCTTGTCCAGCCAGCCCATGAAGCCTTGCGGCTCCTCAGCGACCGGTGCCAGCAGCGGGGCGAGAATGTCGATCTGCTCCTCGATCTGGTCCTTGGGACGGGGTGGCAGGTACTTGTTCACCGGCTTGGTGCCCATTTCCGGCATCAGATCCATGCCGCCGCGCTCTGCCACCAGTTTGGAAACGTCGCTGTCCGGATCGCCCAGATCGCCGAAATGGCGGGCGCCTGCGGGGCAGGTCCGCACGCAGGAGGGGATGCGGTCCACTTCCGGCAGGTTCTCGTTGTAAATCCGGTCAACGCAGAGGGTGCATTTTTTCATCACTCCTTCTGCCAGGTCCAATTCCCGCGCCCCGTAGGGGCAGGACCAGGCGCAGAGGCCGCAGCCGATGCAGTAGTCCTCGTTCACCAGCACGATGCCGTCCTCAGCGCGCTTATAGCTGGCGCCGGTGGGGCAGACGGTGACGCAAGGCGCGTCCTCGCAGTGCAGGCAGGACTTGGGGAAATGGATCAGCTGCGCATGGCCGTCCGCAGGCTGCACCTCGTAGGAGTGCACCCGGTTCAGGAAGGTGCCCGACGGGTCGCCGCCGTAGGGGTTCTGGTCTGACAAAGGGGCGCCGTAGTTTTCGGTATTCCAGCCCTTGCAGGAGATCACGCAGGCATGGCAGCCGACACAAGTGTCCAGGTCGATGACCAGGCCCATCTTGCGGTCTGTGGAGTTGGGGAGCTCGGTCATTTGCCTACTTTCCACTTCAGTTCTTTCGGGCCGGTGCCAACCGGGGATTCCTGCGCCGGGAAGGCCGGCTGGCTTTCCTGCAGATCCTCCGGCGCGGCGGCTTTTTCGATTTTGACCTTCAGGTCGAACCAGGCCGCCTGGCCGGTGATCGGGTCCGAGTTGGCCCACCGCATGCCATCGCCCTTCGCGGGCAGAAGCTCGTGGATCAGGTGGTTCAAGAGGAAGCCCTTGGTGGCCTCCGGCGCGTCCTTCTCCAGCGCCCAGGCTCCCTTGCGCTTGCCGATGGCGTTCCAGGTCCAGACGGTGTTGTCATTCAGCGCGGCCATCTCCATCACCGGCACGGTAATTTCACCGTGCGGCGAGGTGACCTTGGCCCAGTCGCCGTCCTGCAGCCCGTGCTCGCGCATCAGCTTGGTTGGGACATACAGCGGATTGCGTCCATGCAGCTGCCGCAGCCAGGCGTTTTGGGTTCCCCAGGAGTGGTACATCGCCATCGGGCGCTGGGTCAGCGCGTTGACTGTAAAACCCTCGTTGCCTTGCTGGTCGGTCTCGTACCAGATCGGCAGCGGGTCCATGACGTCCTTCACCCGCTGGCGCAGATGCTCGGGGGGCTGGCGTTCGCCATGGCCCTCTGCAGCCAGCTGGAACTTGCGCATCGGCTCCACATAAAGCTGGAACAGATAGGGCTGCGGGCTGTCATAGATGCCCATGCCCACCGCCCAGTCCTGATAGGCGGTGTTCCAGGGTTTGTAGTAGTCCGCGCCGTCCGGGATGTGGGCGACGTAGAAACCGCCGTTTTCGATGTATTTGTCCAGCTGCTCAGGGTTCACCTCGCCGCGGCCTTCCTTGTCGCCGTTTTCACCGCGGAAGCCTGCCAGCGGGCCGATACCCGGCTTGCGCTCGTGGTTGACGATGTAGTCGGCGTAGTTCTTCCACTTGGGGGTGCGGTCCTCATTGGTGAAATTCGGTAGCTTCATCCGGTTGGCCAGCTGGATCAGCACCGTCTGGAAGCCGCGCACATTCCGGTCCGGCTCGATCACCGGCCAGCGGATCGCATCTGCCGCTGCATCCGCCTCGCAGATCGGGCGGTCCAGCAGCGAGATGCAGTCGTGGCGCTCCAGATAGGTGGTGTCGGGCAGGATCAGGTCGGCAAAGGCCACCATCTCGGAGGAATAGGCATCCGAGTAGATGATATGCGGGATCTTGTAGTCGCCGTTTTCATCCTTGCCGGTCAGCATCTCCATCACACCCTTGGTGTTCATGGAGGAGTTCCACGACATGTTGGCCATGTACATGAACAGCGTGTCGATCTTGTAGGGATCGCCGGCATAGGCGTTGGAGATCACCATGTGCATAAGACCATGCGCCGACATCGGGTTTTCCCAGGTGAAGGCCTTGTCGATCCGCGCCGGGCTGCCGTCTTCCTTCAGCGCCAGATGCTCCGGGCCACGGACAAAGCCCAGATGCGGGCCGTCCAGCGGGGTGTCAGGCGTGGATTTGCAGTGCGGTGTCGGATGCGCCTCCACCGGCTTGGGGTAGGGCGGTTTGAAGCGGAAGCCGCCGGGAACCTCGACAGTGCCCAGCAGGATCTGCAGCACATGCAGCGCGCGGCAGGTCTGGAAGCCGTTCGCATGCGCCGAAACCCCGCGCATTGAGTGCATCGAGACCGGGCGGCCCACCATCTTGGTGTGCTTCTCGCCGCGGAAGTCGGTCCATTCGACATCCAGCTCGAAGGCCTCGTCAAAGGCGACGCGGGCCAGTTCGCCGGCAATGGCGCGAATGCGTTGGGCCGGGATGCCGCATTTTTCTGCGATTGCCTCCGGCGCGTACTCATCAGCCAGGTAACGCTCTGCCATCAGGTGGAAGACGGGGCGGTGGGTGACGCCGTCTTTCTCATGGACGGCGCTCAGGTCAGGGCGCACGCCTGGCTGGTCAAACGGGGTCAGCTTGCCGGTGTTGCGGTCGATCACCAGCATCTTGCCGTCACCGTCGCGCAGGAACAGGCCCTTTTCTGGCCCTTCCTCGGCGTTGATCAGCACCGGCGCATTGGTGTAGCGGCTGAGGTAGTCGAGGTCGATCTTGCCAGCCTTCATCAGCACATGGATCAGGGACAGGATGAACAGTCCGTCGGTGCCGGGGGTAATGCCGACCCAGTCGTCAGCCACTGCGTTGTAGCCGGAGCGGATCGGATTGACGCCGATCACCCGCGCACCGCGCTTTTTGATCTTGCCGATGCCCATTTTGATCGGGTTGGAGTCGTGGTCCTCGGCCACGCCGAACAGCATGAACAGCTTGGTGTGCTCCCAGTCGGGCTGGCCGAATTCCCAGAACGCACCACCCATGGTGTAGATGCCCGCGGTCGCCATGTTGACCGAGCAAAAACCGCCATGCGCCGCATAGTTGGGGGTGCCGAAGCTTTGCGCCCAAAAGCTGGTGAAGCTTTGCGATTGATCGCGGCCGGTGAAGAAGGCCAACTGCTCGGGTGCCTCGTGCCGGACAGGCTCCAGCCAGCCCACCGCAATCGCAAGCGCCTCGTCCCAGGAGATTTCCTTGAACTGGCCGGAGCCGCGCGGGCCGGTGCGGATCATCGGCGCCTTCAGCCGTGAAGGCGCGTTCACCTGCATGATCCCCGCCGAGCCCTTGGCGCAGAGCACGCCCTTGTTCACCGGGTGGTCGCGGTTGCCCTCGATATAGGCGACCTTGCCGTCCTTCATGTGCACGTTGATGCCGCAGCGGCAGGCGCACATGTAGCAGGTGGTCTTGCGGATTTCGTCCGAGACCTTGGGCGAGGTGTTCAGGATTGGCTGCTGATGGGTCATGGGCGGGTCCTGTTGGGTGTTTCGGGCGACCGTATGACGGAAAGCCTTCTTTTGGGAATAGTGTTCTGTTTCGGCTCAGACGGATGGGCCATTTGTTCCTGATGCCTGAAGGATTGTAACGGCAATGATCTGAGTAACATCTTCGGCGCTGCAGCCGCGGGAAAGGTCGTTGGCCGGTTTCGCCAGTCCCTGCAGCACCGGGCCGATGGCGGAATAGCCGCCCAGCCGCTGCGTAATCTTGTAGCCGATATTGCCGGCGTCCAGGTTGGGGAAGATCATCACGTTGGCCTGGCCCGCGACACTGGATCCTGGCGATTTGCGTTCGCCGACCGAGGGGACAAATGCGGCGTCGAACTGCAGTTCTCCATCCGCTTGCAGGTCAGGATAGGCATCATGAAAAAGGCTCAAGGCCTCTGCCGCTTTGTCTACAGCCGGGTGTTTGGCGCTGCCCTTTGTCGAAAAGCTGAGGAACGCAAGCTTCGGCTCTACCCGCAGCAGCGCGCGGGCCGATTGAGCCGAGGCGGCGGCGATCGAGACCATTTCGGCAGGATTGGGGTCGATCACCAGCCCGCAGTCCGAATAAAGCATCGCACGGGCGCCTTCCGCGGCGTTTTCCGGCGGGTACATCAGGAAGAAAGAAGAGACCATGCCGGCTCCCGGCGCCATGCCGATGACCTGAATGGCGCTGCGCACTACGTCGCCGGTGGTGTGCACTGCACCGCCAACTGTGCCGGTGGCATGCCCCAGGCGCACCAGCATGGCAGCATAGACCAGTGGAGTCTCGGCCGCCTCGCGGGCCTTGGCTTGATCAACACCCTTATGTTTGCGGAGTTCGTAGTATTCGGCGGCAAAAGAAGCTGTCAGCTCTGAGCTGACCGGGTCGTGGACCGCCACGCCGTTCCCGGCGCTGGCGCCTTCGGCTTGCAGGGCTGCTTCGACCTCTGCCTGCGGGCCGATCAGGATCACATCGGCGATGCCTGCCTGGTGCGCCGCCAATGCACCTGCCACCACGCGGGGATCTGTACCTTCGCTCAGCGCGACAACAGGGCGGGCGGCCGGGGCTTCGGCCTTCAGCAGTTCGAGCGGGGACAAGGTCTGGGTCACGGGCGTGCGTCCTGTAACAGCGGTTTCGGGGCGGGGCTGGCAGTCAGAACGCCAGCCGCGCGATATTGATCAGCGAAAGCGCGGTGAGCATCAGCACCACCGCGCGGCGGAACAGCGGCTGTGAAACCGCCTTGAAACTGTGGGAGCCGGCCCATATGCCGAGGCCCAGAATGGGAAAGGCCAGCAGGATGCCGGTCAGGGTTTCCGGTCCGACCAGCCCGTTCGCGGCCATCACCGGCAGCGCCATCACGTCGATGCCCGTCAGGAACACGATCATCGTGGCGCGAAACACCGCAGGCGGCACAGGCTGCGCAGTCAGGAAGGCCGCCACCGGCAGACCGCCTACGCCGGCGCTGTTGGCGATGCCTGCTATGGCACCCACACCCACATTCCCGTTTCGCCCCACCGGACGTTCCAGCTGCCAGCCGCTGAGCAAAACGAGGCTCAGCACCAGGAACAGGCTTGAGATCGCCAGCCGCGCCTCCTGTTCGCCCAGCCGCGCCATGATGGCGATGGCGGGAACGGTTGCGACGGCGGCTCCTGCCAGCAGGGCAATGGCCCGGCGCCAATCAATATGCGGGCGGATGTCCCGCGCCTGAAAGGCGGTCATGGCGATTTCGCAGGAAAACACCACTGGGATCAGCGGCAGCGGATTGGTGGTTAGCGCCGCAAGGATGATGAAAATGGCGGAGAAGCCGAAGCCGGAAAAGCCCCGGATCAAGGCCGCCGCGAATAACGCGGCGGCCAGATAGAGCCCCTGGCCCAAAGAGAGGTCAAAGGGCAGGGGCATCAGGTTCAGACTTTCTGCGGACGCATGTCGTCCTTGCTGATGCCGGCAACCTGTACCGGTTTTTTCATCGCGTCGCGGCGGAAGGGTTCACCAAGTTCCTGGTTGATCATGGCTTCGATCAGGGTGGTGATGCCCTTCTTCTGGTCTTCGCAGGCCTGGCGCAGCGCCTCGGTCAGCTCGTCCTGGGTACGGGCCACGACACCTTTCAGGCCGCAGGCCTGGGCGATACCGGCATAAGACACCTGGGTGTCGAGCTCGGTGCCGACAAAGTTGTCGTCGAACCACAGGGTGGAGTTCCGCTTCTCAGCGCCCCACTGGTAGTTGCGGAAGACAACCTGGGTGATCGCGGGCCATTCCTCGCGGCCGATTGCGGTCAGCTCGGTCACCGCGATGCCGAAGGCACCGTCGCCGGAAAAGCCGACAACCGGAACGTCCGGGCAGCCGATCTTCGCGCCGACAACCGCCGGCAGGCCGTAGCCGCAGGGGCCGAACAGGCCGGGTGCCAGGTATTTGCGGCCTTCCTCGAAAGACGGGTAGGCGTTGCCGATGGCGCAGTTGTTGCCGATGTCGGAGGAGATGATCGCATCCTTCGGCAGGCCAGCCTGGATTGCACGCCATGCGCGGCGCGGGCTGAGCCAGTCAGGCTTGGCGGCACGGGCGCGCTCGTTCCAGGTGGTGCCGGGATCGTCCTGCTCGTGATCCATCGACGACAGTTCCTGCGCCCAGGAGGACTTGGTGTGCGCGATCAGCGCCTTGCGCTCGCCGCGGCCCTCGTCGCCTGCAGTGGCGGAGAGTTTTTCAAGGATGGTGTCGGCAACCTGCTTGGCGTCGCCGACGATGCCGACGGTGACTTTCTTTGTCAGGCCGATGCGGTCCGGATTGATGTCAACCTGGATGATTTTCGCGTCGGTCGGCCAGTAGTCGATGCCGTAGCCCGGCAGGGTCGAGAACGGGTTCAGGCGGGTGCCCAGGGCCAGGACGACGTCCGCCTTGGAGATCAGTTCCATGCCGGCCTTGGAGCCGTTGTAGCCCAGCGGGCCGGCGAACAGCGGGTGCGAGCCCGGGAAAGCGTCGTTGTGCTGGTAGCCAACGCAGACTGGAGCGTCCAGGCGCTCGGCCAGAGCGATGGACGACGGGATTGCGCCGCCGATGACAACGCCGGCGCCGTTCAGGATGACCGGGAATTTTGCGTTCGACAGCAGCTCAGCCGCTTCGTTCACCGCTTCGGTGCCGCCTGCGGGGCGTTCAAAGTCAACAACCGCGGGCAGCTCAATGTCGACGACCTGGGTGAAGTAGTCGCGCGGCACGTTGATCTGGGCTGGAGCGGAGTTGCGCTTGGCCTGCATGATCACGCGGTTCAGAACCTCGGCCATGCGGGACGGATCGCGGACTTCTTCCTGGTAGCAGACGCAATCCGCAAACATGCGCATCTGTTCCATTTCCTGGAAGCCGCCCTGGCCCATGGTCTTGTTCGCGGCCTGCGGGGTCACCAGCAGCAGCGGGGTGTGGTTCCAGTAGGCGGTTTTGACAGCGGTCACAAAGTTGGTGATGCCAGGGCCGTTCTGGGCGATCATCATCGACATCTTGCCGGTGGCGCGGGTGTAGCCATCTGCCATCATGCCGCCGGATCCCTCGTGGGCGCAATCCCAGAAGGTGATGCCCGCCGGCTCGAAGATGTCGGAAATCGGCATCATGGCAGAGCCAATGATGCCAAAGGCATGCTCGATGCCATGCATCTGAAGCACTTTGACAAAGGCTTCTTCGGTGGTCATTTTCATGGGTCTTGCTCCTGAGTGAGACGCATATTCCGCCCGGGCTTGAATGCCGGGAATTGACTCTGGTTTAGGGGGCGGAAGGAGGTCGGGTTAGGGCCAGTTGTTCGGCTGGGATAGGTCCAAAACTGGACCCATTCAAATGGCCAGGCGGTTTTTTCGCATAAGATTCAGCCGGTCATGCCCGGCAGGCAATCGAGATTCTTGGGTATACTTTTGATACTTTTTGTATCAATTTTCACAGCCCGGTGCGCCGGAAGTACTGCTCAGCGCTGTTTCAGCGCCTCGGCCAGCAAGGCCAGGCCTGGTTCGATTCTGGTTGCAGGAATCGAGGAATAACCAAGCCTGTAATAGTTCTGCTTGCGGTGCTCAGCCGCAAAGAAAGGCGCGCCGGGTTCGATGATCACGCTTTTCTCCCGAAGCCGCTCTGCCACTGCAGTTGCATCGACATCCTCGGGTGCTTCCATCCACAGGGCTGAACCGCCAAAACTGCCGACACCTGCAATGTTCAGCCCGTGTTTGCGGATGGCATCCTCGATCACTGCGCGCCGGTCGTGCAGGACCTTGGCAATCCGCCGGATCTGGGCGTCGTAGTGGCCAAGCGACAGGAAATAGGCCACCGTGCGCTGAACATGCCCCGGCGGATGCCGCAGCACGCTGGCGCGCAGCGCCCGGGCCTGGCGGATGAACGGCTCTGAACCGACCAGATAACCCAGCCGCAGCCCGGGAAACAGAGATTTCGAGAAGCTGCCGGCATAGATCACCCGCCCTTCGGAATCCAGCGACTTGAGAGAGGGAGAGGGGGCGCCGAGAAAGGACATCTCGAACTCGTAGTCGTCCTCGACAATGACCGCGTCGATTTCGCTGGCGCGCCGCAGCAGCTCCTTGCGCCGCTCCATCGGCATCGTGAATGTGGTCGGGCTTTGATGGCTGGGGGTGCAGAAGATGACGTTGGTGTCATCGGGAATGTCACCGGGCGGCAGGCCGCGCTCATCAACCGGAATGCAATCGACCTGGCAGCGGGTCTGCATCACCTGGTCGCGCAAGGTGTAATATGCTGGGTCCTCCACCGCCGCCCGCCGCCCGCGGTTCAGCAGCAGCTGGCAGGTGATCCAAAGGGCGTTCTGTGCCCCCAGCGTAATCAGGATCTCCTGCGGCCGCGCGGTGATGCCGCGCCGCGGCAGGGTGTGGCGGGCGATGTATTCGATCAAGAGCGGGTCGTCCTGATCGAAATAGTCGTTGGCCAGCGCAGAGAAGTCCTTTTGCCCCAGTGCCCGCAGCGCGCACAGCCGCCAGTTGGCGTGGTCGAACAGCGAGGCATCCGCCTGCCCGTAAATGAACGGGTAGCGGTAGTCGCGCCAGTCCTGAGGTTTGCGCGGGGTGTCGCCGCCTGTAAAGCTGCGTGCCAGTGTCTTGCCCCAGTCCACGGCATCGCCGGATTTCTGCTGCGGCGTGTAGGAGGGCGGCACCGGCGCGTTGTCCGAGACAAAATACCCCGACCGCCCGCGCGAGGTGAGGTAGTCGTTGGCCAGCAGCTCGGTATAGGCCAGGGTGACAGTGATCCGGCTGATGCCCAGGTGCGCTGCCAGTTTGCGTGAGGACGGCAGCTTTTCCCCGACCCGGAACCGGCCAGACAGAATACCCTCGGCAATCATTTCCTGGATCTGCGCCTGCAGGGTGCCCTGGGCGTCCGGGTTCAGGAAAAAGGTGTCAACTGAGATGGCCATGCGCGCCACCTTAGGGTGGACTTAAGCGCGGTGCAATCTGGCCTTAGGGCCAGTTTGGAGAAAACTTCGGGCCGCTCTGGCCCGCGAGACATATCAGGTTGAACGGTGACCCGATTCTTGCGGTTTCAAGACGGAGCCGGGAATAGCCGCAAGTATCGGGTCGCCGATGGTCCGGCCGGCTCCTTAGTCATGTCTGCACAGCCAACAAGGAGACGGACATGGAGCTGAGAAACAAGACAGTAATCATCACTGGTGCGAGCAGCGGGATCGGCGAAGCGGCAGCTATTCTGTTTGCAGCCGAAGGAGCCAATGTGGTGCTGGGGGCCCGCCGGCAGGGGGAGCTTGAACGGATCGCCACACAAGTGACCAAAGACGGAGGAAATGCAGCCTTTCTCGCAGGTGATGTCACCGACGAAACCTACGCGATTGCCCTGACCGCACTTGCACAAGAGGAATTTGGCGGGCTGGACGGCGCTTTCAACAATGCGGGCGTAATGGGTGAGATGGGACCCGTGGACAAGATGGATGCTAGAAATTGGAACGCTGTTATAGCAGCCAACCTCACCGGTGCCTTCTTCTCGGCCAAGGCGCAGGTCCCGGCGCTGAAGGCGCGCGGAGGCGGCTCGCTTGTCTTTACCGGATCCTTTGTCGGGGTCAGCAATGGCGGCATGCCGGGCATGGGGGCCTATGCCGCGTCAAAGGCAGGACTGGTCGGCCTGGTTCAATCATTGGCCTCTGATCTTGCGGCGGAAGGCATACGGGTGAATGCGCTGCTGCCTGGCGGGACCAGGACTGCGATGGCTGGCGATGATCCTGGGACTCACAGCTTTATCGCGGGGCTGCATCCGATGAAGCGGATGGCAGCACCGGCCGAGATTGCACAAGCGGCGTTGTTTCTCCTGTCAGACCGCGCCAGCTTCATGACCGGAGCGCCAATGGCGGTTGACGGCGGGATTGGCGTGCGGCTGGTTTAGGTTCTGTAACGACCCAAAACGAAAGAGCGCCCCGGCGGTACCGGGGCGCAGTTTGATCGTCCAACAGGGAGAGATGTCAGCCGAAGACCTTGGTCAGTGCCTTGTCGACCGCGTCGCAGATCTGGTCGATGTCGTCCGCGGTGGCGATCAGCGCCGGGCTGAAGCACAGGGTGTTATTGCGGCCCGGCAGTGAGCGGTTGGTGACGCCGATGATCACGCCCTGCGCGCCGCATTCCGCGACAACCTGCTGGGCCAGTTTCTCGTCCACCGGCTCCTTGGTCTCGCGGTCCTGAACCAGTTCGGCGCCCAGGAACAGGCCCTTGCCGCGCACGTCGCCGATCACGGCGTGCTTCTCCTGCAGCGCGCGCAGGTTGTTCAGCATCCGCTCACCCATGGCAGCGCAGTTGTCCAGCAGGCTCTCGTCCTCGATGATCTGCATGTTGACCAGCGCCGCGGCGGGGCCTGCGGTGCAGCCTCCGAAGGTGGAGATGTCGCGGAAGTAGTTCAGCGGATCGCCCGCGTCGTCCTTGAACATGGCAAAGACTTCTTCGGTGGTCACCATGCAGGCAATTGCCGCATAGCCGGAGGCAACGCCCTTGGCCATGGTCACGAAGTCCGGCTTGATGCCGTACTGCTGGTAGCCGAACCACTTGCCGGTGCGCCCGACACCGCAGACCACCTCGTCGATGTGCAGCAGGATGTCGTACTTCTTGCAGATTTCCTGCACGCGCTCCCAGTAGCCCTCGGGGGCTTCGATCACGCCGCCGCCTGCGGTCACCGGTTCCAGGCACAGCGCGCCCACGGTCTCCGGGCCTTCGCGCAAGATCACTTTCTCGATCTTGTCTGCCGCGGCGATGCCGAACTCGCGGCCGGACAAGTGCTCCAGGCCCAGCTCATGCTTGCGGTATTCCATGCAGTGCGGAACGCGGACGAAATCCGGCGCAAAGGGGCCGTACTGCGCGTTGCGCTCGTCCTGGCCGCCGGCCGACATGGTGGCCAGAGTGGAGCCGTGGTAGTCGCGGTCGCGGTACAGGATCTTGGTTTTCTTGCCGCCGTACTTCTTGTGGGCGATCTGGCGGACCATTTTGAAGGCCTTCTCGTTGGCCTCGGATCCGGAGTTGGTATAGTAGACGCGGGTCATGCCCGGCATCTTGGAGATCAGCTTTTCGGCAAACAGCGCACCGGGGATGGAGCCCGCGGAGTTGGCGAAATAGCAGACTTTCATCAGCTGATCATAAACAGCCTTGCAGATGTTCTCGCGGCCATAGCCGACGTTGACGGTCCAGACACCGCCGGAAACAGCATCCAGGAATTCCTTCCCGTTCTGATCCCACACGCGCATGCCCTTGCCCTCGACGATGATGCGCGGGTCGGAGCTTTCCAGCGCCTTGTGCTGGAACAGGTGGTGCCACATGTGGGCCTTGTCGGCCTCGACAACACGGGAGAGATCGTTTTCGTTGAACGTGCCGTCCATGACATGTCCTTTCGGCGTTAGAAGTGAATCAGGCTGCCCGGCACCCTACACGGGCTATGAGGCGCATTATGTACCAGAAACGTCAGATTTGCGGAATTCGTTAGGGCCAAATCGGTTGCTGACCTAAGTCCAGAAGGGGTTGGCCGGTCCAGGCGGCACAAAGCTGCTCAGGCTGGCGGCGGCAGAACAGATGTTTTGAAGTTTCTGGATTGAGATCGCATGTGCCGCGCATGCAGACTGCACCTGCAGCCCGGGTGCGAGCCGGGCCGGAGAAACCTGCGCAGGAGACCGCCGATGGTAGAATACAGGTTAATGGTGGCGCCCAATGGTGCCCGGCGCGGACGCGGGGATCACCCGGCGCTTCCTGTGACGCCGCAGCAGACGGCGGAAGCTGCGGCAGCCTGTTTTGCGGCCGGGGCGCACGCGCTGCATCTGCATGTGCGAGACGACGAGGGGCGCCATTCATTGGATGCCGGACGCTACGGCGAAGCCCAGGCAGCGGTGCAGGAGCGCGTGCCGGGGATGGCTGTGCAGATTACCACCGAAAGCGCCGGGATCTATGACGTAGCGGCCCAGCTTGCCTGTCTGGAGGCGCTGCGTCCGGCGGCGGCCTCTGTCTCAGTGCGGGAAATGGCGCGGGACCCAGGGCTGGCTGCGCGCGCTTATGCGGTGTGCCAGGAAGCAGGCACCCAGGTGCAACATATCCTTTATGGCCTCAGCTGCATCGCGCAGCTGCGCCGCTGGTATCGGGACGGTGTCATTCCGGAAACCATGCGTGACGCGATCTTTGTTCTGGGCAAGTACAGCCCGCCGGTTCTGGCCCGCCCCGAAGGGCTGGCCGTCTTCCGTGACGCAACCGCAGACCTGCGCCTTAACTGGGCTGTCTGCGCCTTTGGCCGGTATGAGCAAGCCTGCCTGCTTGCAGCGGTTGCAGCAGGCGGGGATGCGCGAATCGGATTTGAGAATAACATTGAAACACCCGAAGGCGGGCTGCTGGCCGACAACGCAGCCTCGGTTGCCGCCTTTGTTCAGGCCGCGCGGGACGCGGGCCATAGCCTCAAGGAGTGCTGATCATGAGTCACGTTTTTCCCCGCCACACCAAGGCTGATCTGCCCACTGCGGTATCCGGTGACGGCTGCTATCTGATCGACGCGGACGGCAAGCGCTATTTCGACGGATCCGGCGGTGCCGCGGTGTCCTGCCTTGGCCATTCCGATGCGGATGTCATCAAGGCCGTTCAGGACCAGGTCGGAAAACTGGCCTTTGCCCACACCGGCTTCCTGACTTCAGAACCGGCTGAGGAACTGGCAGACCTGCTGGTGGCCAACGCGCCGGGCGACATCGACCGGGTCTATTTCGTGTCCGGCGGCTCTGAGGCCACCGAGGCGGCGATCAAACTGGCCCGCCAGTACCACCTGGAGTGCGGCGAGCCGCAGCGCCGCCACATCATCGCCCGCAAGCAAAGCTATCACGGCAACACCCTTGGCGCGCTGGCGGCGGGCGGCAATGAATGGCGCCGGACCCAGTTCGCGCCGCTGCTGATCGACATCTCCCACATTTCGCCCTGCTATGAATATGTGGGCCGGGCCGACGGCGAGAGCAGCTATGACTACGGCCAGCGCGTGGCCAACGAGCTGGAGGCGGAGATCCTGCGCCTTGGGCCTGAAACCGTCATGGCCTTCATGGCGGAACCGGTGGTTGGTGCCACCTCCGGCGCGGTGCCCGCGGTAGAGGGTTACTTCAAGCGCATCCGCGAGATCTGCGACACATACGGCGTGCTGCTGATCCTGGACGAGGTTATGTGCGGCATGGGCCGGACCGGGCATCTGTTTGCCTGCCAGGCAGATGGCGTCGCGCCGGATATTCTGTGCATCGCCAAGGGGTTGGGTGCAGGCTACCAGCCGATCGGCGCGATGCTTTGCACCAAGCAGATTTATGAAGCCATCAAAAATGGCTCCGGCTTCTTCCAGCACGGCCACACCTATATCGGCCATCCGGTGGCGACCGCTGCGGGCCTTGCCGTGGTCAAGGCGATGCTGGACCGGGGCCTGGTGCAGCGCTGTGCGGAAATGGGAGAGAAGCTGCAAGCCGCGCTGGAGGACCGTTTCGGCCAGCATCCAAACGTCGGCGACATCCGCGGCCGCGGGCTGTTCCGCGGGATCGAACTGGTCACTGACCGTGAAGCCAAGGCCCCGTTCGACCCCGCGCTCGGACTGGCCGGCAAGATCAAGAAAGCGGCGTTTCAGGCCGGGCTTATCTGCTATCCGATGTCGGGCACCCGCGATGGCCGGAACGGCGACCATATCCTGCTGGCACCGCCGTTCATAATCACCGAGGAACAGATCGCGGAGGTGGTGGAAAAGCTGGAAACAGCCATCACCCAGTGTTTGCCGCAGTAGAAACCCGGAACAACGAGAAGCCGCCCGGCCGCTGGCCGGGCGCCGCGATCAGGCGAAGGTGCTTCCGGTGTATCCGAGCTGTTCAAGAATGCTGGCGTAAGTATCGACGCCTTGTGCACCGGTGACCAGATGGCGGCCGCTGAACACCATGGCTGGAACGCCGCGGATACCCTGGCTTACCCAAAACGTCTCGCGCTGGCGCACGCTGTCAGCATGTGTGCCGTTTTCCAGCGCTGCGCGGGCTTCTCGGCCGTCAAGGCCAAGGCGATCTGCGGCTTCTACCAGCACATCAATATCCGAGACATTCTTGCGGTCAGTGAAATAGGCTTTCAGCAGCGCCTGTTTCATCTCATGGCCCTTGCGGCGCACTTCTGCCCATTCTATCAGCTGATGCGCCTGGAACGTGTTTTAGATCCGCATGCCGTCAAAGAAGCGAAAGGTGAAACCCAGGGGTTCACCCAGTTCGGTAAGCTGTGCCCGCACCTGTGCCGATTGCTCTGCCGTGCTGCCGTATTTCGCCGCCAGATGCTCCCGCAGGTCCTCGCCCTCAGGCGCCATACCGGGGTTCAGTTCAAACGGCTGCCAGTGAATGTCCAGGGTCACCCCGGCGCGGCGGGCGGCAAAGGCGAGCTGGCTGTAGCCCACGGCGCACCACGGGCACACGACGTCTGAGACTATATCGACGCGAAGGGCAGGGCGGGGTTCACTGGCGGGCATGAGACTGGTCCTTGGCGTTTCAGTGCATTCAGGACACATGGGGGCCGCAGCGCTGTAAAGCAACCGCCGGCGCCGCCAACGCGGCCCGTGGCCAAGCCTCAATCCCCATTGCGGGTGGAGGCGTTTATTATTGACGGCGCGCGATACGGCCGCACAGTTGAGGGCATCCGCCCTGGCTGCCACTGGAGAAAACCGTCATGATCCTGAACCCTGATTGCCTGCCGGATTTTCCCCGCGCCAGACTGATGACGCAGCCCACTCCGCTGGAGCGGCTGGAGCGGCTGTCCAAGGAGTTGGAAATAGATCTTTGGATCAAACGGGACGATCTGACGGGGCTCAGTTTTGGCGGCAACAAGACCCGGCAGCTGGAATTCTACCTGGGGGCAGCGATTGCGGAACAGGCGGATACCATTCTGATTACCGGTGCGGTGCAGTCGAATTTTGCCCGCACCGCCGCTGTGGCCGCGTCGAAACTGGGGATGCAGGCCATTCTCCAGCGTGAAGAGCGGGTTCCGGGGATGGACCCTCTCTACTACAGCTCGGGCAATATCTTCCTGTCGGACATTCTGGGCGCAGAAGTCATGGGCTACCCGGAGGGCGAGGATGAAGCCGGGGCTGACGCGGCGCTGGAGGCGCGGGCAGAGGAGCTGCGGGCGGCTGGCCGTACCCCCTATATTATTCCGCTTGGCCTGGGGCATCAGCCTTTGGGCGCTCTGGGCTATGTGCTGGGCGCCGCGGAACTGGCGGCTCAGATCGGCGGCTTTGATGCGGCTGTGGTTCCTTCTGGCAGCGGGGCGACACACGGCGGCTTCCTGACTGGCGTCCGCCGCGCGGGCATCACTGCACCTGTTTATGGGATCTGCGTCCGCCGGGATGCGCGGCAGCAACAAACGCGTCTGGACCGGGTAACAGCGGATCTGGCGGATCTGATGGAGTGCCAACGGCCGTTTGGGAATGCGGACATCCTTACTTGGGATGGGGCGCTGGCGCCGGGATACGGGCGCACCGGTGCAGCGGTCCGGAAGGCTCTCCAGTACATGGCACGGGCGGAGGGAGTCCTGCTGGATCCGGTTTATTCAGCCAAAACCTTTGCCGGCCTTCTGGGCCTGCTGGCCGAGGGCGTCATCAGCAAAGGGCAGAAGGTGCTGTTGTTGCATACCGGAGGGCTGCCAGCACTGTTCGCTTATCAAAACGAACTGGGCTTCGGAGGCAGTGAAGGGGCCTCCTGACGCCGCCCTGCAACGCCTCTTGCAAGGCCGGTAGATTTGAAATTCAGCCTTTGCCCAGTTCACTTGCTTCCCGTGCAAGGTCTTCAATTTCGCTCCAGTTTCCGGCCTGGACCAGATCCTTGGGCGCGACCCAGCTGCCGCCGGCGCAGACCACATTGCCTAAGCTCAGGTAGCTTTCGGCATTGGCGGGTGTGATGCCGCCAGTGGGGCAGAAGGAGATCTGCGGCAAGGGTGCACCGATGGCCTTGAGCGCCGGTGCGCCGCCGGAGGCTTCTGCCGGGAAGAATTTCAGCATGCCGTAGCCGCGGGCCAGCAGCCGCATCGCCTCAGTGGCGGTCGCCGCACCCGGCAAGAGCGCCAGGCCGATGGACTCACAGGCGTCCAGAAGGTAATCCGTGGCGCCCGGCGAGACGCCGAACTGGGCGCCGGCCTCCTTGGCGGCTTCGGCGTCCTTGGGGGTGATCAGCGTGCCGGCCCCGACAACGCCGCCCTTCACCTGCGCCATCTCGCGGATCACGTCCAGCGCGGCGCCGGTGCGGAGGGTGACTTCCAAAGCGGGCAGCCCGCCTGCCACCAGTGCTTCGGCAAGGGGGCGGGCATGGGCCGCGTCCTCCACCACCAGCACCGGCATCACCGGTGCCAGGGCGCAAATTTCGCAGGTGCGCAGGCTGGCGTCCTGAGGGGTAATCCGCATCTTTCAAACTCCAAATACGCTGGCGCCTTCGTCGGCTGAGGCAACCGAGCGGCGGAACAGGGAAAACAGCTCGCGGCCGGTGCCGTGCTGATAGGCGCTGAGGTCGGCGGTGGCGGCTTCGCGCTCGAGCGCGCCTTCCGTCAAGATTTCCAATGTGCCCTTCACCGCATCGAGCCGCAGCAAATCGCCGTCCCGGATCCGGGCAATCGGGCCGCCGTCCAGGGCTTCAGGGACCACATGGATCGCCGCCGGGATTTTGCCGGAGGCGCCGGACATCCGCCCGTCGGTGACCAGCGCCACCTTCTGGCCGCGGCCCTGAAGGATGCCGAGGAACGGCGTCAGACTGTGCAGTTCCGGCATGCCGTTGGCCTTGGGGCCCTGGAAGCGCACCACCACGATCACGTCGCTGGTCAGTTCGCCTGCCTTGAAGGCGGCCTTGGCTTCTTCCTGATCGTGAAAGACCCGGGCGGGGGCTTCGACCACTTGGTGCTCTTTTGCGACCGCCGAGACCTTGATCACCGCGGTGCCCAGATTGCCGGTCAGCCGCTTTAGCCCGCCGGTCTTCTGGAACGGTGCATCCGCAGGGCGTAGCACCGCGTCATTCAGGCTTTGCCCCGGGCCGGGGCGGAAGGTGAGCCCGTCCTCCGACAGAAATGGCTCCTGCGTATAGGTCTCCAGCCCTTCACCCGCGACTGTCCGGGTGTCCGGGTGCAGAAGCCCCGCTTTCAGCAGCTCGCCAATCATGTAGCCCAGCCCGCCTGCGGCGTGGAAATGGTTCACGTCGGCCAAGCCATTGGGATAAACTTTCGCCAGCAGCGGCACAGCCTCCGAGAGTTCCGCAAAATCCTGCCAGTCGAGGAGAATGCCGCCCGCCCGCGCCATGGCAATGAGGTGGATCAGCAGGTTGGTGGAGCCGCCGGTGGCCATCAGCCCAACGATGCCGTTGGCATAGGCTTTCTCGTCCAGCACGTCGCAGACCGGGGTGTAGTTGTTGCCCAGAGCGCTGAGCGACAGCGCTCGCTTGGCACCCTCAACCGTCAACGCCTCGCGCAGGGGCGTGCCGGGATTGACGAAAGAGGACCCGGGCAGATGCAGCCCCATGAACTCCATCAGCATCTGGTTGGTGTTGGCAGTGCCGTAGAAGGTGCAGGTGCCGGGGCCGTGGTAGGCGGCCATTTCTGCCTTCAGCAGCTCCTCGCGGGTGACTTCCCCGGCGGCAAATTTCTGGCGGATATGCGCCTTTTCGTCATTGGCCAAGCCGCTGGTCATCGGTCCTGCGGGCAGGAACACCGCCGGGATATGGCCAAAGGCCTGGGCGCCGATCACCAGTCCGGGCACGATCTTGTCGCAGACACCGAGGAACACCGCGGCATCGAACACATTGTGGCTGAGCGCGACGCCCGTCGCCATGGCGATGGTGTCGCGGGAGAACAGGCTCAGCTCCATGCCGGCCTCGCCCTGGGTGACGCCGTCGCACATCGCAGGCACCCCGCCCGCTACCTGCGCTGTGCCGCCCGCCTTGCGAACGGCATCGCGGATCAATGCGGGGTAGGTCTCAAACGGCTGATGCGCCGACAGCATGTCGTTGTAGGCGGTGACGATCCCCAGATGCCCCTTGCTGCCAGCCGCCAGCGTTTGCTGGTCTGCACCGGTGGCGGCATAGGCGTGGGCCTGGCCGGAGCAGCTGAGATGCGCCCGGGCCGGGCCCTTGCCCTTTGCGGCGCGCATCCGATCCAAGTAGGCGGCGCGGGTCGCCTCGCTGCGGAGGATGATGCGCTCCGTGACTGCGGCCAGTGTGGAATTCAGAGTCATGTCGTGCCTTTGCTGCAAATTGCGAGGGCGTAGGGGAGGGCTGCCATCTTAGGCTCCAATGCTGCGCCAGCGGCGGCCGTCGCGGTGGATCAGCAGCAGGGAATCGTCGGGACCGGAACTGCCGCTGTCATAGGGTTGCGGTGTGTCGCCCGCGTCCTGCCAGCCGGCGATGATCGGATCGGCCCAGGCCCAGGCAGCCTCAACCTCGTCGCCGCGCATGAACAGGGTCTGGTTCCCGCGGATGACATCCATGATCAGACGCTCATAGGCGTCCTGCGGGCGCCCTGATTCCGGCAGCTCGTCGGCGAAGGTCATGTCCAGATTGGCGCCGGTGAGGCGCATGCCGCCGGGGCCAGGGTCCTTGATTGTGGTTTTCAGCGTGATGCCTTCATCGGGCTGCAGCCGGATCACCAGCACATTGCCATGCACAGGCCCCGAGCCTTCGAAGATGTTGTGCGGTGGGTCGCGGAAGTAGACGGCGATCTCGCTCACCCGCTCGCGCAGGCACTTGCCGGTGCGCAGGTAGAACGGAGTGCCGGCCCAGCGCCAGTTCGCCACCTCCACCTTGAGCGCGATGTAGCTTTCGGTGCGGCTGGCGGCATTGCCCGCGTGATCGCGGTAGCCACTGCCGCCCTTGCCGCGGTACTGGCCGCGGGCAATGCTTGCTTGCGCCACCGGGCGCAGTGCCTCGATCACTTTGACCTTCTCGTCCCGCACCGCGTTGGGGGTGAACTGCGCCGGCGGCTCCATCGCGGTCAGGCATAGAAGCTGCATCAGGTGGTTCTGCACCATGTCCCGCATGGCGCCTGATTTATCGTAGTATTCACCGCGGCCCTCGACACCGATGCTTTCGGCCACAGTGATCTGCACATGGTCGATGTGGGAAGAATTCCAGAGCGGCTCGAACAGCGAGTTTGCAAAGCGCAGCGCCATCAGGTTCTGCACCGTCTCCTTGCCCAGATAATGGTCGATCCGGTAGATCTGCTGTTCTTCAAAATGCTCACGCAGCGCTGCGTTCAGCGCCTGGGCAGAGGCGAGGTCGTGGCCGAAGGGTTTTTCCAGCACAATGCGGCTGTCTGGCGTGGTGATGCCGGTTTCACTGAGGCGGCGGGCGATGTCCGTGAACAATGACGGGCCGACCGATAGGTAAAATGCACGCACGGCGTCGTCACGCAGTTTTCCGCGGATCTCATCCCAGCCTGCGTCTCCGCGGGCATCGACCGCGGCGTAGTCCAGAAGCGCGGTGAAGGCAGCGATCTCTTCCGGGGTGGTTTCAACATCCTGGCCGAACTCGCGGACGGCCTCTGCGGTTTGGCTGCGGAACTCTTCTGCTGTCAACTCGCTGCGCGAAGTGCCGATGATCCGGCAGTCACTGCTGAACTGGCCGATTTGAAACCGGTGGAACAAGGCGGGCAGGATCTTGCGGCGGGCAAGGTCGCCAGTCGCGCCGAACAGCACGAGGTCAAAGGGATCGACAGGAATGACGCGGGAAACCATTGATTTTACATCGCTGTTCCTTGGGGGCTGCAGAGCCAGGCTATTGTGCCGCCTGGGGAGGGGGAATTCAATTGCTCCTGCTGGCACGCGGCCGGTGAAAATTCCGTTATCGATAACATGAGGTTTCCTGCAGGGCTACAGGAAGTTTTCCTTTTGCTTCGCCGGGTGAAAAAAAGTCCGACACGCTGCCGGTTGCTTTGCTGCAATTCGAAATCTGCGGAACGCATAAGCGTTTTGGGCGCCCATATTTTTTCACATTGAGTAGGGCGTGCGGCATCGGCTGTTAGCTTGCCCGGATAATCAAACCGGGTCGAGACAGCCTTTCGCGATTTAGCTGCGGGTTCGCGTACATTCGCTTACATCTGCGTAAAGGCGCACACTTCCCGTGGCCGTGGATTTGGGGAATGAATGTGGCAAGGCAGAAACCAAAATCAATTAGGACATCCTCAATGCCCGGCGCTTACAGCATCATCGAAAACACTTGGATCACCTTGCCGGACGGACGCAGGCTGGCCGCGCGGATGTGGCTGCCTGAAAGCGGGGGGCCTTTTCCTGCGATCCTGGAATACCTGCCCTACCGCAAGCGTGACGGCACCGCCCCGCGGGATGAAACCACGCATACAGTTTTCGCCGCTGAGGGGTATGCCTGTATCCGGGTCGACATCGCGGGCACTGGCGACAGTGAAGGCGTATTTGATGACGAGTATTCCGAGCAGGAGCTGAGTGACGGTGAAGCGGTCTTGGAATGGATTGCCTCGCAGGGCTGGTGCGACGGGAATATAGGCATGATCGGCATCAGCTGGGGCGGTTTCAACGGGCTGCAGCTGGCCTTCCGGCGTCCGCCGGCATTGAAGGCAGTGGTTTCTGTGGCCTCCACCGTGGACCGCTATGCCGATGACATCCATTACATGGGCGGCTGCTTGTTGAGCGATAACATCAACTGGGGCAGCCAAATGTTTGCCTACCAGTCGCGTCCTGCCGACCCGGAGCTGCGCCCGGACTGGCGCGAGGATTGGATCAAGCGGATCGAGGGAATGCCTTTCATGGCCGCCGATTGGCTGCGGCGGCAGGTGCGGGGCGCGTTCTGGAAACACGGTTCGGTCTGCGAAGACTGGACAGCGATCCAGGCGCCGGTGCTGGCCATAACCGGCTGGGCCGATGCCTATGTGAACGCGCCGCCTGCGCTGGCCGCCAACCTGACCGTGCCTGCCAAGGCGATGATCGGCCCGTGGGAGCACCGCTATGCCCATATCGCCAAACTGGACCCGGCGGATTTTCACGGCGAGGTTCTGCGCTGGTTTGGCAAATGGCTGAAAGGGGAGGACACCGGCGCGGAGGACCTGCCGGACTACCGCGTTTTCATGCAGGAGCATTTCGATCCCACCATGCAAAACAAGCCGCGCCAGGGCCGCTGGGTTGCGGAGGCGGAATGGCCTTCGCCCAATGTGCGGGATCGGGTGATGTATCTGGGGCAGGGGAGCTTGGCGGATACACCCGGGCAAGGAACGCTTGCAGTCAGCAACCCTTCCACAGTGGGACAGGCGTCCGGCTATTTCTGCCCGGGGATGCGGTTTGATAACGAGCTGGCGGGCGATCAGGCAGTTGATGATGCGCTATCGGTCTGTTTCGACACCACGCCACTGGCAGAGCCGCTGGAGCTGCTGGGGCGGGCGCGGGTGAAGGTGGCCTTCAGCGTTGACAAGCCAGTGGCGCAGCTGGTGGCGCGGCTGTGCGATGTGTCACCCGAGGGCGTGTCGCAGAGAATAACCTTTCGGCCGCTGAACCTCGGCTGCCGCAACGGGTTCGAAACCCCGGAGAAGCTGGCTCCGGGGGAGCGTTATGAAGCTGAGATCGAGCTCAACGAATGTGCGCATCATCTGAGAGCCGGCCATGTGCTGCGGCTTGCCCTGTCAACGTCCTACTGGCCGATTGTCTGGCCCGCGCCCGAGGCCGCAGAGGTTACCCTGCACTTAGAAGGCTGTGCTTTGGTATTGCCGGAGCGCCAGGTTTCGGAAGAGGTTGCGCCTCAGAACCCAGGTGAACCAAGGGGCTATCCGGTGCTTCAGGCAAAGCAGCTGCGGGCAGCCGGCGGTACCTCCAAGACCTGGTCGCGCGAGGACGGCACGCTGGTGCTGGATACCTTCGATGATTACGGCAAGTCAGTGGATCCCTATCACGGCATGTGTGCCGGCAGCCATGTCACGATGCATTACGAGGTGCATCCGGATGATCCGGCCACAGCAGCCTTTGCCAGCGACTGGCGTTTTGAGTTCGAGCGCGATGGCTGGCAGGTGGCGGTCGATACGGAAAACAAGGTGACGTGCGATCGGGAGAATTTCCATCTCTGGCGCAAGGTGACGGCATATGAGGGTGAGAGCAAGGAAGTAGTCCTGACCAAGGAGTGGCAGGAAACGATTCCGAGGGGTGTCTTATAATCCGCTAATCCGCGGCAGTATGCGGGCGGATTTTCGGCAATTCGTCCGCAATTGCCTTGGTTTTGCCATAGTGCGTTACGGAAAGCACACAGGCTCTTAACCATTTGATCGCAAATGTAGGTCCCAGCGGGCTGCCGTTGCCTTGGCCGTGCCAGATCGGCCATTATCATGGTTAACGAGCGGTTAACAAACAGACTTGAGGGCGAGAAAGTGCAGCTTTCCGTTGTTGTGCCCTGCTACAATGAAGAAGAGTCGGTCCCCTTGCTGGTGGAGCGGCTGGTGCAGGCCATTGAAACATGGGCGCAGGACGCCGAGATCATCCTGGCGGATGACGGATCCAGCGATCAAACCTGGGCTGCGATCGAAGCCGCCCATCGAAAATACCCTGTAGTGAGGGGCATACGCCTGTCAGCCAATCGCGGCCATCAGGTGGCGCTGACCGCAGGGCTGGAGGCCGCGCGGGGCGACCGTATCTTCATGCTGGATGCCGATCTTCAGGATCCGCCGGAAATCCTGCCGGACATGATGCTGATGATGGATCGTGGCTATGATGTGGTCTATGGGCGGCGGGCGGTGCGGCAGGGGGAGACCCTGTTCAAGAAGGCAACCGCCTTTCTATTCTATCGTTTCCTGAATGCGCTTTCGGATGTCGACATTCCAAAGGACACCGGCGACTTCCGTCTGGTTAGCCGCCGCGCGCTGGATGCTGTGCTGGCGATGCCTGAGCGGGCGCGTTTCATCCGCGGCATGTTTGCCTGGGCGGGGTTCAAGCAGATCGGGCTGGAGTATGTGCGTGACGCGCGGGTGGCTGGGGTTACCAAATACCCGCTGCGGGCAATGCTGCGTTTTGCGGCGGATGCGCTGACAGGGTTTTCCACCAAGCCGCTCAAAATGGCGACGCGACTGGCCTTCCTGAGCCTTTATGTGACGTTCCTGATGGCGGTTTACGTGTTCCTGTCGCTGATCCTCTACAACACCGCTCCCGGCTGGGCTTCGATGCTGCTGGCGATTTCCTTCTTCTCTGGCATCCAACTGCTCACTCTTGGGATCATGGGGGAATACATCGGGCGTCTCTACATGGAGAGCAAGCAGCGGCCGATGTATTTCCTGTCGGAGGAAACCGGCAGGGCAGAGGATTTGGCTGACCCATTGAAGGCCGCACCAGCGACCCTGCGCCGGGAAGCCTCGTGACGATGGGGCAGGCGTCCCAGATCTTTCGGTTTTCTGTCGTCGGTGCAACAGTGGCCGGGCTGTATGTGCTGGGCTATACCGCGCTGCTGGCAGCTGGGCTGCCGCAGGCGTCGGCAAATGCGCTGGCCTTTGCAGCCGCTGTTGCGGTTCAATACATTCTGCAAACCTGGTGGACTTTCCGCCGCCCGCTGGGGCTGCCCGACCAGATGGCAAGGTTTGCGTGCACCATTGCCGCGGGTTTTGCCGTCTCGGCGCTGATCACAGGTATGATCGGCCCAATGCTGGGCTGGGCGGATTGGCTGTCCGCCGCCGCCGTGACGGTAATCCTGCCGGTTCAAAATTTCATCATCTTCCGCCTCTGGGTGTACGCCGCGGAGAGCTGAGCGTCGATTGGAGCAATCATGTCCCATATCTATTCCAACGAGTTTTACGACTATATCGATCAGGGTGCGCGCTCCTCGGCTCAGGCGATGATCTCTGTTGTGCAGCCGCAGCTGCAGGCAGGCAGCGTACTGGATCTCGGCAGCGGCCGCGGGGTTTGGCTGAGTGAATGGATAAAGGCAGGTGTCACCGATGTGGCCGGAGTTGATGGCGACTATGTCGACCGCGACCGGCTGGCGATTCCGCGTGATCAGTTTCATGCGGCGGACCTTACCAAACCGTTTGACCTGGGCCGCAAGTTCGACCTCGCGCAGAGCCTGGAAGTGGGTGAACATCTGCCTGAAGCCGCCTCGGAGATGCTGGTCGATAGCCTGACACGCCACGCTGACCGGGTGCTGTTTTCGGCCGCCGTGCCGGGGCAAGGCGGTGAGTTCCACATCAATGAAAAGCCGCTGTTCTTCTGGCAGGAACTGTTTGCCGCACGCGGCTTTGCGGCATTCGATTTTGCCCGGCCGCGGCTGAAAGACATGGAACGGGTTGAACCATGGTACCGCTACAACACCATTCTTTACACCAATGACGCAGGCCGCGAAGGCTTGCCGCAGGAGGTGTTGGCGGCCGCAGTGCCGGAAGGTCAAAAGGTGCCGCTGGCAGGCAGTCTGACTTGGCGGATGCGGCGCGGGATCGTTTCGCTGATGCCGCGCCCGGTTGTCACAAAAATCGCCCAGGGCCGCGCAGCCGTTCTGGCCAGGCGGGCGCGCCGGAAGCAGGAGCCAGCATGACAGTTCTTGCGAGTTCCGCTGCAAGTGTCTCTGACAGGCGTTCTGATCCGAAATTGGCGCTGACGGTCACAGCCGTCTTTGCATTGCTGATGCTGACGGCGCTGTTCCAACTGCCGGACCCGATGATCCGGCATGACGATTACCCCGCACTGCTGGCAGATCCGACACTGTTTTACTCCAAGACCCTGACGGAGGGGCGCTGGGTAAATTACCTGTGGCACCTGCGCGGGGTGGTGACGCCTGCCTGGCTCAATTTCGCCGTCTATCAGCTGCTTTGGGCGGTTTACCTTGGGTGCATGGTGCATAATGCCCTGGGCCGCGAAGCTGATGTCTGGCAGCAGGTGATGGTGGCGCTGATTGCCGGCCTGTGCCTGCCTTGGGTGCTGATCTCGCTGTGGTTCAACACCTTGATCCCCGGGCTGGCAATCGTCGCGCTTTATGCCTGGCTGGCTACAAAGCTGAGCGAGCGCGCCAGCCGCTGGCTGATGCTGGTGTTTGTCCCGGTCTCACTGATGGCCTACACGACCTATCCGTTCCTGGTCCTGGCTATGTGCCTGACGCGTTCGAGCGCCCGGCGCTCAGGCCGTGACCTGGCTGGTCTGCTTGCGCTTTTCGCCGCCAGTTTCGCCCTTGGGATGCTGGCAATCTATTCACTGAACTATGCCGCGCACGGCGTCTTCGGGGTGCCGATGGCGGAGTGGCGCAATCCCAGACCCGCGACCGATCTGGCGACGGCTCTGGAGAATGCCAAGCTGGCCGCGGCTTTCCTGGTGAACCTGGGGCTTAAGGGCGGCTACAACGTGCCGGGTTTGGCGGTGCTGCAGGGCGTGCTGCTTGCCTGCGCTGTTTGGTCCGTGCTGCGTCATGATAAATGGCGAGCGCTGTACATGCTGTCCGGCGCGGGGCTGGGGCTGGCGCTGATATGCCTTCAGGTCATCCGCAGCGGCATTGACATGCCGGTACGGTCGGGTGGCTTCCTCTGGATTTTCGGAGCAGTCTTTCTCGGCTTGTTTGTGCTGTCCCTGCGTGACGCCGGACGGGTCCGGCTTAGCCGCAATCTGCTGTTTGTGGTCACGGCTGCGTATGTCGTTTTTGCCGGTATGACTCATTACTACTACACGGACTGGCACCGGCTGAGCCGGGTCATGGCTGCGGAACTGACCGGGGGGCAAGGGCCGGTCTACGTCACCGGAACCTATCTTTCTCTGGAGGCCGCCCGCAACTCGGATCTGCAGAAATGGCATTCCGTGGAGTTCCGGCTGAAGCATCTGACAGGCCGGGAGATCGTAATGTGCGAAAGCAAGCCCGAAGCCTGCTCAGGCCTTCTGGCTGAGCTGCGCGCCGGGTTGCAAGGCACCGGCTTCGCGGTGCGCCAAATCGAGGGCGGCACCGTGCTGATGCTTTCGCCGGAAGCGCTGCGCGAAGATAAACTGGAGGCAGCCCGCAAGCGCCGGGCGGTGCACTGAGGCGCGCTGTTGCGATCAGAAATCGAGGCCGAGGTCCAGCGTGCGGGCAGAGTGCGTGAGCGCTCCAGAGGAGATATAGTCCACACCGGTGGCTGACACTTCGGCAATCCGCTCCAGGCGCATGTTGCCGGAAGCTTCGGTCACCACGTGGCCCTTGGCCATCTCCACGGCCTGGGTCAGCGTTGGCGTGTCCATGTTGTCAAGCAGGACCACATCGGCGCCGCCGGTGGCAATCACTTCGGAGAGCTGGGCCAGCGTATCGACCTCTATTTCGACTTTCATCATGTGGCTGACGCTGGCCTTGGCAGCTTCCAGCACCGCTTTTACTCCGCCGGCAGCCGCGATGTGGTTGTCCTTGATCAGGATCGCGTCCGACAGTCCGAAACGGTGGTTGTAGCCGCCGCCGTGCAGCACCGCTTGCTTTTCGGCAATGCGCAGACCCGGGGTGGTCTTGCGGGTGCAGGTGATGCGCGTGCAGGTGCCTTTGGTTTCTGCGGCAAAGGCTGCGGTCAGGGTGGCAATGCCGGTCAGACGCCCGGCAAAGTTCAGCGCCACACGTTCGCCCGACAGGATCGAGGCCGCGGAGCCTTCGATTGTCATCAGCGTGTCGCCCTTCTTGCAAGGGCTGCCATCAGGCAGGAGGGTGTCCACCTTCAGCCCGGCATCCACCAGGTGAAAGGCGATGCGGGCGATTTGCATACCCGAGACCACACCGTCCTCCCGCGCGTTCAGCCGGGCAGAGTAGGTGGCGGAAGCGGGGATCACTGCACGGGTGGTGATGTCACCGTTCTGTCCCAGATCCTCCATCAGCGCAGCGCGCACCATCGGTTCCAGGATCAGGTCGGGAAGGGTGGCGAATTGGGTGCTCATGTCAGTTCCTTCACGGCCTTGGCGCGGATGTCCAGGGCCTCCTCCAGGGTGATGCGGGTGCGATGGGCCTGCGCGGGGTCGGCCGCCGGGAAGTCATCGCGGAAATGACCGCCGCGGCTTTCCTTACGCTTTAAAGCTGCTGCGGCGATCAGCGTTGCGGTGGCGCACATGTTGACGAAGTTCTCGTCATCAGCCTGTTCGGCTTCGAGGCGGGCAATCTCTGCAAGCGCTTGGCGAAGACCGCTGGCGGTGCGGCGGACCCCGGCATGGGCGGTCATCGTCTCCCGCAGGGATATAACCGCCGTGTCCTCGAGTTCCTTGCCTCCGGCGGGGAAGCTGGGGCGGACCACTTCCATGCCTTCAGAGGTTTCCAGCGCAGACATGTCCTGTGCTGCGTTGCGGGCATATACCAGCGCCTCAAGCAGCCCGTTGGACGCCAGCCGGTTGGCGCCGTGCAGCCCGGTTGAGGAAGCTTCGCCGCAGACCCAGAGGTTGGAAAGGCTGGTGCGGCCCTGCAGGTCGGCGTCAACACCGCCCATGTGGTAGTGGGCGGCGACAGCGACGGGGATCGGCTCTTGCACCGGATTGATGTCAGCGCGGGCGCAGGTTTCGGCGACTGTCGGAAAGCGGGTCAGCACTTCGGCGCCAAGAGCCTCGCGGGTGTCGAGCATCGGGCGGCGGCCTGCCTGCGTTTCGGCAAAGATGGCGCGGGCGACGATGTCGCGCGGGGCCAGTTCGGCATCCGGGTGCGCCTCAACCATGAAGCGTTCGCCGTCTGAGTTGATCAGCACCGCACCTTCACCGCGCAGGGCTTCGGTTGCCAGCGGTGCCGGGTCCTCGCCGATGTCAAAGGCGGTAGGGTGGAATTGCACGAATTCCGGATCCGCAATGCAAGCGCCGGCCCGGGCGGCAAAACCGATCACCTGGCCGCGGATGCGGGGCGGGTTAGTGGTATGGGCAAAAAGCCCGCCGGAGCCGCCGCCGGCCAGCAGCACGCCGGGCGCCTTGATCAGCACCGGGGCAGAGGGCGCGTCGGCGCGGGTGATCCAGATGCCGGTGACAGTTGCGTCCTCAGTCTCGAGCCGCACAGCCTGGGAGTTTTCCAGAACTTGCACAGACGGGGCTGCGCGAACGGCGGCAATCAGCGTCTGCATGATCTGATCGCCGGCCTGGTCACCCTTCACCCGCACCACGCGGGCGGCGGAGTGGGCGGCCTCGCGGCTCATCACGTAGTTTCCCTTCGCGTCGCGGTCGAAGGGTGTGCCGAGTTCGGTCAGGTCGAGGATGTGCTCGCGCGCAACCCGGGTCACCATTGCGGCGACCTCCGGATCGACGGTGCCGGCCCCTGCCTGCAAGGTGTCGGCGGCATGCGCCTCGGGCGTGTCATGATTGGCCATGGCAGCTGCGACACCGCCCTGGGCCCAGGCTGAGCTTGCGCCTTCGCCCAGCCGTTCAGGAGAGATCACCAGAACCGGCCGCGGTGCCAGCTCAAGCGCGGCATAAAGCGCACCAAGACCTGCGCCGGCAATGACGATACGGCCGGTTTCGATCACGGATCAGATGCCCAGCTTTTGTGAAAGGTCGATCATACGCTGAACTGCGACGCGGGCCTTTTCGGCGACTTCAGGGTCCACCTCGACCGGCTCGGTCAAGGTGTGCAGCGACCACAGGACTTTCTCCAGGGTGATCTTCTTCATGTAGGGGCACATGTTGCAGGGGCCGACAAACTCAACTTCGGGCAGCTGGTCAGCAATATTCGAGGCCATCGAGCATTCGGTGATCAGCAGCGCCTTTTCCGGCTTCTCGTCGGTCACGTATTTGACGATGCCGCTGGTGGAGCCGGAGAAATCTGCCTCTGCCACCACATCCGGCGGGCATTCCGGGTGGGCGATCAGCCGTGTGCCCGGGTTCCATTCACGGAAGTCGCGCAGGTCCTTGGCGGTGTACTGCTCATGCACAATGCAGGAGCCCTCCCACCAGACGATGTTCTTTTCCGGAACCTGCTGGGCAATGTTCTGGGCCAGGTACTGGTCCGGCGTCATGATGATGGTGTCTTCTTCCATCGCCGCAACGATCTGCGCAGCGTTGGAGGAGGTGCAGCAGATGTCCGAGGCGGCTTTCACCTCGGCAGTGGTGTTCACATAGGTGACCACCGGCGCACCCGGATAGCGGCGGCGCATTTCCGCGACACCTTCGGCGGTGATGCTTTCTGCCAGCGAGCAGCCTGCCTCCATATCCGGGATCAGCACGGTCTTGTCCGGGCTGAGGATCTTGGAGGTCTCGGCCATGAAATGCACACCGCATTGCACGATCACGTCAGCCTCGACCCGGGTCGCTTCGATTGCCAATTGAAGGCTGTCACCGACCACGTCCGAGATGCCGTGATAGATTTCGGGCGTCATGTAGTTATGTGCCAGAATCACCGCGTTGCGTTGTTTCTTCAGCTCAAGAATCGCCGCAACATAAGGTGCATGAGTGGCCCATTCGATTGGGTTCACCACGCGGTCCATGCGGGCGTAGACATCTGCCATCTGTTCGGCCAAGGCCGGGTTGGGGGCCAGATCGTAATGGTTGGCGAGCTGATCCCGCATGGATTGCAGGTCGAACATGGCGTATCCTCAAGGTTGCGTCAGGGGTGACACTTTGGGCGGGGGTTGTTTCATGTTCATATCATCCGCGCAAGCGCGTGTGAGCGGAAACGGAGCCAAATGCGGTGATTTGGCGCTAACAGGCGGCATCTCGGGGAAGCCGTTGTTTCTCAGATGGGTATTGGCAGCATGATTTTCCAGCCGGTTTGCCGTTTTTGGCTGTCCCGGCGTCCTCTCCTGTGATTTGGAGCCGCGCAAAGCCATGTTAGACCGGGCTGGTATGTGGCCCCTGGGAGAGTGACCGGACGCAATGAATGATCTGTGGGCAGGACTGAGCCAGGCCTTTTGGCTGTTGGTGACGCTGGACGCGGATCTGGTGGAGATAACCTTGCGTTCCTTGCGGGTCACATTGACCGCGCTGGTGATAGCCTGCGCCATTGCGCTGCCGCTGGCAGCCTTTCTGGCGGTGCGCAGGTTCCGGATGCGGCGCGCCACGATTGCGGTGTTGAACGCGTTGATGGGCCTACCGCCTGTTGTGGTTGGGCTGGTGGTCTATGTGTTCCTGTCCCGCGCCGGGCCATTCGGGGTCTTTGGGCTGCTGTTTACGCCAACGGCGATGATCATTGCGCAGGTGATTATCGTAGTGCCATTGGTGGCCTCGGTTGCGCATCAGAGCTTGCGCGAGCTGTGGAGCGACTACCACGACCTGCTGATTTCGATGAACGCTACCCAGTTCCAGCGCATCCAGGCGCTGTTGTGGGACGGGCGCCGGGCGCTGCTGACCGCGGCCCTGGCAGGCTTTGGCCGCGCGATCGGCGAAGTGGGCGCGATCATGGTGGTCGGCGGCAATATTGACCACGCAACGCGGGTGCTGACCACGGCGATTGCGCTGGAAACCGGTAAGGGCGAGTTTGCAATGGCGCTGGGCCTGGGCTTCGTGCTGATTGCGCTGGCGATTGCGGTCAACCTGGCGATCCACTGGCTGGGCCGCACTGAGAGTGAAGGGCGCTGGTGATGCAGATGTTCCCGCTGAAGGCCACAGGCGCCCAGGTGCGCCGCCGCGGCAAGGTGCTGGTCGGCCCGGTCGACCTGACGCTGGGCGGGCAGGGCACCTCGATCATCATTGGTCCGAATGGGGCGGGCAAGACCACGCTGCTGAAGATGCTGCATGGTATCGTGCGGATGAATGGCGGCAGCCTGGACTGGGCCTGCCCGCTGGAGGAGGCGCAGAAGCATCAGGCCTTTGTGTTCCAGACACCGGTGATGATGCGGCGTTCGGTAATCGACAACATCGCTTATCCGCTGCGGCTGACGGGCTTGAGCCGCCGCCAGGCCCGCTCGCGGGCTGCAGATTGGGCGGCCCGTGTCGGCTTGGGTGAAATTCTGGAACGTCAAGCCACCATGCTGTCAGGCGGAGAACGGCAGAAGCTGGCGCTGGCCCGTGCACTGGTTCGTGAGCCACAAGTGCTGTTTCTGGATGAGCCCTGTGCGGCGCTGGACGGCAGGGCCACGCGCGAGATCGAGGAAATTCTGGCACATGCCGCCGGCAGCGGCACCCGGCTGATCATGTCCACCCATAACATGGGCCAAGCCCGGCGGCTGGCGGATGAAGTGATTTTTGTCTTGCAGGGCCGCATCCACGAATTCAGCCCGGCAGCAGAGTTTTTCGCCGGGCCTGAAACAGCGCATGCGCGCGCATTTCTGAATGGAGATATTGTCGAATGAAACGTCTGATTTTGGGCGCCGTTGCCTCTTTGGTCTGGGCTGCGGCGGCGCTGGCGGAAGAGATGAAGATGGCGGTGACCACCTCTTTCCACAATTCCGGGCTGGCTGAGATCCTTCTGCCGGAGATCAAGAAGGACCTGGGGCTGGATGTGCAGCTGCTGGTCGTCGGCACCGGCCAGGCGATCCGCCTGGGGGAGGCGGGCGACGTCGACGCGATTCTGGTGCATTCAAAGAAGGCCGAGGAGAAATTCCTGAAGGGCGGCAACGGCACCCACCGCCGCGAGATCATGTACAATGATTTTGTTTTCATCGGGCCTGAAGGCGATGCAGCAGGGATCACTGGCGCCGAAAATGCAGCCGGTGCTTTGCAAAGGATTGCCGGGACGGAGGCGGCTTTTGTCAGCCGCGGCGACGACAGCGGCACGCACAAGAAGGAGCTGAGCCTCTGGAAGGCCGCAGGGCTGGAGCCCGAAGGTTTCGGTGAGTGGTATCGTGCTGTTGGCGCTGGCATGGGGGCAGCGCTGAACACCGCTGCAGGCATGGACGCCTATATCATGTCGGACCGCGCCAGCTGGCTGAATTTCGGCAACAAGGCGGGGCTGAGCCTGCTGTTCGCCGGTGACCCGGTGCTGTTCAACCAGTACGCCTATATCCCGGTGAACCCGGCGAAGCATGGCCATGTGAAGAATGGCCTGGCAATGCAACTGGAGGAATGGCTGGTCTCGGACAAGGCCAGGGAGCTGATCAACGGCTACCAGATCAATGGGGAAACGCTGTTCGTCTTTAACGCCCAGCAGTGACTTGATCTGATCTGGATAAACGGAGCCCCTGCCTTTGGCGGGGGCTTTTCTTGGTGCTGATGGAAAGCGCCCTCAGCTTTCGCCGCCTACCGTAAGCGTCACCCGGTCGCCGGCAAACCAGGTGCGGCCGAACTCGACAGGCCGCCCCTGCGGATCCGCATTGACGCCTGTTGTGCGCAGGATCGGGCTGCCTTCGGCGATCCTGAGGTGCAGCGCCTGGGTGGCCGTGGCAAGCTTGGCGGTGATCCGGGTCTCGATCCGGGTGTAATCCTCAACCCCGAATTTCTGCAGCGCTGCGGTGACCGAACGCTGCTCCTGAAGGGCTTCGAAAATGCCGGGAAAGCGGTCTGCGGGAAAGATGCTTTGGAACAGGGCAATGGGCTGACCGTCCGCCAGTGACAATCCGTCATAGACATGCACCTCGGCGCCCGGGTCCAGTTGCAGCGCCTTGGCCTCGCGGGCAGATGCCGCGCGGGTTTCCAGCGTTAGGATCTGCTTGGCAGGGCTGCGGCCCTCGCGTGTCAGGTTCTGGTGGAACCGCACCCGCCTGCCGATCGGGTAATCGGTCGGCTTTGCCGCCACGAACACACCAGCGCCGCGGCGGGAATGCACCAGGCCCTGTTCGCTCATCTCCGCCAGCGCCCGGCGAACCGTATGGCGGTTCACGCCGAACCGGGTTGCAAGCTGCGCCTCGGCAGGCAGCTTGCCGCCGGTCTCATAACGGCCCTGCGCAATGTCGTCGGTCAGGGCAATGGCGATGGATTTCCAAACAGGGGTGCGGGCCATGTCACGGAACTTTCACAACTCTTCGATTGCGCCGTTAAGCGCGACTCGGTTAGTATTTGTCTAGTTGTATAGAGTTAATAGACAACATGGCCAAGAGGCTTAGACAGATGAACACCACTTTTTTCGCAGAGGACCGCAAAGGCTGGATGAGCCTGCTGGCCTCCGCTGACGAGGCCCGGCTGACTGAACTGTGGCACGGCTTCGGGGCGGACCCTGCTTGCGAATTCCTGCGTGCCCCTGAGGCGGGCGGCGTCATGGTGCGCGGCCGCATGGGCGGCACCGGGGCTTCCTTCAATCTGGGTGAAATGACTGTCACCCGCTGCGCGCTGGCGCTGACCGATGGCACTGTCGGCCACGGCTATATTCAGGGCCGCAGCAAGGCCAAGGCCGAAATCGCGGCCAAGGTTGATGCGCTGATGCAGACCGGTGCCGCGGAGGCCCTGCATGCCGCGGTTCTGGCGCCGCTGGCTGAAGAACGGCAGGCGCAAAAAGACACGCGCGCGGCCAAGGCAGCGGCAACCAAGGTCGAGTTTTTTACCATGGTGCGGGGAGAGGGCTGATGAGCCTGCAAACTTGCACTGCCGTCTATGCAGGCGGTTTCAGCAATCCCCCGGTGACGGCTGCGCACGCCTTTCGCGCGGCAATGAATGCAATGGCGCGCCCGGGCCAGATCCAGAACATCTCCGGCGCCATTCCGCCTGCGGGGGTGTCGGTGGCTGCGGGCACCCTGCTGCTGACGTTGTGTGATCCGGAAACTGGCGTCTATCTGGCTCCAGGCTTGGACAGCGACGCGTTGCGCGGCTGGCTGACGTTTCACACCGGCGCTCCGGTTGTTGAGGCCGGGCAGGCCGACTTTGCTCTGGGCACTTGGGACGCGCTGCTGCCGCTGGCCCGGTTCCGCGCCGGGACCGCCGAATATCCCGACCGTTCCGCAACACTGATTGTCGAGGTGCCTGGCTTCGGCCCGCCGAATGCGGTGCTGAAGGGACCGGGAATTAAGGGCACCGCCCAAATGCAGCTGCCCGAAATTTCTGCCTTCCGGAACAACGCAGTGCTGTACCCGCTGGGTGTGGATTTTTTCTTCACCGCGGGGGCGCAGGTCGCTGCGCTGCCGCGGTCAACCCAGGTCACGGCGGAGGCATAAGCGCATGTATGTTGCAGTCAAAGGCGGCGAGCGCGCCATTGAAAATGCCCATGCCTGGCTTGCCGAGGAGCGCCGCGGCAGCAAGGAGGTGTCAGAGCTGAGCCTCGCCCAGATCCGCGAGCAGCTGAGCCTGGCTGTGAACCGGGTGATGGCGGAGGGGTCGCTCTATGACCCGGACCTCGCTGCGCTGGCCATCAAGCAGTCGCGCGGCGATCTGATCGAGGCGATCTTCCTCATTCGCGCTTATCGAACCACCCTGCCGCGGTTCGGCTGCTCAAAGCCGGTGGAGACCGGCAAAATGGCTTGCGACAGGCGTATTTCGGCGACCTTCAAGGATGCGCCGGGCGGGCAGGTGCTGGGGCCGACTTTCGACTACACCCACCGGCTGCTGGATTTCAAACTGGCCGCTGACGGCGAGGTGCCCGAAGCGGCAGTTGCCGAGCCGCGGCGGGAGGCCACGCCGCATATCACCGAATTCCTGCAGGGTGAGGATATCATCGAGCGCGAGCCGTTCTCGGATGCGGAGCCGGGCGATCTGACCCGCGAACCGATGTCTTTTCCGGCGGGCAGGGCGGTGCGCCTGCAGTCGCTCGCGCGCGGGGATGAGGGCTTCATCCTCGGCATGGCGTATTCGACCCAGCGCGGCTATGCGCGCAACCACGCCTTTGTCGGTGAGCTGCGCATCGGGTGTGTGCCGGTGGAGATGGAAATCCCCGAACTGGGTTTTGCCATCGAAATCGGCGAGGTGGAGCTGACCGAATGCGAGACCGTGAACCAGTTCAAGGGTTCCAAGACTGTGCCGCCGCAGTTCACCCGCGGCTACGGGCTGGTTTTCGGCCAGTCGGAGCGCAAGTCCATCGCCATGGCGCTGGTGGATCGCGCGCTGCGCTGGGAGGAACTGGGCGAGGATAACGTGGGGGCTGCGGCGCAGGACGAGGAGTTTGTCCTGAGCCACGCCGACAACATCCAGGCAACCGGTTTCCTGGAGCACATCAAGCTGCCGCACTATGTGGACTTCCAGTCCGAGCTGGAACTGGTTCGCAAACTGCGCCGGGAGGCAGAGGAACTGGCGGAGGCGCTGGCTGCACGGGAGGCCGCGGAATGAGCGGGACCGTATTTGCCGTCGTGCTGCTGGCCGCCGCCCTGCATGCAACTTGGAATGCGCTGGTCAAAGGCGGTGCTGACAAGACAGCTTCGATGACGGCGGTTGTTCTGGGGCAGGGGGCGGCAGGACTGCTGCTGCTGCCCATCGCACCGCCTCTGGATTGGGCGTGCTGGCCCTATTTGCTGGCGGGCATTGCGCTGCATCTGGGCTATCAGCTGTTCCTGATCCAGTCCTACAAGCTGGGCGATCTCACGCAGGTCTACCCGATAGCCCGTGGAGCCTCTCCGCTCTTGGTGGCTGCGGGGACTGCCATGTTCCTCGGCGCTGCTTTCAGCCAGGCGGAGTTGCTGGCGCTGCTGATGATATCGGCCGGTATCCTGTCGATTGCGCTGGTGCGCAGGCAGGATGGCACCTTCAGCATGAAAGCCGGTGCACTGGCGCTGGTGACGGGTATGTTCATTGCCTCCTATTCCATCGTCGACGGCCAGGGCGCACGGGTTGCCGGCACTGCGCTTGGCTTTTTCGGCACATTGACTGCCGCCAATGCGCTTGCCTTCGGAGCAATCATCGGGGTGTCCCGTCCGGAGATGCTGCGGGGGCTGCAGGCCTTGTGGAGGCTGGCGGTTTTCGGCGGCGGTGCCTCCTTCACGGCATATGTCCTGGTGGTGTGGGCCTTCACGCAGGCGCCCATCGCGCTGGTCACTGCGCTGCGCGAGACCTCGATCATCTTTGCCCTCCTGCTGGGGGTCGGTTTCCTAGGCGAGAAACTGGATCTCAGGAAAGTGTTTTCAACCGCGCTGACCCTCGCCGGGGCGGTGCTGCTCAGACTGAACCGGAGCTGACCCGATGAGTGACTACAACTTCGCCTATCTGGACGAACAGACCAAGCGGATGATCCGCCGGGCGATCCTCAAGGGCCTCGCAGTGCCCGGCTATCAGGTGCCCTTTGCCAGCCGCGAGATGCCGATGCCCTATGGCTGGGGTACTGGTGGCGTGCAGGTCTCTGCCGCAACACTGACCCCGGATGACACGCTGAAAGTGATCGATCAGGGCGCAGACGATACCACCAATGCGGTCTCCATCCGCAAGTTCTTTGAAAAGACCGCGGGGGTATCGACCACTGAGGTAACGGAGAAGGCCAGCGTCATCCAGACACGCCACCGGATCCCGGAGGCGGCCTTATCGGAGGACCAGATCCTGGTCTATCAGGTGCCGATCCCGGAGCCGCTGCGCTTTCTGGAGCCGCGGGAGACCGAAACCCGCAAGATGCATGCGCTGCAGGAATACGGGCTGATGCATGTGAAGCTTTACGAGGACATTTCGCAGCACGGTGCGATTGCCACCGCCTATGCCTACCCGGTGAAGGTGGAGGGGCGCTATGTGATGGATCCGTCGCCGATCCCGAAATTCGACAACCCCAAGATGGAGATGGCGGCCATCCAGCTGTTCGGCGCAGGCCGGGAGCAGCGCATCTATGCACTTCCGCCCTATACCAAAGTGGTTTCTCTGGATTTCGAGGATTACCCGTTTGAGGCCAGCAAGGCGGATCATCCCTGCGACTTGTGCGGGGCAGAGGACAGCTATCTGGATGAGGTGATCCTGGATGATGCGGGCAACCGGATGTTTGTTTGTTCGGACACTGATTATTGCCGCTTGCGGCGCGATGCCGGCCACATCGGCCGAATGGGAGAACTGGCAGCATGAGCACGGAAGTATTGGGCATCGATCACCTGGGTCTGACCGTTGGAGATCTGGAGGCCAGCCTTGGCTTTTTCATAGGCTGCCTAGGGTGGGAGAAATTCGGCGGCAATCCGGAATACCCCTCTGTCTACGTGACCAACGGGCACGCTAAGATCACGCTCTGGCAACGGGTGGAAGAAGGAGCAGGCTTTGACCGCAAGGCCAACATAGGCCTGCACCATACCGCGCTGAAGGTCGCGGACGAGAACGCGCTTTTGCGGTTGTTTCAACAGATAAAAGCCTGGCCCGGAGTGACAGTCGAATTTGCGCCGGAGCTGTCCGGCAGCGGCCCCAAGAAGCATTTCATGATCCTGGAACCGGGCGGCACCCGGCTGGAGTTTTCCTATGACCCGAGATGACGGCAACCTGGCAGTCCCGCTGCTGCAAGTGAGGAATGTCAGCAAACTTTATGGCGCGCGGATCGGCTGCTCCGATGTGAGCTTTGATCTGTACCCCGGCGAAGTCATGGGGATCGTCGGCGAGAGCGGTTCCGGAAAGTCGACCCTGTTGAACAGCCTTGCGGGCCATCTGGTCCCGGACCGGGGCGAAGTGATCTTTGACACCCGCGCGGAGGGGCCGGTGGATACCGTCACCATGTCAGAACCCGAACGGCGGATGCTGAGCCGCACTGACTGGGCCTTCGTGCATCAGCACGCCCGCGACGGATTGCGGATGTCCGTCAGCGCGGGCGGCAATATCGGGGAACGGCTGATGGCCGTGGGCGATCGCCACTATGGTTCGATCCGCGAGCGTGCCGCTGATTGGCTGGGCCGGGTCGAGATCAGCGAATGCCGGATTGATGACCGCCCCTCGGCCTTTTCCGGCGGCATGCAGCAGCGGCTGCAGATTGCCCGCAACCTGGTGACCGGCCCGCGGCTGGTGTTCATGGATGAACCCACCGGAGGTCTGGACGTGTCTGTTCAGGCCAAGCTGCTGGACCTGCTGCGCGGGCTGGTGCGGGAAATGGGGCTGAGCGCGATCATTGTGACCCACGACCTGGCGGTAGTGCGGTTGCTGGCCGACCGGCTGATGGTGATGAAGGACGGCCATGTGGTTGAAACCGGACTGACGGATCAAGTGCTGGACGATCCCCAGCACGCCTACACACAGCTGCTGGTTTCCAGCGTGCTGCAAGTCTGAGGGCAAGGCGATGATTGAACTGAACGGTGTGAGCAAGAGCTTCACCCTGCACAACCAGGGCAGTGCGGTGATACCGGTGATGGAAAACGCCTCGCTAAGTGTGAAACCTGGCGAGTGTGTTGGTCTGACCGGGGATTCGGGGGCTGGCAAGTCCACCCTGATGCGGGTGATCTACGGCAACTATCTGGCGGCTTCCGGCAGCGTGGTGGTTGGCGGCATCGATGTCGCCAAGGCAGAGCCGCGCGAAATTCTGGCGCTGCGCCGCGAAACGCTGGGCTATGTCAGCCAGTTCCTGCGGGTGGTTCCAAGGGTGTCGGCGCTGGACGTGGTGGCCGAGCCGCTGCTTGCTGCCGGCACGCCGGCGGAAGCCGCGCGCGACAAGGCGGCCTCTCTGCTGGCGCGGCTCAATATCCCCGAACGTCTGTGGAGCCTCAGCCCGACGACATTTTCAGGCGGTGAGCAGCAGCGGGTGAATATTGCCCGCGGCTTTGCCTATGCCTATCCTGCGATGCTGCTGGACGAGCCGACGGCGAGCCTGGATGCCCAGAACCGCGCAACAGTTCTGGAACTGATCGAAGACGCCAAGGCGCGCGGGGCCGCGATCATCGGGATTTTCCACGACGCAGCGGCGCGCGAACGAGTCTGCGACCGGTTTGTGGATGTCTCCAGCTTCTCTCGCGGAGCCGCGGCATGAGTGCGGCACCTGTGAAAGGGCCGGTTATTGCCGTGGTCGGGCCTTCCGGGGTCGGCAAGGACAGCCTGATGTCGGCGCTGGCGGTATGCTGCCCGCAGCTGCGGCTGATGCGCCGTGTGATTACCCGTGCCCCAGAAGCTGGCGGTGAGAACTATCAGGCCGTCACTGAGGCCGAGTTTTCCGCCCTGGCCGAGACTGGTGTCTTTGCCCTGCACTGGCAGGCGCATGGGCTTCACTACGGTATTCCGCAAGACATCGACACGCTGCGGCATGGATCTGCCGGCGTGCTGGTGAACCTTTCGCGTGCCGTGCTGCTGCAAGCGCAAGAGGTTTTCGAGGATCTCATCGTCCTGTCGGTCACCGCGCGGCCGGACGTTCTGGCGGAACGGCTTGCGGCCCGGGGCCGGGAGAACACCGAAGGTGTCCGGCGCCGTCTCGAACGGGCCGGAAACCCGCTGCCGGAGGGACTGGCCCGTGTCCACCAAATTGACAACAGCGGGGCGCTTAGCGCAGCAGTGAACGACGCGCTGACCGCGCTTCAGCCTGAGAGGGCGTAGCGGTGGATCAGGTGGAAGTTTCCATCCGGCGCCTCTCCCATCAGCGCCAGGTCCCGGATTACAAGTGGCGCAGGCAGCAGCGGCATCAGATGCGTGCTGAGCGCGTCTTCAACCGCAGGCAATTCCGGCTTGGGCAGCTTGCCGCTGAGCGTGATGTGAAAGCGGAACTGCTCGAGCACGTAGGGGTAGCCCCAACGGCTGAGGTTGTGATCCTGCGGTGGCGTCAGCCCGGCGGTCCGGCGGCGATCCAGCTCAGCTTCGGACGCGGGTGCGCGGAACCTGTCGAGCTCTGTCACGCAGGCTGCGGCAAGCGCGTTCAGGGCGGTTTCGTCTCCAGTGGGGCGCAAAGCCAGAAAGCGGCCGAGACGGGCCAGGTGAAGGCCTTCCAGAACAACAGGCTTCTGCGCCGCGGCCAGCTCTGCGCAGGCAGCCTCCAGCGCGGCCTGGGTCTGCCCTTCGGCAAGGCGCATCGGCGGCTTCAGCGTCGCGTGCAGCCCGTATTTGCGCGGCACGGCGGTGATTGCCGCGACATCCAGCTCCGCAATGTCAGGGTGGGGCAAGCTGCGCCCCGTCTCCAGGTCCCAACCCAGCCAGCTGGCGCCGAAGCAGCTCCAGGCCTCATCGGCGGGGGGGGCATAATAGATCGCGTATCGCGTGAATGTCACATTGGCCTCCTAGGTGTGGCCTTCCATAGCTTGAAAGATGTGAAGTTCAGATGACAGATGAATTGATCCTTGCCAATGCCACGCTGGTGCTGCCGGGCGAGACCCGGAGCGGCAGTGTGAAGATCGCGGGCGGCGCGATTGCAGACATCGCAGATGGCGGCACCGTTCCGGCAGGCGCGGTGGATTGCGGCGGAGATTATGTCTGCCCGGGGCTGGTGGAGCTGCACACCGACAATCTGGAACGCCACATCCAGCCGCGCCCCAGGGTCGATTGGCCTCATGCCAGCGCCATAATCGCGCATGACGCCGAACTGGCCGGAACCGGGATCACCACCGTGTTTGATGCCATGCGCGTCGGCTCGATCAGCCGTAAAGAAAGCCGGTATGGCGCGTATGCCCGCAGGCTGGCCGGCGAACTGCTGGAACTTCAGGCTGCAGAGGCTTTGAAAATTTCTCACTTCCTGCATTTACGGGCGGAAGTCTGTTCAGACTCACTGGTCGCGGAACTTGACGCCTTTGGAGAGGCAGACCGGGTCGGGCTGGTCTCCCTGATGGACCACACACCGGGGCAGCGGCAGTTTCGCGACATCTCAAAGCTGGAAGCTTATGTGAAAGGCAAGCACGGGTTTGATGATTCTGGTTTCCAGGCGCATATCTCGCACCTGAGGGAGCTGCGGGAGGCCTATGGAGATCTGCATGAGGCGGAGGCGGTAAAGGCTGCGAAGCGGTTCGGCGCGGTCCTGGCGAGCCATGATGATACGACCGCGGGGCAGGTAGCAGTTTCCGCAGGCCACGGCATTCGCCTGGCGGAATTCCCGACGACCGTGGAGGCCGCAAGGGCCTGCCACTCCCACGGCATCAAGGTGATGATGGGTGCGCCCAACCTGATCCGCGGCGGCTCGCACTCCGGCAATGTGGCGGCGCAGGAACTGGCGGACCTGGAACTGCTGGATATCCTGTCGTCAGATTACGTCCCGGCGGCACTGTTGATGGCCGCGGTCAAGCTCGGCAGGCTGTGGGGCGACATGGCGCGGGGGCTGGGCACCGTGACTCATGCCCCGGCCGATGCGGTAGGGCTGCATGACCGGGGGCGGCTGGCAACCGGCAAACGCGCCGACCTGATCCGCTTTGGCATCAAGGCAGGCACGCCCGCTTTGCGAGGGGTCTGGTCGCGCGGGGTGCGGGTGGCCTGACAGCGAGGTCTGGGTGAAAGGCGCCCGCTGTCTTGCAGTCCAAGCGTGCACTGCCCGGCCGCAGGGGCCGGGCGGGTCCGGGATCAGCCGGCCCGGTAGAACATGTAGCGTCCCAGGGGTATGCCCGCGGGGCCGTCCAGTTCCTCGAACCCGGCCAGCGGCTGGCCGGACACAATGATGCCGCCAGGAGCCATAACCTGGGCAATAGCGGGGGAGAGAGCAGCCGCTTCTGCAACGTCCCTTTCCTTGACTCCAAAGCCGAAATCATAATGGGCCAGGGCGATCCTGTGGCCTTCCGCGGCCAGCTTTTCAAGCATCGGCTGGGCTTCGCCTTGCAGGAAGTCCTGCTCCGGCGGCACGCAAGCGGGGTGGCATTGCAGAACCCGGTCGATCACCCAGATCCGGCGGTCTGCCAGGACTTCGCGCAGGTGGTCGTAGGTGCGCCCGTTGCCAAGCCCCATGTCCAGAACATCACCGTCCATCGTGCTGATCTGTTCTGCGGCCCAGTTCAGCCCGTCGCGCTGAGCAGTCAAGCGGCGCAGCATGGAGTCGAGGCGGCTCATTCAGGACATCCTTTCATCATAAATCCAAGCTTCACCCGGGCCATCCAGCAAGCGTTTGGCCAGCGCACTGATGAAGGACCAGATTGCCTCGTCATGCACCAGATGGTGGGTCAGCAGCCCGTAGGGCTCAGCGTTGTCCGCCTCGCCCAGGCGACGGTCGCGCAGCTGGCGCGCAACTTGTGCGATCAGCTGTTCCGGAGGCAGCAGGCTGTGGCCGCCCTTCCAGTCTATCGGGTCCAGATGGGTGTTCACGCGCAGCAGGCCGGAGGCAGGCTTGGCCGCCTTGCGCGGGGCAAATGTGGAAACTGCAGTGAAGCCGGCACCGGCCAGCCAGGTCAGCATTTCCGGCGAGATCCGGTTCCAGGGCGGCACGAACATCGGCCGAAGGCTGCTGCCGAACAGCTTTTTCAAGGCGGTCAAGCCATGTTCAGCGTCTTCCAGCAACTCCTCCAGCGGGCGGTGCGCACCGAACTCTGCCTTTTTTTCCCCTGCCGGGGCGTGGTTCTGATGCGCCCAGCCATGGACCACGGGGATCAACTGCGGATTGTCGGCGGCAAAACGGGCCAGATCGGCGGTAGCGCCCTGCGGGATCACGGCCAGGTGCACCGGCAGGTCAAGCTTCGCTGAGAGGTCTGCCAATCGCTCCAATTCGGCGGACTGGGACATAGCGTCGTCGTCCCGCCACCACAACGGCAGGGTCAGGTTTCCCTTCTGCCAATGGGCCAACTCCCTGTCCAGCGCGCTCCAGTCTGGTGTCATCCCCGCCCTCCCGCAAGTTCTGCGGCAATCTCCACACTCCGGGAGGCGCCGTCAAACCTGAAACCGCCTGCAACCCGCGGCGGTGCACGCAAAACCGCTTTGACCGCAGCGCATAGCGTTTCGGGGGTCAGGTCGGCAGTTCTGACCACTTCGATGCCGTTCAGAGGGGCGAGACTGGCGGCGCGAAGCCCCTGTTCTTTCTCGTTTCCGGCGTCAAAAGGGATCAGAACCGAGGGCGTCCCTGCTTGCAACAGGTCCAGCGCGGTATTGTAGCCGCACATGCTGATGGAGGCCGCGGCGTGCGAGAGCATCTGGCGGAAGTCTTTGCGGGCAGGCTCCAGCAGCGCGGGAGAGCCAGTCTTGGAAAAGTCTGCAATCCGCGCTTTGGCATCCGTACCGCCGACCAGAAGCCGCCAGGGGGTACCCGGCATCAGCCTGGCTGCGTCCAGTGCGCATTGATAAAGCGGTGTGCCGACACTGCCGCCGCCTGCGCTGACCAGGACTTCTCCGCTGCCTGCCTGATGCGGGTGGGGGCCTGCCGCCGGCGGTGCAACATAGCCGGTGTAGCGCAGCTTTCCCGCAAGCAATTCTGAGACTGGCCAGCTGGCCTCAAGCCGGGTGGCGGCGGGGTCGGAGTGCACCAGCACCGCGTCATAGTACCCAGCGATGACTGCATCGGCCTTCTCAGCCTTCTCCGGTTTGGACGGCGGCGCGAGGATGTCGCGGATGGAGGACAGGATCACCGGCCGCCGGGGCAGCGCATGGGCCGTTTGCAGCAGTGTCAGAAACTCCTTGCGCAGGGAGCGGCGGCCGAACGGGTAGAGCTCGGTGATCAGCACGTCTGGCTGCATATCCTCAAGAGCTTGGCATAGGGCGGTCTGACGTCGGGCCAGATAGGCTTCTCCCGCCAGGGAGCCGTCCTCTGCCAGCAGCCGGGTGAAGTCTACCCCGTCGGAGCGCAGCGGGGGCAACTGCAGCAGGCCGATCCCGTCTGCATGGAGCTGCGGCGCCGGAAAACCGCCGGATGCGACCTGCACGGTGTGACCAGCCTTAATAAAGCCCCTCGCCAGCGTCAGAGCGCGGGACAGATGGCCGGTGCCAAGCAGGTGGGTAACGGCGATCATAACCTTCATGAGGGACCCCTGCGGAGCAACCGGACCGGCTCCGCCCATGGAGTTAGGTCTAGCCCGTCAACTTCGACGACAAACAGTCGGTTGCGCTTGATGCGGAAGGGAGCGGGGCCGTTGAAGCCCCAGCCAAAGGCGCGGGCCAGGATCATACGCATGATGCCGATATGGCAAACCGCCACTGCGTCCCGCTCCAAACTGGCCAGCCAGAGTTCAATGCGGGACCAGACCTCAGCAGGGGTCTCGCCGCCGGGCGGGCGGTAGTCCCATCCCCACTCTTCGATATCGCGGAAACCGCTGCCGGGGTCTGCTTTCAGGTCCAGCCCGTGCAGTCCTTCCCACGCGCCCCAGTTCATCTCGATGAGTTCGGGTGCCGCTCGCGGCGCGCGGTCAGCGACCAGTTCCGCAGTTTCCACCGCACGCATTAACGGACTGGACCAAAGTTCCGCCTGTTGCCAGTCCGCGGGCAGGAAGCAACCGCCAAGCTCCACCCGGGCCTGGTCGTCCAGGGGGATGTCGCTGCGGCCCTGGATGCGGCCGGCGCGGTTCCAAGCGGTATGCCCGTGGCGCAAAAGGGCTAGGCGGATCATGCGGATGGCTCCATCAGCGGCAAAACGGTTTCCCAGAACTGCCGGGCAGCGGCCGGGGCGAGGTGTTGGTTCGATATGAAGTCCCGGGCATCCCGGGCAGTTTTGGCGCGGAGCGATCGGTTTGCAAGCAGGCGACTGGCAAAGGATGCAAGCGCCTGTGCGCCATCTTCCGGTGCCGGGTACGGCCGGGGCAGCAGAACGTCCCGAACGCCGGGGCGGTCCTGAGCCGCAATCGGCAGGCCGTGGGCCTGTGCTTCCAGGTAGACCATGCCAAAGGCTTCATTCACGCCGGGCCACAGGAACAGGCTGGCTTTGGCATAGGCCGCAGCCAGTTCCTCGCGCGTCAGCTGGCCTAGGAAGCGGACCTTGTCACCGAATGGCGCCATCAGCGTCTCAACGTCGGCACGGGCCGGACCGTCTCCGGCGATTTCGAGGCGCCAATCGCCGGGCAGCAGGGCAAGCGTATCCGCGATGATGCTGTAAGACGTGAATTTGTCGCCCGCGCGCATCATGCCTGCGGTCAGCATCGGGCCGTCCAGGGTGGATGCGGCAGGCAAATCCTCAAGCGTGAGGAAGGGTGGCAGGTGGGCTATCTTCTGGTTGCCGAAGCGGTCACGCTGCAGCGCAAAGCGGTCATGCCGGGTGAAGTAAAATATCGCAGACGCGTGGTCGGCGGCGGCGTGTGCCGCTTTTGCGAACTCTCCCCAAGGCCCAGCCAGCCGCTTCTTGGCGCGGGTGGATTCAATCTGCACATAGGGGATGCCCCGGGCCAAGGCCACGGCAGGGCCTATCAGATCCGGAGCTTTGTAGTAATTGTGGTAGGTGACCCAGAGGTCCGCGTCCGGCATCTGCGCGATCAGCCGGGCGGCCTCTGCATCAGCCGCCTTGCGCAGTGCGGTTTGCAAGGCCGGGTCGCCGCGTTTGTCATAAATTCTGAGATCGGAAACCAGTTGCACACCGGTCCCGCTCGTGCGGAGCAGGTCCATCAGGTTGCGGGCAATTTCGCGATCGCCGGAGGGCACCGGGTGATGCGGCGGCTTCATCGGCGCGTAGAAGGCAACCCGCATTCCGGCTCTCGGCTGCATGGCCGTCAGCCGCCGTGCAGCATTGCGCTCAGCCGCTTCGAGAGCCGGGCAATGCCGGGATCCATGCCGAAATCCATGCGAAGACGGTCAAGCGCGGCCTCGGCCATTGCGGCCAGTTGCTGCGGCTGCCGGGCGGCGAAAAGCAGGGTTTCGGCCAGCGCTTCGGGGCTGTCCTCGCTCAGCAGGCCATGGATGCCGTGGGTAATGAATTCCGGAATAGCGGACACAGGCGTCGACAGGATGGGCAGGCGCTGCGAAGCAGCCTCCATTAGCACGTTGGGCAGCCCGTCGCGGTCGCCGTCCGAAGCCACCCGGCTGGGCAGCACAAACAGGTCAGAGGAGCGCATTTCCTCGATTACTTCCGGCTGGTCGCAGGCCCCTCGCCAGGTGATGCGGCGGGCAATGCCTGCATCTTCGGCCATGCCTTGCAGAAGGTCTCCCAGACCGCCGCCGCCGATATGGGTCCAATGCCAGTCAAGACCCGCAGGCAGCAGCGTGAGAGCAGCGATCAGCCGGTCAAAGCCTTTTTTCTCGACCAGGCGGCCAACCGACATGAAATGTATCGGATCCTGAGCGAGACGCTGCTGCCGCACAGGCGGGGCGGGGAAGCGGGACAGGTCGAGACCGTGGTAAACCAGATCGACCCGGTCTGGCGTGTCGGCCAGCTGTTGCAGGTGCTTTGCCCCGAACCCGGTGCAGGTGGCGCCGAAAGCCGCACCGTGATGAGCCGCGGAAAGCTTTTCCTGAAGTTCCCAGCCGGGTGAGGTCCAGATATCCTTGGCGTGCGCCGAAAAACTCCAGGGCAGGCCACGCATGATCGCGGCATATCGGGCCACCGAGGAGGGGGTATGTAGGAAATGCGCATAAAGCCCCAGCACCTCCGCGGGCATTTCGGCAGCCAAAACACAGGCCTGCCCGAAACGGCGGATGCGGTTAGGGGTCAGATCGCGGCGCAGATCGGCGCGCCAGATGCGGTAGGCCTCGGCGTAGCCGGGAAGCTGCTGAGCCTGCGCGCGTGCACGCCAAACCCGCTCGGGTTCCTGATAAAGGTATTCGGGCAGGTAGTTTACCTTGGCCTGCAGCCGCGCGTGCAAGGGGTGCCGTTTGACGTCCGTTGGGTGCCGCAATGACCAGATCTCAAAAGTGTGGCCAGCAGCCTCCAGCGCGACCAGTTCCTGGGCGATGAAGGTCTCGGAGAGCCGGGGCCAGCCTTTTACTACAACTGCCAGAGGCGGACGGGCAGAGGTCATTCCGCGGCCTCTTTGCGCACGTCCTGCAAAAGCGCCGCTACCCGGCGGGTAACGTAGTCGAGCCCATCGAGCAGCCCTTCGGAACCTGCCGCAGACGGCGGCGGCTGGGTGGCCAAAGCCCTGATCGCCCTGACCAGAGAAGGCGCAGTCCATCCGTCGCGGGTTTCATCCAGCATGGACGTGAGGCCGATCTCTTCGGCCCGGCTGGCCCGGATCCACTGCTCCAGCCTGGGGGTGGTGCGGGGCACGATCACTGCCGGTTTGTCAAAGGAAAGGACTTCGCAGAAAGTATTGTAGCCGCCCATGCAGACGACGCCCTGGGCGCCGGCAAACAGGGTCTCGATTTGCGATTCAAAACCAACGGCGGTGACACGGCCATCCAGCAGGGCAACGCGCTCTTCAAAGTCTTCACGGGTTTCGCCGGACAGAAACGGACCATAAACCAGCACTGCTCGGGGCGACAGGTCCGGATCCGCTTCATAGGCAGACAGCACCAGATCCACCATCATCTCGCCATCGCCGCCGCCGCCGGGGGTAACCAGCAGGTAGGGCTGCTCAGGCGGCTCGCCCACTTGGCCAAGGTCGCGGCGCAGATAGCCGGTCCAATGGATCCGGGCCTGCATCTCGGGCGTGAAGGGCAGCCCGGCGGTGGGGTCATAAACCGAGCGAGGCCCATAGACCCAGATTTCGTCATAGAAGTCGCGGGTGGCCTCGACCGCGTGTTTGCGCTCCCATTCTGCTGCCAGCACCTCCGGGTCATCCAGCACGTCGCGCAAGCCCAGCACTGTCTTGCATCGTCCACGCGACTTCAGAAGATCAAGCGCTGGCATCAGCTCGCCGCGAAAGCCGGTGGGTTCCTTGTCAGCGATGAGAACGTCAGGGTCATACTGCTCAACGGTTGAGCGGATCAGGGCCGCGCGCAGGTCTGCGGTTTCCTCTATGCTCATCCCCATCGTGCGCGAGGCATAGGAACCGTCCGACCGTTTGATAACGCCGGGCAGACGCACATGGTCAACCCGGGACGGGAAGGAGAACCTGCCAGCCACGGGGGAGCCTGTTAGGATCAGCGCAGAAGCATCGGGATTGTCAGCCGTGATTGCCCCAGCCAGCGCCCGCGACCGGCGCAAGTGCCCCAGCCCGAAGGTGTCATGGCTGTAGAACATGATCCGGGGACCGCGTCTGGCGGTTTCCGCTGTGCGGTGGGTGATGCCTGTGTCCGTCATTGGATCGCCTGGTTGGATTTCCGGCCTGTGCCTGGCTGCAAGCAGGCCGCGGCGGCACCAGAAGCAGGCCAGCCTGCGCTGCCGCTCGTCTCCGGGCGCGTGCTGCTATGCTCCGCCATCTTCCGCCTCAGTTTGCGTGCCCGTTGTCCGTAGGCGGCAGGGGCACGGTCAGTATTTGCTTTCGCCGCTTCCGGTCCTGACTGGTTGCAGGCAGGCCGCAGCATCACGGGTTTCCGCCCGAAGGGCTGATATCTGAATTTGTATAACTTGGACCCCTTGCGCATGCAATCATGCGGCCCTGTTGCAAGGTGCACAGTAAATTGCGCGCGCGCTATTTGCGCAACGCCCCGGCAGGTGGTTAATTTGGCTCAAGTTTCCATAAGGATAGCCCGACATGCTGCACTCACTGTTTCGGATTCTCTTCTGTCTGCTGCTGGGCTTCGGGCTGACGGCTCACGCCAGTGCGCAGGAAAGTGACGCAAGCGGCGCGGAGGCGCTCTCCCAGGCTATTGAGCAAGCCGCCGAAAGCGGTGTCAGCGTGCTGGTTGTCGACAGCAGCGGCCGGTTGCTGAATGCGCCGCCGGAGACAGGGCGGCAGGAAGGCCCGTCCGCCTCCGGCGCAATGGAGCAGCCGTCAGCGCTGATGAAGGCCCAGTCCAGGGTCGCAGCCTTCCGGGCAGAACTGAACAGTCGGCTGGAGGCGCTGCCGTATTCAGTCTTTGAGATGCAATACATCCTGCGCCAGACCAGTCCGGACGGGCGCATCATGACCTACGTCGAGGTGCTGGGCTGGAGTGTCCTGTTCCTGCTTATCGGGCGCTGGCTGTCTGTGGAAATCTACGGCAAGCGTTTCGCGAAAGGGTTTGTGGTCGCTCGGATCCGGGAAACTCCCGAAGGTTATCAGGAAAAGATGCCTTTTCTGGTCTTCCGCTTCCTGATGGGGATCGGGGCCACGATCTTTGCGATGATCTTTGCAGCCTTGATTTCGTATCTGATTTTCGGTGCGTCGGGCGATCCCTCCATCGAGTTTACCGTCACGGCGATCTACACCGCCTACTTCCTGGCACGGACCGTATCGGACCTGTGGCGGATGGTGCTGTCACCTTTCCTGGCGCAATACCGTATCCCGGTATTTTCCGACCGGGATGCCAAGCGTCTCTATATCTGGGCGTCCTTGCTGGCGACTTACGACATTTCCTCAACGCTGTTTGCAACCTGGGTCGGGGATTTCGGTCTTAACTACAACGTCTATGCACTGGTCTACGGCGTTCTGGCACTGGTCGGGACGCTGGGGAATCTGCTGATGGTACTGGTCAACGGCCGGGCAATTTCCAATGCCATCCGTGCTGGCCGCCCGCCCGAAGACTGTTCGTGGCTGGTGCGGTTCCTCGCGGTCGCCTGGGCACCGGTGCTGATGGTCTACATGGTTTTCGGCTGGCTCAAGCTGGCCTTCGATCTTGTGCTTGAGCACGAGGTGTCGATCCCTCTGATGGCGGGCAGCTACTTCGTTCTGACCACGATCCTGGTGGTTTATGGGGCGATCAATTATGTGATCGAGCGGTATTTCCGCCGCAGCCTTGCTGTTCAAACCTCTTCAGCCGCGCAAGATGCTGCACCGGAAGCGGGCGGGGCGGGCGCTGACACTGAGACAGCGCAGCCGGACGGCGCTTCTTTGGAAGCGGAGGAAGAGGAGGGTGAGGAAGCCGCCCTCCCCAAGGTAAAACACCCGATCGGCACTTACGAAGATCTCGCCCGCAGGGTTGCCGGTATCCTGGCCTTTGTCGTCGGAGCCTATTCTCTGGTTATAGTCTGGAACCCGGACGCCAGCTGGCTCAAGACCACTGCTGCAGAGCGGGTGGTGGATGTGACTGTCATCCTGTTTATCGGCTATATCGTCTATCACCTGTTCCGGATCTGGATCGACAGCAAGATCGACGAAGAAGTGGGCGATGTTCCGGAGGCCGAGCTGGGCGATGAGGGCGGTGCCGGCGGGGCCAGTCGGCTGGCGACCCTGCTGCCGCTGTTCCGCGGTGCAATCCTGGCGGTGGTGCTGGTGTCGATCGTCCTGATCCTGCTGCTGGAGCTGGGCATCAATGTCAGCCCGCTCTTTGCCGGTGCCGGCGTGGTTGGCCTGGCCGTGGGCTTTGGTTCGCAGACGCTGGTGCGGGACATCTTCTCGGGCGCATTCTTCCTGATTGATGATGCGTTCCGCAAAGGCGAATACATCGACATCGGCGATGTGAAGGGCACAGTCGAAAAGATCTCAGTCCGCTCCTTCCAGCTGCGCCATCATTTGGGCGCGCTGCACACCATTCCCTTTGGCGAGATCAAGGTGCTGACCAATTACTCCCGCGACTGGGTGATGATGAAATTGCCGTTGCGGGTGACCTATGACACAGACGTGGAGAAGGTCAGAAAGCTGATTAAGAAGCTGGGTCAAAAGCTGATGGACGATCCGGTTGTCGGACATACCTTCATCCAGCCGTTGAAGTCGCAAGGTGTGATCGAGATGCAGGACTCGGCAATGATCATCCGGGTGAAGTTCATGACCAAGCCGGGTGATCAGTGGATCGTCCGCAAGCGGGTGTATCAGGAAATCCGCGAGCTGTTCGCGCGCGAAGGTGTCAAATTCGCCCACCGCGAGGTCACGGTGCGCCTGGCCCCGGACCAGGAGGAAGAGGTGACACCGAAACAGAAGGAGGCCGCATTGGGAGCTGTGCAGGCAGCCATTGACGAAGATATGCTGGAAGACATGGGCGGACCAGGCGGCGACGACCGCTGAGCGGGCTTGGCAGCGGGCGCCCTCCCGCCCCCGCGCTTGACCGCCGACGCGTTCAGCTTGGGGTTGGGTCTTGCGCCGCGCTATCGCGCGGAGCGGTCTTGTACGGATAGCCGCGCAATACGCCGGGAAACTGGTGGGCGCAACTTTCCAGGTTTGTTTTTTGGGGCAGATTGCCTGGGGGCAGGGGCGGCTCGCGTGCCGCCGGTTAATCGGGCCAGGCGGCAGCGGCGCTGCCGCAGCGGGTGGCAGGCAATTCCCAGTGCATTGCCGTGCCGTTCATGGTGAGTGGCGCAGCAAGCCGACGGCCAGGCCCCCAGCCGCTCGTCTCAAGGCGCGGTGACCAGTCGCTGTCTTCCGGCCCGGTGATGTCCTGGCCTTCGGCAGACTTGCTCATCCCGGCCAGCAATTCCGCCGTGCGCGCCAGCGAGAGGCGGGCCGTCGAAACTGCCTCTCCATGCGCCGCAGCAGTGAGTGCCGACAGCACAGCGGCGGCCATCAGATATCCGGTTGCATGATCCAGCGCCTGTACCGGCAGGGGGTGCGGCCTGCCGGTACAGGCCCAGTCCCGGCCTGCATCTGCAATGCCAGCACTCATCTGCACCAGGCTGTCGAACCCGCGCCGTGTGGCCCAGGGGCCGGTCCAACCAAAGGCGTCCAGCGTCACCTCAATCGCGTTTGGCGCAAGCTGCCGCCGGGTGCCTGCGTCATACCCCAGCCCGTCCAGTGCGCCGGGCCTGTAGCCGTACACCAGCACATCGGCCTGAGTAAGCAAGGTTTCGAATACCAGCCGGTCTTCGCCTTTGGTCAGGTCGAGCGCTGCCATGCGCTTGCCCAGCGAGATGTCTGTGATCACCCCCGGCTCATCCCAGCCGGGCGGGTCGATGCGCAGCACGTCGGCGCCAAAACCGGCCAGTGTGCGGGTGGAGACAGGCCCAGCCAGGACGCGGGTCAGATCAAGCACCCGCAACCCAGCCAGCGGGCGCTCTGCCGTCGCTTCAGATCTCTCCCGCAGCCACAGAGGCGCAGGCGCAATCCAGTGGATCAGCGGTTCTGATGCCACTGCACGGCCTTGGGGGTGCGCCAGCCAGTCCGCACGGCTGCGCATGGCGGCCGCCACTCCGCCAGCGGCTACGGTTTCGCTTTCCAGGCGGTCGGCCTGCCAGTGCTTTACCTCGGCAGCCACGGCCTCCCGCGTGGCGGCGCAGCCGAGCACTTGCAGTGCGGCCCGGCGGTGATGCGGAAGATTGGTATGCAGGCGGATCCAGCCTTCCTGCGTTTCATAGACGCCAGCGATTTCATCCCACAGGCTGGGCAGCTCCCAGCCTTCCGGGCGGAAACTGTAGCCGAACCAGAGCGAGGCCAGCCGCTGATCCACGGCGACGTCAGGCGCGGCCGGCGAGAGGTTCAGCGCTTTGATCAGCCGTGCCAGCTCCAGACCAACTGCTCCTATGGAAGCATTGGCAAGTTCGGTGACAGCAAAGGCGCTGCGCCATTGTCCGCTGCCGGTCAGGTGGAATTGACCCGCGGCGGGCAGGGATGTGAGCAGGGTCATTGCTGATAGGGATCCAGACTGTCGCGCAGCCCGTCGCCAAGGAAGTTGAAGGCGAGCACGACAATGACAATCGGCAGCATCGGAATGGCCAGCCAGGGATAGATTTCCACCGAAGTCAGGTTCTGCGCGTCATTCAGCATCACCCCCCAGCTGACCGCAGGTGCGCGCAGGCCGAGGCCGAGGAAGGACAGCGCGGTTTCCCCGAGGATCATTGCCGGGATTGACAGCGTGGCTGAGGCAATCAAGTGCGACATGAAGTTGGGCAAAAGATGTTTGCGGATCACCCGTCCGGACGTCGCGCCCATCATTTCTGCGGCCCGGACGTATTCTTCCTCCCGCAAGGACAGGAACTTGGCGCGGACCGAGCGGGCAAGGCCGGGCCAGTCGAGAATGCCGAGAATGATCGAGATGATGAAGAACACCGCAACCGGAGACCAGTTCGAGGGCACGGCAGCGGACAGGGCGAGCCACAGGGGCAGCTCTGGCAATGATCGCAGGATCTCGATCACGCGGTTCACCATCCAGTCGACCCGGCCGCCGAAATAGCCGGCGACACTGCCGAAGAAAATGCCAAGCACAAAGGAGACCGTGATGCCGATCAGGCCAACAGTCAGAGACAGCTGTGCACCGTAGGAAACGCGGCTGAAGATGTCGCGGCCCAGACGGTCGGAGCCCAAGATGAAGATCGTGGCTTCCTCGCTGGCGCAGAACAGGTGCCGGTTGCTTTCGATGAAACCCGCGAGGTTGTAGGTGCTGCCTTCACAGAAAAACTTGAGCTTGAGCGGGCGCGAGGTGTCCGGTTTGAACTCCCACTGGAAGGTCTCCAGGTTGGCTTCGGAGGTCATCGGGTAGACGAAGGGGCCGACAAACTCGCCTTCATGAAACAGCTTGACCGACTGGGGCGGCGAGTAGAGATGCTCGGAAAACCGCTGGTTGGGCCCGTAGGGGGCAATGAAACCGGCAAACGGGATCAGGCCGTAGGCAATCAGCAGGAAGATACCTGAGACAAGGCCCAGTCTGTGGGTCTTGAACTTGCGCCAGACCAGCAGCCAATTCGGGGCGTCGAGGTCCTTGCGCTCCAGTTCCAGCAGCGAGGCCTGCGGATCAAATGGTTCATCGTCGACATAGCGTCCGTCGGGCAGATGGGTCATGCGTCACGCCCCTCGTAGCGGATTCTGGGGTCAAGCAGCACCAGCAGCACATCCGAAATCATGGTGCCGATCAGGGTAAGAAGGGCAACGAACATCAATACAAAACCTGACAGGAACATGTCCTGTGTCTTGAGCGCTGTCAGCAGGGTCGGGCCGATGGTTTGCAGGCCCAGCACCACCGACACAAGGACAGAGCCGGAAATCATCGAGGGCAGCAGGTTGCCAATATCTGCAACAAAGGGGTTGAAGGCCACCCGCAGCGGGTACTTTGCCAGCATGCGGGACGGCGCCATGCCCTTGGCGATGGCGGTCTCCACATAGGGTTTGCCCAGTTCATCCAGCATGTTGGCCCGCAGCCGCTGCATCATCGCCGAGGCGCCGGCAGTACCGATCACGAAGGTTGGAACAATGAGGTGCACCAGGATGGATTTCACCTTGTCCCAATTCATCGGCACACCTTCGAATTCAGGTGCCATCAGCCCTCCGATCGGCAGGTCAAACCACCGGTGGCCGTAGTAGAACAGGATCAGCGCCAGCAGGAAGTTCGGCGTGGCAAGCCCCAGGTAGCCGACAAAAGCGGTGGTGTAGTCGACCCAGGTGCGCGCGCGGGCTGCCGCCAGAACGCCCAAAGGCAGGGCGACGGCATAGACAAAGATCACGGCGGCCAGGTTCACGAGCACCGTCAGCCACAGGCTGTCGCCGACAATATCGGCCACCGGGCTGTCAAACTCGAATGACCAGCCGAAATTACCCTGGATCATGCCGGAAAACCCGTGCGGCCCCGGCATGAAACCCATCCAGATCATGTATTGCTGCCAAAGCGGCTTATCGAGCGCGTATTCCTTGCGCAGAAATTCCGCCTTGGCCACGCCTGCGGACTGTCCGGTTGCCTGCAGTTCGGCAATCTGGTTCGACAGGTAGTCGCCGGGCGGCAGGTTGATGATGACGAAAATCAGCACCGACACCACCAGCAGTGTCATCAGCATGGTGCCAAAGCGGTAGATGGCGTATCGCAGAATCTCCATCAGTCCAGGCCGTCCTCAAAGAAGAATTCATCCGGCCGGTAAACGCCGAAATGCGCACCGGGGTCCCAGGCCCAGATCGCCTGTTCCGGCACGTTGCGCAGCCGGGTGCTGACGACAACAGGCTGCGGCGCGGCGGCCACAACGCCAATCGCATAGACCTGCTCGGCATGGATCTGCAGCATGGCGCGCCAGGCTGCGATGCGCTCGGCCTTTGTCGTGGCCATGTCCCAGTCCTGCAGAAGCGTAAGCAGCTGCTGAGCGGGTGCCATATCCGGCGGTTCGCCTGCATTGCCGCCGGTCTGATAGAACTGGCCCCATTTCGGCCAGGACAGAAAGACTTGGTCGGTGGGGGCCAGGTAAACCGGGGATGTATAAGACTGAGGCAAGCCATTGTCCCAGCCAAACCAGGCCGATGCCATGGTGCTGCCGGAAAAGACCCGGTTTCTCAGGATGTCGCGGTCCAGCGGGCGCATGATCAGCTTGACGCCGACATCGCGCCAGTCATCGGAGATGATCTGCAGGGCGTTTTCCACTTCCTGCCGTTCGCCTGCGGTTTCCACAATCAGTTCCATCAGACGTCCGTCTGGCAGGTAGCGGATGCCGTAGCCGTCCTTTTCCGTCAGCCCGGCTTCGTCCAGCAGGCGGTTTGCCTGTTCGGGGTCAAACTGCGCCCAGGCGTCGCGCAGGGCTGGATCAAACAGCTCGCTTTGTTCCAGCACCGTCATGGCGCCGGGTTTTGCAAGGTTGAAATAGAGCGCCCGGTTGATGGCGCGGCGGTTGATAGCCAGCGACAAGGCGCGCCGCACCCGCACATCGCGCAGGATCTCCCGCCACACCGGATCCTGGGTATTCAGGTTCGGGTAAATGGCAATTTGCGATGCAGCGCCATTGCCCCAAAGGTAGGTCTTGTAGCCGGAGTTATCCTTTTCGCCCTTGCGCAGGATCGGAATGTCGCGGAAATCCAGCCCGCGGGCCTGCAGATCCGCTTCCCCTGCATTCGACTTTGCGGCGACCAGCCCGGCGGTCACGATTTCCATCTCAACTGTGTCAATATAAGGCAGCTGAACGCCGCGGCTGTCGATCCGGTGGTAATAGGGGTTGCGCACGAACTGATGGCGGATCTTCTTGCCAGGCGAGGCATTGATCCAGGGCTGCAGCGTCGGAAGCTCGTGGTTATCGAACTTGTACATGTTGTCATATTTGTTGTGCAGCGCGGCCCAGCTTTTGACGCGGGCGTAATCGACCTCTTCTTCCAAAACCTCGGGGTCGGCGTAATCAGCGTGAAACTGCTTCAGGTATTTGGCGGGCCGGTAGATGAAGGGCGGGCGGGCTTGGGCCAGCATGTGAAGGAAACTGGGGTTCGGGTCGTCCCATTCATAAACCACCGTGGTTTCGTCCGGGAAGCTGACCCGCGGCAGCTTTCCCATCACTCGCAGAAAATCCGGCGGGCCGGCCGGGCTCAGCAGTTCGTTGTTGGCAACATCGTTCCACCAGTACCGGAAGTCGTCAGAGGTGAACGGATCGCCGTTGGACCATTTGTGCCCGGGACGCAGCTTCAGCGTGTAGCGGCGGTTCGCCTCGTTTTCGTACCCTAGAAGAATGTCAGGCCTTAGCTGATACTTCTCATCGTAGCCGGCCAGACGCGCGTATCCATAGACCACCATCTGCCGGATGTCCTTGGAGCGCGTGACCATGGTATTGAGTGTTCCGCCCTGAAGGCCGAACTCCCGGCCCTTGGCGGCCAGATCAACCACCAGCGGCACTTCAGGAAGGCGTTTGGCGGCAGGCGGCAAGTAGCCCGCCTTGACCTCGGACTTCCAGAAACTGCTTTCCTGCACCGTTATTTCTGCAATGGCAGGCAAAGCGGCAAGACAGAGGGCGGCTGCGAGTATGGATTTCAGGGCATCAAGCATGGCAGCGCACCTTGTGGCCGGGTTCCAGGTGTTTCAAATTCACCAGGGGCGGGGCATCGACGCCATTGAACCGGAACGCCTCGGGCCAGCGCTCGGGCGCGCCTGCGCCCTGGGCCACCAGTTTCAGGTCGATGGGGCGGTCTATGTCAGGTTCCGGCTGGGCGGCAATCAGCGCCTTGGTGTAAGGATGCTGGGGATTATAGAATAATGTTTCCGGCGGCGCCTGCTCGACGATCAGGCCGCGCCGCATCACCGCAACCTCATCGGCGATCCGGGCCACCACGGCAAGGTCGTGGCTGATGAACAGGTAGGACAGGTTGTGCTGGTCGCGGATGTCCTCCAGCAGCCGCAGGATCTGTTCCTGCACCGAGACATCCAGCGCAGAGGTCGGTTCGTCGCAGACAATCAGCGCCGGGTCCAGCATCAGGGCGCGCGCAATTGACAGGCGCTGCCGCTGGCCGCCGGAAAAAGCGTGCGGGTAACGCTTCAGCATATCAGGCGACAAGCCCACCAGACGCAACATTTCCGCGGCCTTGTCGCGGCGCTCCGCGCGGGTGCCGATGCGATGGATATCCAGCGGCTCCATCAGCGTGTCCTGAATGCGCATTCGCGGCGACAGTGAAGAGTAAGGGTCCTGAAACACCATCTGGGCCTGCCGCTGAAAGGCTGTACGCGTTTCCCTATCCATATCGTGGACTGTAACCGGGGGCTGGCTGGCTTCGGACCGGAACAGCACCTCGCCGCCGGGATCGGGCGGCTCTGCTCCCAGCGCGATGCGGGCCGCGGTGGTCTTGCCCGATCCGCTTTCGCCGACAATTGCCAATGTCTCCCCGCGGGTCACCCGCAGGTCGATCTCGCGGCAGGCGTGGATCAGCGTGGGGGCTTGCCAGCCCTTGCCGGCCCGCAGCGTGTAAGTCTTGGAGACAGATTTCATCTCCATGATCAGGTCTTCGCGCGAAGGCGGAATCGCAACCACTGCCTCATCCGGGATTTCCGGTGCGGCGTCGAACAGCGCCTTGGTATAAGGATGTGCAGGCGCGCGCAGCATCGGTTCGGCGCGCCCCGACTCCATAACCCGGCCCTTGTGCATCACCACCACCTGCTCGGCCATGTTGGCAACCACGCCCAGATCATGGGTCACCAGGATCATTGCCATCCCGGTTTCCCGCTGCAGGTCTTTCATTAGCCCCAGCACCTGCGCCTGGGTGGTCACGTCAAGCGCCGTGGTCGGCTCGTCGGCAATCAGCAGGTCCGGCTTGGCCACCATCGCCATCGCGATCATCGCCCGCTGGCGCATTCCGCCGGACAATTCAAACGGGTAGGAGCGGTAGGTGCGCTCCGGTTCTGGAAATCCAACCCGCTCAAAACACTCCAGAACCACATCGCGCGCCTCGCGTTCGGATTTGCGTCCATGCAGCCACAGAACCTCGGACACCTGGTTGCCGATCCGGTGCAGCGGCGAAAGCGAGCGCATCGGCTCCTGGAAAATCATCGAGATGGTGTTGCCGCGCACATCCCGCATCAAGCGTTCGTCCAGCGAGGCCAAGTCCAGCTTCTTGCCGCGGGTCTCCAGCAGGATGCGACCGGACCGCAACTGAGCCACTTTTGGCAGAATGCGCAGAACTGCCCGGCAGGAAACCGTCTTGCCCGAGCCGCTTTCCCCGACCAGGGCAAGCGTTTCCCCCGGTTGGACGGCAAAGCTCACGTCCTTGACGACAGAGTCTCCTTTGCCAAAACCGATGCTGAGGTTTTCGACGGACAGCAGCGGACGCATTCAGCTTTTCCCGCCCAGCTGGTTCAAGGCGCTCATGAGATCGTGTTTTCCCCTGTTTTTTTCATCACCTTCGCGCGCCGGAGGCCGTTTAGTCAAACCCCATTTGGCCAGATGCCGGCTTTGCAAGGGAAAATTGGCCAGGCGGCCGAAGGCGGCCTTGGGCGGGGAATGCCATGCAGCCAGCCTTTAAAGTATTTGCGAGGACGTCCAGCCGGGTGCGCCAGCACACGGAAGCAAGAGGTCACAATGACGTCAGGGTAGGCTTTTGCTGCCTGAACAGACGGATCGCCGGGCCGCATTTGCGGTGTGTCGCTGTAGCCACTCAGTTCCAACCGCAAATCATGGCGGACAGGAATGACAGGTTGGCGCGCGCGGCAGCCGCGGCATAGGATGGCCCGGAACGAGATCGCTCAGAAAGGCCGCAAATGGCGCAAAAACCTGTTCTGCACCGGGATGATCCAGAGGCCGAGCCGCTGGTCGGCAATATCAAAGTCACCCGCAACGACTGGCTGAACGTGGCGATGGACGTGCTGATCTCTGACGGGGTGGAACAGGTTAAGGTGCTGGCGCTGGCAGAGCGGATGCAGGTTTCGAGATCCTCGTTCTACTGGTACTTCAAGTCGCGCCAGGACCTGTTGGACGCGCTTCTGAAAACCTGGGAGCAGACCAACACCGCGGGCATGGTGCGTCAGGCCGAGGCGCCGGCCGAAACCATTACCGGGGCGGTTCTGAACGTCTTTCACTGCATCACCAATCCCAACCTGTTCAACACCGCCCTGGATTTTGCGGTGCGGGACTGGTCGCGCCGCTCTGGCAAGGTGCGCAGCCTGCTGGACCGCTCCGACCGGCGCCGGGTTGAGGCGCTGACAGCGATGTTTGCCCGCTATGGCTACCCTGAGCGAGAGGCCATGACGCGCGCCAAGGTGCTGTATTACATGCAGCTGGGCTATGACATGGCGGACCCGAACGAAAGCCACGCCCACCGCCTGGAAGTGACGCCCGAATACCTCAAGGTGTTCACCGGGCGCGAGCCGCTGGCTGAGGAGATCGAGGCCTTCACCGAATTCACGCGCCAGCACTGGGACATCTGATACCCCAGTGCCGGCTTGTGATGGCTGGTTTTACAGGCTGAGCAGCGCCTCATCCGCTGCATTTCGGACTTTCCTGGCGGCTTCCAGGCGCACCGGGCCGTAACCGCGGATTTCCATCGGCGCTTGCAGGATTTCCATGCAGGCGTCATGGGTGCCAGGCGTGTAGCGCTGGGCAACCTTGCTGAGCGCGGCCCCGTACCACGTCAGCAGATCGCGGTGCAGGCGGGCTTCCTCGTGGTAGCCAAAGACGTTGAAGGCGGTGCCGCGCAGGCGGCGTGCCTTGACCAGCAGGTTCAGAGCCGGGCGCAGCCAAGGGCCAAATGAGCGTTTCAGCGGCCGGCCGCGGCTATCCTTTTTGCGGCTCAGCAGCGGCGGAGCGAGGTGGTATTTGACCGTGTAATCACCCTCGAATTCGTCCTCGATCTGGTGGCGGAATTTTTCACTGGTCAGCAGCCGGGCAACCTCGAATTCGTCCTTGTAGGCCATCAGCTTGAACAGCGACCGGGCCGCCGCAGCGGTCAGCTGCTCCTGTGCCTCAGCAGGCAGGGCGTCGCGGAACCGTGCCAGCGTTTCCTGATACCGCGATGCATATTCGGTATCCTGGTATCCGGTCAGGAAGGTTGCTCGCCGCTGAACCAGCTCTTGCAGCGTTTCGCCCTCGTCGGGAGTTTCCTTGTAGATGTCCTCGACCAGCCTCGGGTCTGCTGCCATGGCGCGGCCGACGGCAAAGGCGAGCCGGTTTTTTTCGATCGCAACACCGTTCAGTTCGATCGCTTGGTCCAATGCGCCGGCGCTGACCGGCACCAGCCCTTTTTGCCAGGCAAAACCCAGCATCATGACATTGGCGAGGACTGCGTCACCCAGCATTGTTTCGGCAGCCTCGTTGGCGTTGAAGCCGGACAGGTTGGCCGGACCAACAGCGTCGGCGATGGTCCGTTCTCGCACCCCTGCCATCAGGTCGGCATCGCGGCGCAGAACCAGATCGCCGGTGGGCATTTCCGCCCGGTTCAGCACCACCTTGGTGCCGGGGCGGTAGTGAACCGATGCCTTGGGCGCCGAGCTCACGACAACATCGCAGCCGATGACAGCATCTGCGCCGCCCTGGTCGATCCGCACCTGGTTCAGCGTCTCCGGGGACTTAGACAGCCTGATGTAGCTCAGCACTGTGCCGAACTTTTGGGCAAAACCGGTGAAGTCCAGAACGCTCGATCCCTTGCCCTCCAGATGCGCGGCCATGGTGATCAGCGCCCCGACGGTGACAACGCCGGTGCCGCCCACCCCGGTGACGAGCAGGTCAAACGGCTCTGCCAGGGAGGGAAGGACCGGGGCGGGCAGCTGGGCTGCCAGTTTGGCGGCGTCCAGCCCGGCTGGCTTCTTCTTGCGCCGGGTTGCGCCCTCGACGGTGACGAAGCTGGGGCAGAAGCCGTTGAGGCAGGAGAAGTCCTTGTTGCAGGTGGAGAGGTTGATCTTGCGTTTGCGACCGAACGGCGTTTCCTTCGGCTCCACGCTCAGGCAGTTGGATTCAACCGAGCAATCGCCGCAGCCCTCGCAGACCAGATCGTTGATGAAGGCAAACCGCTTGGGGTCCTCCATCTTGCCGCGCTTGCGGCGGCGGCGTTTTTCGGTGGCGCAGGTCTGCTCGTAGATCAGCACGGTGACGCCGGGGATCTCGCGCAGTTCACGCTGGACCGTGTCCAGTTCCGCGCGGTCATGGAAGGTGGTGCCGCTCGGGAAATCCCCATGGCTGAACTTGCCGATGTTGTCTGAGATCAGGGCAATACGCTGCACGCCTTCGGCGCGGCACGTCTGGGCGATGCCATGGACTGAGACCGGCCCGTCCACCGGCTGGCCGCCGGTCATCGCCACCGCGTCGTTATACAGGATCTTGTAGGTGATGTTGGTGCCGGCCGCGACCGCCTGGCGGATCGCCAGCGAACCGGAGTGATACCAGGTGCCTTCGCCGAGGTTCTGAAACACATGCTTGTTTCCATTGAACTGCGAGGCAACGGTCCACGGCACGCCTTCACCGCCCATCTGGGCATAGCCGGCGGTTTCACGGTCCATCCAGCTGGCCATCACATGGCAGCCGATGCCGGAAAACGCCTTGGAGCCTTCCGGCAGCTTGGTAGACGTGTTGTGCGGGCAGCCGGAGCAGAAGTAAGGCGTGCGGGTGGCGCCGGGCACGTTCAGCACTTTCGGCGGTTCAGCCGTCAGCGCAGCGGCCTTGGCCGGCAAGTTTTCTTCCGGGAAAAACTTGTCCAGCCGCGCCGCCACGATGGGCGCCAGCAGCAGCGGGCTCAGCTCACCGGTCCACGGGATCAGCGGCTCGCCCTGGCTGTCGTATTTGCCGACCATTTTCTCCGGCTTGCTGCCGGGCCAGTCATAGAAGTTCTCTTTGAACTGGCTTTCGATGATGCCCCGCTTTTCTTCGACAACCAGCACTTCCTGCTTGCCCTTCACGAACTTCAGCGCATCGGTGCGGTCCAGCGGCCAGACCATCCCAACCTTGTAGATGTCGATGCCCAGACGGCGGCAGGCGGCCTCGTCGAGTCCTAGCAGCCGCAGAGCCTCCATCAGGTCCAGATGCCCCTTGCCGGTGGAGACAAAGCCGAAGCGGGCGTCCTTGATGTCATAGATCCGCTTGTCGATCGGGTTTGCCTCGGCAAAGGCGCGCACCGCGTCCAGCTTGGCGTGGATGCGGGTTTCGATCTCGGGCGAGGGCAGGTCGGCGCGGCGGATATGCAGCCCGCCGGGGTAATCCGGCAGCTCCGGGTAAATGAACTGACGGTCCGGCTGCAGCTCCACCGAGCGCGCGCTTTCCACGGTTTCCGACACTGCTTTGAAGCCGACCCAAGTGCCTGAGTAGCGGGACAGGGCAAAGCCGTATTCGCCGAAGGTCAGGTATTCGGACACATCCGCCGGGTTCAGAACCGGCATGAACCAGGACATGAAGGCCACATCCGACTGGTGCGGCATCGACGAGCTGACACAGCCGTGGTCGTCGCCGGCAACAACAAGGACACCGCCCTTGGCTGACGATCCGTAGGCGTTGCCATGCTTCAAGGCATCGCCGGAGCGGTCAACCCCGGGCCCCTTGCCGTACCACATGGAGAACACGCCCTCGACCTCGCAGTGCGGGTCCAGGATGGCCTGTTGGGCACCCAAAACCGCGGTGGCGCCCAGGTCTTCGTTCACGGCGGGCATGAACTTGATGCGGTTTGCCTGCATCCGTTCCTTTGCGCGCCAGAACTCCAGGTCGACCCCGCCCAGCGGCGAGCCGCGGTAGCCGGAGACAAAACCCGCGGTGTTCAGGCCTGCTTCCTTGTCGCGGCGGGCCTGGTCCAGCATCACGCGGGCCAGCGCCTGCGTGCCAGTCAGGAACACCCGGCCCTTGGTCATGTCATAACGGTCGTCCAGCTTGTAGCTGCGGAAATCGTGGCTCAGCTTGGTCATCGCGGCGGAATCCTTGCGCGGAATATGTGTTTTCCGGAAAAGTAATCCAGGAAGGCTGAAAAGATTTGCCTGATTTACTTCTTTTGCAGCGAGTTGTGGCTGTGTTATCCAGAAGTGCCTGACTTTTCGGAAAAAATGACCGGGAAATGAAAATAGACGACCGCGACCGCCGGATTTTGACGCTGCTGCAGGAGGATTCCCGCATTTCCAACGCCGATTTGGCTGAAGCTGTGGGCATGTCTCCGTCTGCTCTTTGGCGCAGGGTGCGGGCGCTGGAGGATGCGGGCATCATTGAACGCTACGGCGCCGTGGTGAACGCACCGGCAATGGGGCTGGGGTTTCAAGCCATCGTGCATGTGCATCTGACACGCCATGATCCGGACAAGCTGGTGGAGTTCATCCGCGCCGTTGAAACCAGCCCGCTGGTGCAGGAGTGCTATGCCACCACCGGGCAGGCCGATTACCACCTGCGGGTTCTGGCGCCGGACCTGGAGGCCTACAACAGGTTCCTGGAAAATTTCCTGTTCCGGCTTCCTGCTGTTGCGAGTGCCCAAACCAATGTGGTGCTGCGCACGATCAAGCGGGACAAACCTGTAGTTCCATGAAAACTCGCATGCAGGGGGCTTAGGCAGCTGCGTATTTTACCCAGGCCCAGGCCATGGCTATGTAGGTAAGCTGGTGCAGCGCCTGGTCCGAGCCCATCGCCTGCCAGAACATTGCCTGCTGCGGATTCAGTTTTTTGCGTTCTGAAAACCGGGCTTTACCGAAATCAATGTGGAAATGCACAATCCATTCCAGCACGGCCAGCACCAGGATGAATGTCAACGATGCCCCGAACAGAAGGAAAATAAGAGCGGAACCGGCAATATGCACGCCGGCGTGCTGCGCCCGGCCCATATGCGCATAGGCGCAGCGGCCCGACAGCATCTTCGGGGTTTGAAGGAAGAAGTCGGCAAACAAGTGCTTGACCTGCAAAGCGCAGAGCAGCAGCAGAACGGATCCGACGTATTCCGGCAAACCAATAAGTCTCCTGAAAGCATACTTGGCTGGAACCTTACGGATTTTTTGCCGTCTGGCAAATGCTGTGACGGCAGAGTGCCGCAACGGGACGGGGCGGGCTTCTGCCCATTGCCTGTGCTGGCCAAACCGCGCTACCCATAGGGTATCTTGTCCGTAGCTGCCATTTATGGAGCATTCCCATAGAACGCTCTCTGTTCCGTTTCATCTGGAAATACTCGAAACGCGATCAGCTGGTGCTGCTGGTTGTCACTGCTTGTCTGTTCCCGCTGCTGTATCTGACGCTGGAGCTGCCCAAGCGGATTATCAACGATGCAATTGGTGCCGAGAGCTCGACGATTACGGTGCTGGGGCAGAGTTTTGACCAGCTGACGTTCCTGTGGATCCTTTGCGGGGCTTTCCTTCTGTCGGTGCTGTGCCACGGTCTGCTGAAAATGCGGATCAACACCATGAAGGGGGTGCTGGCGGAGCGGATGCTGCGCCGGTTCCGCTACCAGCTGATCGCCCGCGTCCTGCGCTTCCCGCAGCCCTATTTCGAGCGGGTCAGCCAGGGTGAGCTGGTGTCGATGGTCACTTCGGAATCCGAACCGATGGGCGGGCTGATGGGCGACGCGGTCAGCCAGCCGGTGCTGCAGGCTGGGCAGATGCTGACTATCCTGTTCTTTCTGTTTCTGCAGAACTTCTGGTTCGGGATGGCGGCGATTGCCCTGATTCCGCTGCAGGGCTGGCTTATCCCGATGCTGCAACGGCAGATCAACCAGCTGAACAAGAAACGCATCAAGCAGGTGCGGGCGCTGGCGACAGAAATCGGGGAAAGCGCCGCCGGCGCTTCGACGCTGCGGATCAATGGCGGCTGGCGTTACCGGATGGCGATCATCACCGCCCGGCTGGGGCGGCTTTATGAAATCCGCTTCCTGATCTACCAGAAAAAGTTTTTCATGAAGTTTCTTAATAACTTCATCACCCAGCTGACTCCTTTCTTCTTTTATGCAGTCGGCGGGTATCTGGTGCTGCAGGGCAAGGTCTCGCTGGGCGCGCTTGTGGCAGCCCTGGCCGCTTACAAGGATCTGGCATCGCCCTGGAAGGAGCTGCTGGCATATTACAACCAGACCCAGGACATGAGCCTGCGCTGGGATGTGATCCTGGAGCGCTTTGCGCCGCAGGGGATGGTGGATGAAGAGCTGCTAAGCGGTGAACCGGAGGAGCTGCAGCATCTCTCCGGCGATGTGGTGCTTGATTCCGTCACCGTGCGGGACTCCGACGGCAATCTGGTGCTCGAGGAATTGAGCGCAACCTTTCCGGTCGGGCAGGTGATCGGGATCGCAGCGCCATCCGAAGAAGACCGCAGGGCGCTGGCGGAGCTGCTGACGCGGGAAATCCTGCCTTCCTCGGGAACTGTGACCGTGGCAGAGCAGGACATGAGCGGGCTGCATCAGGCAGTAGTGGCAGCGCGGATTGGCTATGCCACGTCGCGGCCGGTGCTGTTTCAGGGGTCCTTTGGCGACAACGTGATGATGCCGATGCGGATGCGCCCGCAGGGAGATGCGCGGGATCTGGAACAGCTGGAGGTCGCCATTCAGGCGGGCAACAGCCCGGACCCGTTTGATGCGCCGTGGCTGGATCCCAAGCTGGCCGGGTTTTCCAGCGAGGCCGAATTGCGCGGCTGGTGGCTGAAAGTGGTGGAGGGGATCGGCTCTGACACTGCGCTGTTCCGGCGCGGTATCGAGCAGCGGTTCGAGGAGGCCGCGCATCAGGAACTGGCTGAGCAACTGGTCAAGCTGCGTCCAACGGTGCGCGAGGCGATCGAAAAGGCCGGGCTGGATGTGCATGTGCACTTCCTGGAGCCCGGGAGCTACAACCCGGCCCTCCCAGTTGCCGAGAACCTTTTGTTTGCGGCCTCTCAGGAGGCCCTGACCGGCGAGATGCTGAACCAGCAAAAGGATTTCCTTGACCAGCTGAAGCAACTTGGCCTTGACGAAAGCCTGGTAGCGCTGACCCGAGATGTGGTTGAAATGCTGCGGCAGATCTTTGGCGTGGATGGAACTGGCCACCCGCTTTTCCGTAAGCTAGGTCTGGACGTTGCGGCCTACGAGGCTGCGCTGGCGCTAGTTGACCGCTCCGGCACCGCTGATGCGGCGGCGCTGAGCCGGGAAGAACTGGCGCAGCTGCTGATCGTGCCCTTCACCATCTCCGCAGAGCAAATTGGGCCTGCATTTGAAGATGACATGAAGGAGCGCATTCTCGGCTTCCGGCGCAGTAATGGGGACGCCCTTTTGAAGACGCTGGGCACAGGTTTTGCGCCTTTCCAGGAAGACGCAATTACCCCCAGCCTCACGGTTCTGGAAAACGCTCTCTTCGGCAAGATATCCGATGCCGCAGGTGCCAAAGGTGATGAGGTGCGCAAACTGGTCTCCGACCTCATGGTGCGCGAAGGCTTGCGCGATCAAGTGGTGGAACTGATTTTTGACATGCCGATTGCAGTGGGCGGGCAGGGGCTGGCGGCCAGTTTCGCGGAACCGCTGGCCTTCTGCCGCGCCACGATCAAGCGTCCGGATATCCTGATCCTGGATTCCGCGATGGCGAGCTATGACCTGGAAACCCGCGTTGCGGTGCACAAGAACCTGCGCAAGCTGCTGCCCGACACGACGCTGATCTATCTGGCGCCCGGATTTCAGAACCCGGACGTATTTGATGTGTTCTTTGAATTGCGCCAGGGCCGGCTGGTCAGCGATGAGGCGCAGGCTGTGTCCGCGGAAGAAGGTGCAGCCAGCCAGGATCTGGCCCGCAAGCTGCGGGCGCTGGAGCAGACCGAGCTGTTTTCCGGTCTCAACCGGCGCCAGCTGCGCCTCCTGGCTTTCGGCGCGCGCTGGTACGAGGCCAAGGCGGGCGAAGTGGTTTTCCTCAAGGACGACGAGGCCACGGACGGCGCCTACATGATTTTGTCGGGCGAGGCGGATCTTCTGCTGCCGCAAGAAGGGGCGGAGGACCGGTTGATTGCCCAGGTCGGCCCAGGCCGGCTAGTCGGAGAACTGGGGCTTATCCGGCAGGAGCCGCGCGCGCTCAGCATGGTTGCAGCAAGCGATCTGCGATGCCTGCGGATCGGCGAGGAAGAGTTCCTGGCGGTTGTGGAGAACGACGCGTCGACCGCTTTCAAGCTGCTGCAGGTGGTGGCAGGCTACGTTTCCAACTGATCACAAAACCGAACGGGAGAAAACGACATGAAACTGCTGCGGTACCGCACGGGCACCGAGGTGCGCCCGGGAATGCTGGACAGCGCGGGCGCAGTCAGGGATCTGTCGGCCCATGTGCCGGACATCACCGGCGCGGTCCTGGGTGATGAAACCCTGGCCCGGCTGTCGGCCTTGGACCCCAAGACGCTGCCGCTGGCGGCGGGGGCACCAAGCCTTGCGCCTTGTGTCGGGCAGCCCGGCAAGTTCCTTGGCATCGGCCTGAACTACACCGATCATGCTGAGGAAATGGGGATGGCCCTGCCGGAGCATCCGATTCTGTTCCTCAAGGCCACGTCGTCGATCTGCGGGCCGGACGATGACGTCGTTCTGCCCCGCGGCTCAGTTTCCTCGGATTGGGAAGTGGAGCTGGGCGTGGTTATCGGCAAGGCCGCCAAATACGTGTCCGAGGCCGAAGCGCTGGATTATGTCGCGGGCTATTGCGTGATCAACGACGTGTCAGAACGGGATTTTCAGACCAAGCTGACCGGGCAATGGACCAAGGGCAAAAGCTGCGACACCTTCGGGCCTCTTGGACCCTGGCTGGTGACCAGGGATGAAGTGCCGGATCCGCAGAACCTGTGGCTGACGTGCGATGTGAATGGCGCCCGGCGCCAGACCGGCAATACCAGCAGGATGGTGTTCACCGTGGCCCAGATTGTTTCGCATCTTAGCCAGCTGATGACACTGCATCCTGGAGATGTGATTGCAACCGGAACGCCGCCTGGTGTGGGCATGGGCGCCAAGCCGGAGCCTGTGTATCTGAAGTCCGGCGATGTGATGCGGCTGGAGATCGAGGGATTGGGGGTGCAGACCCAAAAAGTGCGGGCGGACGAGGAATAACCGGCTAGCCCAGTGTCCCTGCCTGCAATGGCATTGGAACGGTTGTCAGGCCGCTGCCAGCAAGCGTTGGTCACAGAAACGGGAACTCAGCTGACACCGCAAAACTGCTTGTAGAGAAGGGCAATCATCTCTTCCGTGTTGCTGTCCTTGAGAGAATAGAAAACCGTCTTGCCGTCGCGCCGGGTCGCAACCAACCCCTCTTCACGCAGCCGGGCCAGCATCTGGCTTACCGCTGCCTGGCGCATGTTCAATAGAGCTTCCAATTCGCTAACCGAACGTTCCCCCGCGCACAGATGGCAGAGGATCATCAGGCGGCCTTCATGCGCAAGCGTTTTCAGGAATGCAGCAGCCTCGGCCGCACTCTCCTGCATGTCCGCTTCCGGCGGGCTGTCGTCACTTCTTGACGGGGGCACTGCTCAATGTCCTGTTTTCGTTTTTCTGCAGCTTGCCTGCTTCCTGCAACCAAGTCACCTCGCAGTTGCAATGCGCCTTTGAATCGGCGGAGAGCCACCGGTTGCCATAGCCAATGGCACAGCAGAAGAGGGTTCCGGTAAGATCTGACGCAGGTTACGAAACGGGGGCAATTGTTTTGAACATCCGCATTAGACAAAGGCGGCGGCCGCCCGCACCAGTGGCCTGGCGTTTGCCGTGAGCCAGGCGTGGCGGCAAAGCCCAGGTGGAGCGGCGGTGGGAACATCCCGGGTTGGAGGTGCTCCGTTATCCCTAAGCGAGGTTATTCCACTGTACTGGCACGGTTGAAGACAATCACGTTCCGCTTGGCGCTGCCAGTCTTGGTGTCGGCAATCGCTTCATTGATCTGCTCCAGAGACCAGCGGCCAGAGATCAGTTCATCCAGTTTCAGGCGGCCTTGCTGATACAGATCCACCATCCACGGAATGTCGCGCTGGATCACAGCATCCCCCATCTTGGAACCGATCAATCCCTGACCCACTGCGGCCAGAACAACGGGTTCGTAGGCGGCCTTGGCACCGGAATGCGGCATGCCGATCAGCACCGCCTTGCCGCCGCGGGCCAAATACCGCGGCGCCTGATCATAGGCGGGAATGGCTCCGACGGTTACCAGCACCGCATCGGCGCCGCGTCCTCCAAGTGCCTTATGGGCGGCTTTCCATGGCTTGTCTTCAGTGGCAAGCACCCCGTGGGTGGCACCGAACTCCTTGGCGGTTTCCAGTTTGTCAGGATTCATGTCGACGGCGACGATGCGGCGGGCGCCAGCAATACGGGCGCCCTGAATGGCGTTGAGGCCTACGCCGCCTGCGCCGATGACCACCACGTCCTGGCCTGCACGCAGCCGGGCCGCGTTGACTGCCGCCCCCACACCGGTGATCACCCCGCAGGAGATCAGCGCCGCCGCGTCCTTGCCGATTTCTGCGGGGATCTTCACGATCTGACGCTGGTCCACCACCACCTTCTCGGCAAAGGCGCCGCAAGCCATCGCCTGGTCCAGCGGTTCGCCGCTGGCCGTCTTCAACGGACCGTTGACTGTGTCATAGGGCGTTTCGCAAATCACCGGCCTGCCGCCTGCGCATGACGGGCAGGTGCCGCAGCTGCGGATCAGTGTGACCACAACGGAATCGCCAGCGCTGAAACCCTGCACACCTGTGCCGACCCCGGTGATCACCCCGGCGGCCTCGTGGCCGTAAACCGCAGGCAGATGCCCGCCCCAGGCGCCTTCGGCAAAGGAAATGTCGCTGTGGCAGATTGCAACTGCGTCCAGCGTGACCTCGACTTCACCCGTGCCGGGCGGCGCCAGCTGCACGTCCTCGATGACCAGCGGGGCGCCGAATTCATGGCAGACAGCGGCTTTGATGGTTTGCATGATTATCCTCCCCGTTTGCAGTCAGGGTGACGCGCCGGGGTGGTTGCATCAAGCGGGAATGCGCAGGGCGGGACGCGTTGTAACGTCACGGAAGACACCCTGCGCGCTGCCGGGCGCAATCCTGTCAGGGATTGCGCAGGCTGTCGGATTTCTTGCTGAACTGAAGGGCCTCCCATGGGGCATGGCCCATCTGCCTGGCGGGGTCAAACAAGGCATCCGTATCCAGGTCCGGATAGTCCCGCGCCACTAGATCCCGCAGCGGGGTTTGCGAGGCCTGAGCCTCCTGACACAAGGCTTTGACCGCCGCCTGGGCATCGGGCCGCGGCATCTGTGCCGCCAGGGAAAAGCTCAGCGCTTCGGCGTGGATCAGGCCCAGCCCGGACGACAGCGCAGCCGCCATGGCCTCAGCGCACGGTGCAATGCTCGCGCAGAGCTCCTTGCCTGTTCTTGCGGCAGCTGCCGCGCCCAGAACGATCTGCGGCAGGCACATCCATTCGGTGAACCAGGCCGCACCGTCGCGCTGATGCTGCTGCATTGAGGCGCCCTGAAGGACAGAGAACAAGCCGCTGCCCTGCCGGGCCAGCGCCGCCAGCACCGAGGGGGACACCGGGTTCTGCTTTTGCGGCATGGTGGAAGAGGCGCCGGCTCCACCGAGCGAAATCTCCTGGACCCCGCTTTGCGCCAGCGCAGTGCAGTCTTCGCCGATTTTGCCAAAGGCAAGGATCACGCGGAGCATCCAGTCCGCGATGCGCAGCACCGGTGTGCGGTCGGTGTGCCAGCTGCGCCCCGGATCCTGCAAGGCCAGCCCCCTTGCCATGGCGGCGCGTACCTCTGCAGCCTTCATTCCCAGCGCGCTGGACGTGCCCGCCGCGCCGGACAGGGACACCATCAGGCAGGAGTGCCGCAAGCCGGGCAGTTCTTCCAGCAGGTTCAGCAGCGGGGTGCCCCAAGCCGCCGCCACCGCGCCGAAGCTGGTAGGCGTTGCGTGCTGCCCATAGGTGCGGGCGGCCATCGGCAGCTCCGCATGCGCCCTGGCCAGTCCGCCAAGCGATAGCACCGCGGCTTTCACATCCGCCTCAACCAGCGCCAGCGCCTGGCGCAGCCGCAGCATCAGCGCGCTGTCCATGATGTCCTGCGAGGTCGCACCCCAATGCACATATTGCGCATGTTCGGGCGCCTTCATTTCTTCGCGGAATGCGGCCACCAGCCCCGGAACCGGCACACCGTTCTGCCCCGCGGGCCGTTTCAGAACACCCGGGTCGACGGCGATCTCGACCACGGCCCGCCCGATCGCAGACGCGCTTTCCTGAGGGATCACACCTGCTTCGCCTTGCGCCTTGGCCAGCGCGCCCTCCACCAGCAGCATGGCGCGCACTTCGGCGCTGTCCGAGAACAGGCGGCTGGCCTCGCCGCTGCTGAATAGGCCGCCATAGATTTGGCTGTCAAAGACAGAACCTGCCATCAGAAGTCCTTTGCAATCTGCCCCATCAGCTCTGCCAGACCTTCCGGGTCGGCGAAGAAGGGCGAATGGGATGTGTTCATATCATGTGCCCGCCCTGGCGGCAGGCGGGCCGCCATCTGAGCCTGGTATTCCGGCGGAATGACCCGGTCTTCGGTGCAGCGGATGTAGGCCTTGGGAACGCCCTCGAACCGTTCGCTCAGGTGGACCGGCGTGTCCTGCGGCAGGATTGGCTGTGCACAGAGGTTTTCCATGGCAAAGCGCACCGCTTCAGCCGGGCAGTCGTGATAGAACAGGTCCGGCGTGGTCTCCGGCACCAGACTGTATGCGGTGCCTGCCTCGTTCTTCCGGGTTGCGCCTTCCAGGGTCTGCCGGGGGCCTGCCTTGCGCATGCCGATAAGGGACATGCCGCTGACCGGCAGATAGGCGCAAAGGTAGATCAGCCCGCTCAATCGCTCTGGATGCGCCTCTGCGGCTGCAGAAATGGGAAAACCGCCCCAGGAATGCCCGACGATCAGGGTGTTCGGGGTTGAAGCCGCGGCAACTGCCTCCGCCGTTTCGGCCAGTGTGACCCACGCCGGATCGCGCCCGTCGGCATGGCCGGGCAGGGTGATGGTGCGGGCCGTGTGGCCGCGGGCCTCCAGCGCCGAGACCGTGTCGCGCCAGCACCATGGGCCGTGGCAGGAACCGTTAACAAGAAGAAACTCAGCCAATGTGCCCGGTCTCCCTCAGGAAGGCCGTCAGGCGCTCAGTGTATACATCCGGCTGCTCGACACAGGGAATGTGGCCCGCGCGCCGGATCAGGTGGAACTGGCTGCCTGGGATCAGGTCCACTGTCTCACGCACCAGGTCGGGCGGGGTAGAGCCGTCCTCGGATCCTGCGATGCCCAGGCAAGGCAGCCGCAGCCCGCTGGTGGGGGTATAGAAATCAGTGCCCGCAATCGCAGCGCAGCAGCCTGCGTAACCATCGCGCGATTGCTGCACCAGCATGTTGCGCCACAGCTGCAGCTCCGGCGCTGACCGGAAGCCGCGGGCAAACCAGCGCTCCATCACCGCATCGGCCAGTGCCTCAATGCCGTCGCTTTGAACGGTCCGGACCCGTTCTTTCCACATTTCGGCGGTGCCGATCTTGGCGGCGGTGTTCGACAGCACCAGCGCACGGATCTGGTCCAGCCGCTTTACTGCCAGCCCCTGTGCGATCATGCCGCCGATCGACAGGCCCACGAACATACAGTCGCGCACGTCCAGGTGGTCCAGCAGCCGCTCCGCATCCCGCACAAGCGCACCCATCGAATAGGGGGCAGGCGGGCAGGAGGACAGCCCATGCCCGCGCTTGTCGTAGCGGATGATGCGCAATCCTGCGGGCAGCCTTTCCACCACAGCATCCCAGACTCTCAGATCCGTGCCGAGCGAGTTGGCAAACACGATGGGGGCGCCGCCTGCGTCACCGTCAACGCGGTAGTGAAGCTGGACATCGCCCAGATCTGCAATTTGCATGGGATACCTCGTTTCTGCTCCGCCGCAGTCTACCTGTGCCGGGGCAGGGAGGTAAAGCAATCGGCAGGGCTCAGCCGTGCAGTTCCATATGGGCCATGATCTGGCCATGGTCCGAGGCAAGCTTGTTGAACGGCGCCTCCGGGTGGCTGCCATCGGTCAGATGGTCGTTGAAGACGCTGTAATAGTGCATCTTGCCGACCGCTCCGTGCCAGTCAGGGTCGAAGTGGCGCGACATGTAGATCTGGTCGATGCTCTCGTGAACTCCGCCAAAGGCCGTGGTGTAGACCACGTCGCGCAGGGATTTCCGCAGGAACATCTTTTCCGCCGAGCGCAGCCGCACCCGGTCTACAGCCTCGCGGATCTGCGCGTCCTCGGCCTCGCTGTAGCGGTCGCCCGGGTGCTGTGCATCGTGGCGGAGCATCCAGGTATAGTTCTTGAACGGCACCTCGCCGGAGATGATCTCGCTGCTGACCGCGTGTTCACCGTCGTTGAAGTCTCCCAGCACCATCACCGGCCGGCCCTGTTCCAGCTCGTCCAGTACCGCGCGGCGCAGCACCCAGGCCTCGCCCATCCGCCTGAGCGCCGCGCGCAGCGACCCCATCGCCCTGCCTGCAGCATCATAGGCCGGCAGCACGGTCTCGGGCGGGTAGGGGGCGCCCTGCGGCTTGATGTATTCGCCAAGTTTCGATTTCAGGTGGCAGTTGAACACGCTGATCACCTGATCCCCGACCGGGACCTGCACCTTGAGGATCGGGCGCGACAGACGGCGGAGCGTGTAAAATCCCGCGTCTTCCTCCTCACCCAAGCAAGCCATCGGAATATCCAGCGGCTGGGCAAGGTCCTGGATCACTTCCGGGTCTCCCTCAAAGCCGAAACGCGACAGCACCGCCAGCCCGGGCCGCCGCTTGCCCGGCTCGCTGGTGTCATTGAGGTTAGGGGCAAAAGCCAGCTCTGCCTCGGCATAGGAGCCGTAGGCCAGTTTCTGGAATATTGCCTTGCGGTGATAGCGTTTGGCAGGATCGGGGATGCTGGCAGCATTGGCCAGTGCGCCGCGCCGGTCGGCTTCGGCGATCACCTGCCGCAGCGGTGCTTCCTCAAAGACTTCCTGGAAGCCGACGATATCCGCATTCAGCGTCAGCAGCTGGTCGGCCATCCAGTCAGCCTTCCACGCGTACTCCTCCGGCGTGTAGCTTTCAAAGCGGTAGAATTCCCGCTCCGGGCCGATCAGGTTTTTGACGTTGAACGAGGCGATGGTGAAACGTGTCATGACGTGTCCCCCTGGCTGCCGCGCGGACCATCGCGCGGCCAGGTCTCAAGCATAACGCGAGAGCGCCTCCCGGAACAGCTCTGCATCCACATTGCCGCCGGTTGCCACTGCGATCACAGCCTCGCCTTGGATCTGTTCCGGGTGGAAAAGGGCCGCCGCCAGAGAGGCCGCGCCTCCGGGCTCCAGCACGATCTTCAGCCGCAAGAACGCCAGCGCCATTGCCCGAAGCGCCTCTTCCTCGGTGATGACCAGCCCCGGACCGCACAGGCGGCTGAGGATCGGAAATGTGATATCCCCCGGCTGCGGTGTCAGGATGGCATCGCAGATGCAGCCCGACTGGCTGGGATTCTGCCGGATTTCGCCTGCCGCCAGCGACCGGGTCACGTCGTCGAAACCTTCCGGCTCCACCGGCCGCACCCGCAGTCCTGGCGCGCGGGCTTCCAGCGCCAGCGCAATGCCAGAAGACAGCCCGCCGCCGCCGCAGTTGACCAGCACCTCTGCTGTGCTGACACCTTCCGCTGCGGCCTGCTCAGCAATCTCCAGCCCGCAGGTGCCCTGGCCGGCAATCACCAGCGGCTCGTCATAGGGCTTGATCAGCGTCAGCCCGCGGTCTTCCGCGTATTGCGCTCCCACTGCCTCGCGGCTTTCACCGCCGGCACGGTCATACAGCACCACCTCGGCACCCAGATCACGGGTGTTCTGGATCTTAAGCTGCGGGGCGTCTGCCGGCATCACGATCACCGCAGGCGCGCCGTGTGCCTTGGCTGCGGCCGCCACCCCCTGCGCATGGTTGCCGCTGGAATAGGCGATCACCCCGCGCTTGCGGTCCTGTTCCGGCAGCGCGGAGACCGCCGACCAGCCGCCGCGGAACTTGAACGACCCGGTATGCTGCAGGCATTCCGCCTTCACCAGCAGGCGCCGCCCGGCAATCTCGTCGAGAAACGGCGAGGAAAGCAGCGGGGTTACGCGGGCATGGCCCTTCAGCCGCTCCGCCGCGGCTTCGATCATTGCAATTGAGGTCATTTGATCCGGTCCAGAACTGAATGGATGAGGGCGAGCGCTTCCGGCTCGTCCAAAAAGGGAACATGGCCGCGGCTGGCAATTTCCGCTGCCTGCAAGGCGGGCAGGCGGTGTTGCATCTCCTCAAAGGTTTCTGCGCTCAAAATGTCGGAATTCGCGCCGCGGATCACGCCGCAGGGCAGGCCGTCCAGCGCCAGGAACAGCGGCCACAGATCCGGCGGCGGGCCTGCATCAGCTTGCGCCATCAGCGCGTCGCGCAGGCGCGGGTCATAGCGCAGGGAAAGCCCGTCCGGGGTTTGATCGTAGAAAGTTTCAACCTCCTCGCGCCACCGGCCCGCCGGCACGTCCGGAAAGGCAGGAGCCATAAGATGCTCCAGCGTTTCCGCAGCCTGCGCATGAGATTTGGCTGCCGGGCGGCGGCCCACATATTCCATTATCCGGGCGATGCCGCCGGGCGGGATCTCCGGGCCGACGTCGTTCAGGATCACCGCCGACAGCCTGTCCTTAGACATCGCCGCCAGTGTCATCGCCACCAGCCCGCCGCGCGAGGTGCCGAGGATGGCGGTCCGACTGACACCCAGATAATCCACCAGCTCCAGCACATCCTGCGCCTCACGCAGGACATTGTAGTTCATGAAGTCCGGGTCGTGCTCCGACTGCCCGCGTCCACGGGCATCCAGGGTAATCATCCGGTACCGCGTGGCATGCGGTGCAAAATAGCGGAAGTCCCGGCCGTCCCGTGTCAGGCCCGCCAGGCACAAAAGCGGCAGGCCTTCGCCGGTGTCTGTGTAATGCAGGCGCAGCCCGTCCGAAGTGTCAAAGAAAGGCATCTGCGGTTCAGCCCTTGGAAAGGTCTGGGATGGTGGTCAAATCCGGCAGGATGTGCGCCGGTTTCCAGGGAAGCCGGTCAACCGGCTCGCCTGCGCGGTTCACCCAAGCGGTCACAAAGCCATAGCCCGCGGCCCCTGCCGCGTCCCAGCCGTTGGAGGAGACAAACAGCACCTCTTCCTTGGCGCAGCCGAACCGTTTGCCAACCAGATCATAGACGCGGGCATCGGGTTTGAAGATGCCGACGCTTTCCACCGACAGAACATCATCCAGCACATCGCCCAGCCCGGCCGACTGCACGGCGCCATCCAGCATAGCAGGGGAACCATTCGACAGGATCGCGGTATTCATGCCCGCGTCTTTCAATTCCCGCAGCATCGCGGGCACTTCCGGATAGGCCTGCAGCTCCCAGTAGAGATCCAGCAGCCGCTGGCGCAGCGCCACGTCGCCGGACAGTCCGGCCGCCTCCATCGCCCAGTCGAGCCCGTCCTGAGTCACGTCCCAGAAATCAGCGTGAGCATTGGTGATAGCGCGCAGCCAGGTATATTGCAGCTGTTTCAGCCGCCAGTGGCTGGCAAGCTCTGCCCAATTGTCCTGCAGGTGCGGAAACGCGGGTTCACTTGCGGCCTGCCGGGCGGCGGCGGCGACATCGAACAGCGTTCCATAGGCGTCGAAGATACAGGTGGTGATCGGCATTCTGTCCTCCCCTGCGGCGAGATTGGCACGAAGGCAGAGAGCGGGCAAAGAAGGAAATTGTACCCATACGGGTTTACATCGCGTCTGCGGCCGTTAGGCTGCCCCACTTGATCAACCCGCAACCGATTGGAGGTCTCATGACCGGGGTAAAGAACGGCGACACCGTGCGCATCCACTACACAGGCAAGCTGACAGACGGCACCGTCTTTGACAGCTCGGAGGGCCGGGATCCGCTGGAATTCACCGTAGGCGCGGGCCACGTGATCGCGGGAATGGATGCAGGTCTAGAAGGCATGGCGGTAGGGGACAAGAAAGTCCTCGAGATCCCCTGCACCGAGGCTTACGGCCCGATCAATCCCGCTGCCCGTCAGGAAATCCCGCGCGAGGGTATCCCTGCGGACATCCCGCTGGACCTTGGCACCCAGTTGCAGATGCAAAGCCCCGATGGCCAGGTGCTGCCGGTGACCGTCGTGGAAGTCAGCGACGAAACCGTGACCCTGGACGCCAACCATTTCCTCGCGGGCAAGGATCTGGTGTTCGACATCGAGCTGGTTTCCGTCAATTGAGCTGAACTGCGCTGCGGGCGGGGGTCTCCCGCCCATTGCGATGCAATCTGCTGATTGCATCCTCACCGGTAGGGCCCGGCGCCGCTTGCGGCGCAGGGCCGCCTGCTGCGGCATGGTGCGCTGCGCGGGCTCAGTCGGGGCTTTGTTTTCCGGAAGAGCGGGTAATAAGCGCCTCGATACCACGCGCGGCGTTTGCGGCAAACTCTTCCAAGGCGGGCCGCGGAACACCGGACCGGGCGCGCAGGCCGATGGAGTGCAGCGTGGCCGCAGCAAGCGCTGCCGCCACGTCCAGGCTTTGCGGTGCTGCCGTTTGCGCGTGGCGCTGAAGCAGGTTCCGGAATTGAACGTCGCTTCGCTCAAGCTGTTCCTGAAGCTTGTCTCGGATTTCCGGGTGCGCGGGTGCTTCTGCTGTTGCGGTTGAAAAGACCAGGCAGCCCCGGCCGCCTTCGTCTGTCTGGTAAAGATCCAGCATCGCCAGAAATACGGCTTGCAAGGCTGCGGCCGGGGATGCCTCTGAAGGCACTTTGTCAGTCAGATAGCCCCTTGTTCTGGCAGCAAAATCGTCCATCGCTGCCAGAAACATATCCTCTTTGCCGCCAAAGGCCGCATAAAGGCTGGGCCGCACCAGTCCGGTCGCCTTGGCCAGGTCGTCAAGCGAGGTCGCGGTATAGCCCTTGGCCCAGAAGCAGCGCATGATGGCCTGCCGCACTTCACCCTCGTCGAACTTGCGCGGGCGCCCGCGGCCCCGGCTCATTCCGGGAAATCCGCGCCGTGCAGCATGTCGCAGAAATGCGGCTGGTGGAAACCCGGGACATTCCGGCGGGCCACATCTGCCCCGAAGTTGTGCATCGCCGTCATCGGTTTCTCCGCATAGATCCGGGCCAGGGCCTGTTCCATGGCCTGTTTGAAGCCGAGGCGGGGGTAGGCGTCAAGCACCTGTTCCATCACCTCCGGAGTGATCTTGTCATGCGGGATCACGCCGACGTCGATGCCGGCACCGATTTGCACCAGGGCTGCTTCCGGCGATTTCTTTTGCGGGATGGAAAACGTGGTGTGCAGCGCAATGGCGTCCCAAACCCGGTCGATGCGGGATTGCTCCACATTCTGCGCCGCAAGAAAGCGCGCGGCGGCATCCGCGGCATCCACTTCAAACCGGTCATCGCCCTTGTAGGCCTCTGTCAGGCCCAAATCATGCAGCATGGCGGCGATGTAGAACAGCTCCGGGTCGTAGGTCATACCCATCTTCCGAGCCATCAGCGCGCCGAACGCATGGGAGCGGCTCACGTGGTTGTAGAGGAAAGGCTCGCTGGCCATGCGGGCCATTTCTGCGGCAGCTGCGCAGAGTGCGGTATCCGGCGCGGGAACGAGGTTTGACAGCGGCATCTGAGTTCTCCTGTGTCTGCGTTGTTTTCTATTATTATGCGATTCGGTATAAAAATATAGAAACCAAAGTGCAGACAAAAGAAAAGGCGCCGCAAGGGCGCCTCAACTTTCTGAAATTACAAGCAGCTGATCACAGGTGATCCGGCTGCGGCATTCCCAGGATGTGGAACCCGCCATCGACCCGGATGATTTCGCCGGTGGTGCAGGCGCCGGCATCCGATGCCAGGTAAACTGCAGTGCCGCCGACCGCTTCCAGCGTCGCGTTGTCGCGCAGCGGCGCATTCTGTGCGGTGTGTTTGAAGGTCTTGCGCGCGCCGCCGATTGCGGCCCCGGCCAGGGTCTTCATCGGGCCGGGAGAGATCGCGTTCACGCGGATGCCTTCCGGGCCCAGATCATTGGCCAGATAGCGGGTCGCGGATTCCAGCGCCGCCTTGGCCACACCCATTACGTTGTAGTTCGGAACCACCTGGTTCGAACCCTGGTACGTCAGGGTCAGCAGGGTGCCGCCGTTCTCCTTCATCAGCGGGTGGGCACGGCGCGCCACTTCGATGAAGGAATAGGCTGAAATATCCAGCGAGTTCTTGAAGTTCGCCCGCGTGGTATCCAGGAAGCGCCCGGTCAACTCGTTCTTGTCCGAATAGGCAATTGCATGGACCACAAAGTCAATCGCGGGCCAGCGGCCTGCCAGCTGCTCGAAAGCTGCGTCCAGCGACGCATCGTCGGTCACATCGACGTCGACCATGAAATCCGAACCGACGCTCTGCGCCAGCGGCTCCAGCCGCTTGCCAAAGGCTTCACCCTGGTAGGTAAAGGCCAGTTCGGCCCCGGCTTCCGCCATGGCCTTGGCAATACCCCAGGCGATGGATCGGTCATTGGCCACGCCCATAATCAGGCCGCGTTTGCCTGTCAGCAGTCCCGCCATCGTCACTTATCCCTTGTACTTGCTCAGAACCATCGAGCCGTTGGTGCCGCCAAAGCCGAAGCTGTTGGTCATCACCGAGTCGAGGCCGGCGTTTTCCACCAGGCTGGTGGCAATCTCACCCGGCAGGATGCCTTCGGCGAGGGTGTCGACATTGATCGACGGGGTAATAAAGTCGTTGTCCAGCATCAGGAGGCAGAAGATTGCCTCCAGCGCACCGGCAGCACCCTGGGCGTGGCCGGTCATCGATTTGGTCGAAGAGATCGGCGGCACGTTGCCCTCGCCAAACACCCGGCGGGCGGCTTCGACTTCGCCGACGTCGCCGACCGGGGTCGAGGTGCCGTGTGCGTTGATGTAATCCACCTTGCGCCCTTCGGGCAGGGTCGACAGCGCCAGGCGCATTGCCCTCTCGCCGCCTTCGCCGGACGGGGCCACCATGTCGTGGCCGTCGGAAGTTGCGGCAAAGCCTGTTACTTCGGCATAGATCTTGGCGCCGCGGGCCAGCGCGTGCTCCAGCTCTTCCAGCACCACGATGCCGCCGCCGCCGGAGATCACGAACCCGTCGCGGTCCTGGTCGAACGCGCGCGAGGCTTTCTCCGGCTCGTCGTTCTTCTTGGAGGACATCGCGCCCATGGCGTCGAACAGGCAGCTGAGGGTCCAGTCCAGCTCCTCGCCGCCGCCGGCGAACATCACGTCCTGCTTGCCCATCATGATCTGTTCAGCAGCATTGCCGATGCAGTGCAGCGAGGTCGAGCAGGCGGAGGTGATCGAGTAGTTGATGCCCTTGATCTTGAACGCGGTCGCCAGGTTCGCGGAGATCGTCGAGGACATGCACTTCGGCACCGCAAAGGGGCCGATGCGCTTGGTGGCGCCGGTTTTCAGCACCGTCTGATGCGCAGTCAGCATGGCCGAGGTCGACGGGCCGCCGGAGCCTGCCACCAGGCCGGTGCGCTCGTTCACCACCAGATCTTCGGACAGGCCCGCGTCGGCAATCGCCTGGCTCATGGCGATATGGGCATAGGCCGCACCGGGGCCCATGAAACGCAAAGTGCGCTTGTCCACATGCTCGGCGACGTCGATCTTCAGCGTGCCGGCCACCTGGCTGCGGAAGCCGTGCTCAGCCATTTCCGGGCTGGCAACGATGCCGGATTTCCCGGCCTTCAAAGAAGCGGTGACCTCTTCGGCATTGTTCCCGATGGAGGAGACAATCCCCAAACCGGTGACGACGACGCGGCGCATGTGCGTACTCCTGTTCCTGTGACTTTTGTCCTGCCGGAAAGCGTATCAGCTTTCGGACAGGGCCACTTTCATATCCTTGACCTGATAGATCACTTCACCGTCTGCTTCCACGATGCCATCGGCAACGCCCATGGTCAGGCGGCGGGTCTGCACCGCCTTGGTGAAGTTGACGCGGTAGGTCAGCATCTTGCGGTCCGGGCGCACCATGCCGGTGAGCTTCACCTCACCCACACCCAGCGCATAGCCGCGGCCCTGCCAGCCGCGCCAGCCCAGGTTGAAGCCGGTCAGCTGCCACAGGCCGTCAAGGCCCAGGCAGCCGGGCATAATCGGGTTGCCGGGGAAGTGGCAGTCAAAGAACCACAGGTCCGGGGTGATGTCGAATTCTGCAATCACATGGCCCTTGCCATGTTCGCCGCCGTCACCGGAAATCTCGGTGATACGGTCCATCATCAGCATCGGCGGCGCCGGCAGCTGTGCATTGCCGGGCCCGAACAGCTCGCCCCGCGCGCATTTCAGCAAATCGTCCTTGTCAAAGCTGCTGGGGTAATCGGCCATCCGGGCGCATCTCCTGCCTGAGGTTCGTGTATATATACATCTGGCTCCCTGTAGCACCCGGCCAAAGGGTCCTGCAAGGGTACCCCGCGTCACTTCCTGCGCTGATTGTGCCACAGGCGCACCGGAAACGGCCTGCCAGCTGCGAATGAATTTCATTTGAAAAACCCCGGGTGTTGCTCCTATATATACGGTCAGCAACGCGAAGCAGGACCTGCTCATGACGCCAAACAGCGAAGAAGTGGCCACACGCTGGCTGACAGATGCCGGGCTGAGACCCACCCGGCAGCGGGTTGCGCTTGCCGAATTGCTGGTGGGCGATGGTAAGCACCGCCATATCACGGCGGAAAGCCTGTTCGAGTCGGCCAAGAAAAAGGGGGCCGCGGTTTCGCTGGCCACCGTGTACAACACGCTGCGCGCCTTCTGCGATGCAGGCGTGCTGCAGGAGATCCCGCTGGACGGCTCCAAAAGCTATTTCGACACCAACACCCACGACCACCCCCATTTCTTCTGGGAGGATGAGGGCCGCGTCAGCGATGCGCCTGCACAGGAACTAGTGATTCACAAGCTGCCGGAAGCGCCCGAGGGGATGGAGATCGCCTCAGTCGACGTGGTGATCCGACTGCGCAAGGTCTGACCCGGCGGCGCCCAGTTCCCTTTGCAGAATGCGGTAGGCCTGATGGGCTGCAGAGGTCTCTGGCAGCTCTGCATGTGCTGCCAGAATCACCGGTTCCTCTGCCCCCGGATCGGTCACCCGGACCGTGCACAAAGGTTTGCCGTCATAGCTCATGCCGCCGGGCGGCAGGCTGTAGCTGATGCCAACTCCCTCGCCATTGGCTGCCAGGCTGCGCAGGAGCTCCAGCGAATCTGCCCTGTGAGCGATCCGCGGCACCAGCCCGTGCGCCTTGAACAGTCCCAGAATATGCTGCACCGACAGCCCCTCCTGCGACAGCACCAGCGGGTGCTGTGCCAGCTCAGCCAGAGATATGCCGCCGCGGCCGGCCAGCGGATGGTCCGGCGGCACCAGCGCATGCGGCGACAACCGGTCCAGCTGTGCCCGGCTGAAGCCCGCGTCCAGCCCCAAATCATAGGTGACCGCAAAATCAGCCTCGCCCTCTGACAGGGCAGTGATCAGAGGCTCAAAACCGCAGGCCCGGTGGCTGATCTCCACCTCTGGCATGGCCAGACGCAATGCTTTCAGGGCAGGCGCCAGCAGGAAAGGGGCAAGGTCGGAAAAGCAGACCAGCACCAGCCTCTTTTGCCCGGCGCCCGCAGCCTTGGGATCCTCCAGAAGGGCAGCTTGTTCCAGCAGCGCTTGGGCTTTTTCTGCAAACAGCCTGCCCTGCGGCGTCATTGCCAGCGCCGCCCCGCGGCGGCGCAGGAAAAGGGTGTGGCCCAGATGATCTTCAATCCGGCTTAATGCAGCGGAGAGCGCGGGCTGGCTTACATGAACGGCATCAGCCGCGGCTGACAGGCTGCCGTGCCGGGCCACAGCGCAGATATATTCGTAGTGGCGCAGGGTGAGATATAACATGTGTGGAAGGGTATATTAATAAGATATGATTTGAAACTATGCCCGGGCCGCGGCAGGAATGGCGCATCAGAATTGCATCATTCAGCAGCGGAGGCAGCAATGGTCCACCCCCTCATCACCCCGGAGCATGTCGAACAATACCAGCGCGACGGCGTGGTCCTGATCCGCGGGCTGTTCGCGGACCAGGTTGAGCTGCTGCGTGCAGGCGTTGCTGCGAATATGGAAAACCCCGGGCCGTATGCCTCGAACAATGAAAAAGCGGGCCAGACCGGGCGGTTCTTCGACGACTACTGCAACTGGACCCGCATTCCTGAGTTCCAGCAGGCGATTGAAGACTCCCCAGTCGCCGAAGTCGCCGCCGACTTGATGAAATCCACTTCGGTGCAGATGTTCCATGACCATGTGCTGGTCAAGGAGCCGGGCACCTCGATGCCGACCCCCTGGCATCAGGACGGCCCCTACTATTTTGTCGAAGGCGAACAGACCATCAGCTTCTGGTCGCCGCTGGATGAGGTGAAGGAAGCCACCCTGCGCTGTGTGGCCGGCTCGCACAAATGGGAGAAGGAAGTGCTGCCGACCCGCTGGGTATCTGAGGAGGACTTCTTCCCGGATGAAGGCCAGTACATGCCGGTCCCGGACCCGGATGCCGAAGGCATGACCGTGCTGGAGTATCCGATGCAACCGGGCGACGCGGTGGCCTTTAACTACAAGATCCTGCACGGCGCCCGCGGTAATACCTCCGCCGCGCGCCGGCGCGCCTTTTCGCTGCGTCTGGTGGGGGATGATGCGCGTTATGTGGAACGCCCCGGCCGCACCTCGCCGCCGTTCCCGGGCCATGAGATGCAGCCCGGCCAGCGCCTGCGCGAGGATTGGTTCCCGATCCTGCTGCAGCGGTAAAGGGGAGGGGGCGTTGCCCCCTCAGGCCTTTGGCCTTCACCCCCCAGAGCATTTTTGCAAAGAAGTAGGGCCGGGCAGGCTATGCCTTCAGGTCGCGCCGGATGCCCATATTTTCGGCGTTTGAGAAGGAGCAGGTCTTGCAGATGCCGAATTGCTTGAGGAAGCCGCGCTTGCGGGCGCGGGCGGCCTCGTCTGAGCGGTAGGCGGCGAGGAAACCGTCCTTCTCAACGTTGGGCAGCTGGATTACCTGGTCGTAGTCGATGCAGCACAGGCCCAGATCGCCGTTCCAGAACACCACCGACTGGAACAGCGGCACCGTGCACAGCGCGTGGCTGGTGTGCCGCGGGTGGCGGCGGAGCTTTTTCTGGCGCGGCAGGAAATGGGCGAACTCGCGCTTCTGATCGGCGGAGGTGTAGGAGCCGATCGAGAAGGTCTTGAACCGCACCCTGTCAAAACCCGCCTCGCGCGCCCAGGCTTCCATCTCATCCATCTGCGGTTCGGAATAGCTGGTCAGCAGCGTCTGCAGCACCGTGACAGGGGTTTTGAAACCCAGCTCCTTCTTGATGTTCAGGAACTCCTCGATGCTGGCTTTGACCTTGCCGAAGTCGGAGTTGACCCGGTAAATCTCCTGCGCCTCCTTGGAGAACCCGTCCATGCAGAGATTGACACGCGCCAGTCCGGAGCGGACCAGCCGTTCGCTCATCTCAGGGGTCAGGCGGGTGGCATTGGTCGACAGGTAAGTGTCGTGGCCGTTCTCATGCGCATAAGCGATGAAATCGGGCAGGTCCTTGTGCAGCGTCGGCTCACCCGAAAAACTGAAGTAGATCGCCGGTTTCTCCGGCTGGTCTTTGAAATCGTCGATGATCTTGCGGAACACAGCTGGCTTCATCATGCCGCGCTTGCGCTGCATCGCAAATGTCACCGGGCAAACCGGGCAGCGCAAGTTGCAGCTGTTGGTGGCGTCGATGATGATGATCTTCGGCGGGCGCCGGAAGAAAGACAGCGGCAGCAGCCGCGCCAGCATGTGTAGCGCCCGTTCGTGCAGACCCGGAGGATTTGCAGGAAGATCAGGCTGCGCAGACTCCGGTTTCAGATCAGGGGCTGGGGCGAGATCCTGCATTTGGCTGTCTCCGTGTGGTGCTTGCACCGTCAACCTTAATCGCTAACGGCTGGCTGGCAAGCATTTGACCGGTCACAGCCCGTTAGTTGTGCGTGATCGCCGGCCGGCCAAAGCGTGGGGGGGCGCTGCAAGGGATCATTGCCGGGTGGATTTCCTGCGCCGGCAAGGCCTGGCCGTTTGCCGGGCTTGCGCGTCAGTCTTGTCCCCCCTTGCGATACTCGGACAGCGCGGCCGGCGCAGCGCATGGTGTTTCAGGAAGCTTTCCGCCTTCTCAAAGCATGACTGCCGCGGGAAACACGCACTGCCGCAATAGCGGATAACAGCGCGCGCAACCCAGAAACGCCGGATGGCGGCCTTCCCCCCGGACCGGCCGCCATCCGGTACCGCATTCCCAAGCCGGCAGGCCGGCTGAACGCGGTACGTGCGCCGCCTTAGACCGGCGGCTTACCTTTCATCGCACGCGCAACCATCGCGATGACAAACAGGACCAGGAAGATAACAAAGAGGATCTTCGCAATCCCTGCAGAGGCGCCGGCGATGCCGCCAAACCCGAGCAGCGCTGCAACCAGAGCGATTACCAGAAACGTAAGTGCCCAACCAAGCATGTCTTTCTCCTTTGACAGGGCTGCCAGAAACAGCAGTCAGGAAACCAACCCGGGAAAACCTGTTTGGTTCCCTGCGCCATGGTTGCGAGGGGGCAGATGGGCCAGGATCATCCGGGTGGAAACCGGCCTGGCAAGCACCGGCCAGCGCAGCCGCGGCGACCGCGCGTCCAGTTCATTTTCGGCCATGCTCCCCATCAGAACGAGCCTGCCGCCCCGGCTCTGGACCCTCCTGTCGATCTTCAGGCGCGCCACAAGTTCCGTACCTGCTTCCACGAAGGCCACGGCTATACGCTGGTAGCCGGCAAGAACTGACAGCGCGACCTTGTGGCCCTGTTGCACACTGATCTCAGCGGACGGGTCGTAATCGATAATCGCATCGCAAATATCGCATGTGACCAGATAGTCCCTGGAGGCGATCAGGTAGATATGCGCGCTTCCGCGGTCGGACGTATCCATTGAACATGCTCCCCCTGCACCCCGGTATTTTGGAACTTTTCCGGTCCTCATGCATTAAACTGCGACATAGCCGAGGAGGGGGAAGATCATGTCTGCGACCGCCTGTCAGAACTGCCCGTTGCGCAAACGGGCCATTTTCACGCCAATGTCGCGCGAGGAAGTCGGCTTTACCCAGGAATTCAAGACCGGAGAAATGGTTGTAGATGCCGGAACCACGATCCTCCTTGAGGGATCCAACAGCCCGCAGCTCTTCACGGTTCTGAAGGGGATGGGAACGCGCTACAAAACACTGGAAAACGGGCGGCGGCAGGTAATCAATTTCCTGTTCCCGGGCGATTTCGCCGGGCTTCAGGCCGGGCTGATGGGCGAAATGAAACATTCCGTCGAAGCCACCACCAGCATGACATTGTGCGTGTTCCGCAGGGCGGCGCTGTTCGAACTGTTCGAGCGGCACCCGGAGCGGGCGTACGACCTGACCTGGATTGCTGCCGTCGAGGAGCATTTCCTCGGTGAAACCATCGCCTCGCTGGGGCAGCGCGATGCCCGGCAGCGCATTGCGTGGGCCTTGGTGCGGATGTATCAGCGGCTGCAGGCCGTCGGCATGGAGGTCAAGAACGCTGTGCCGCTGCCCTACCGTCAGCAGGACCTTGCGGATGCTCTGGGCCTGTCGCTGGTGCACACCAACAAGATGCTGAAAATCCTTCGCAGCAGCAAACTGGCGGAATGGACCAATGGCATGCTGAAAATCAGGAATTTGCCGGCGCTTGCCGAAATGGCCTTGGTGGACCTGGATGCTCCCGATTTGCGGCCGCTGATCTGACGGGCGGCCAGCCCAATCCTTGTGCCTGCGGGTGCTGCAAGTGCACCTGCGAAACCATTGGCCCAAGCCGCTCGCCGGGATGCGGCAGCGAGCCCCCTGGCAAGTGAGGGGCAAGGCAGTCCACAGCCATGGAACATTTTCCGGGGGTGCGGGTTGAATACATACACCACGCAACTGAAAGGATACGCCATGCTTTACTGGGCACTCGTTTTCCTGGCCGTTGCTGTCATCGCCGGCGCCTTCGGGTTCGGCGGCATTGCCTCGGCCTCCGCAGGAATCGCACAAATCCTGTTCTTCATTTTCCTGCTGCTGTTCGCGGCAGTTCTGATTGCGCGCCTCCTGCGCAAAGGCACTTCCTGACACCCAGGCCGCCGGGGGCGCGGGCGCGCGGCTCCCTGCAAGCCCGGCGGAGGCGAAGCGGAACTTTCTTCCCGCTCATGGGTTTACTCCCAGTCATCAAACTATGGACCAGAAAAGGAGTTTCCCATGACTGGCGCGCTTTCCGCCGTTCCAAGCCCCGACAAAGTTGAAACCGGTGTGAAGGACACCGGCGCAATTGCCGAGGGCTTGGCGGATGTGCTTGCAGATACATACCGGCTTGTTTTCAAAACCCACGCCTGCCACTGGAATGTGGAAGGCCCGGCGTTCTACTCGATGCACAAGCTGACAGAGGAGCAGTACGAGAACATGTTCACGGCGGCCGATCTGCTGGCCGAGCGTATCCGCGCGCTGGGGCATCTGGCCCCGTCACGGATGGACGAGGTGCTGAACCGCTCGAAAATCGAGGACCCGGACGGTGATCTCAACGCCGGGCAGATGGCCCAGGATTTGGCTGCAAGCCACGAGCGTATTGCCCACAGGCTGCACGCCCTTGCGGAGGTCGCCGGCCGCCGCCGCGATATCGTTACCGAGGATCTGGCAACCGCGCGCTCGGCCTTCCACGAGCAGGCGGCATGGATGCTGCGGGCAATCGCCAAGTCGTGACGCCCCAAGCCGGCTGTCTTCCTGCCCGGGCTCCCGGCTGTCAGGAAGACAGCCAGGCGCTTGGAGGGACGTCAGCCAAAACTTCGCCTTATTTGCATTGGGTGTGCAATCGTTCAGCACGCCGTAGAACGGAAAAAGCCCGGGCCGCAGATGCAGCCCGGGCTGTGCAAACAGGTCTCACCCGATCAGCCGTCAGGCCTTCAGTGTTTCGGTTGAGGAAAAAAACATTGCCTGGCTTACGGCGGAACGAACCTGCTCTTCGGTGTAGGGTTTGGAGATCAGGAAGGCAGGCTCTGGCCCTTCGCCGGTCAGCAGGCGCTCAGGATAGGCTGTAATGAAGATCACCGGGCGGTCGCCGTGTTCGGCAAGAATGCCGTTCACCGCATCGATGCCGCTGGAATTGTCGGCCAGCTGGATGTCCGACAGTATCAAATCGGCCGGCGCATCAGCTGCAAGATCCTTGGCGCGGGCTTCGGTGCGGGCGATGCCGGTCACGCTGTGGCCCATTCCGGTGACAATAGCCTCCAGGTCCATCGCGATGATGGCCTCGTCCTCGATGATCATGATGTTGCCCGCGGTCGAACGTGACATTTCATCATAAGCGATTGAAATCAGCTCGGAAGCCTCGCCCTCGCTTACTTCCATGATGGTGCCGGTGTCGGCTGCGCTGAAATCTTCAATGGTGTGCAGAAGCAACGCCTCACGGGTGTTCGGCGTCAGTTGCCGCAGGTGCTTCTGCGCCTTGGCCGCAAGCCCGGTATCCGTCTCATAGTCACCTGCCGGTCCGCCCGACGAGGCCCAAATCGCGTGGAAAACCCGGAACAGTGCCACTTTGGGCGACAGGCTGCTGTCATATTCGGCTTCGCCCGCCAGGATTGCCTCCAGCGCTGCCAGGGCATATTTGTCGCCGCTGCTTTGGCTGCCTGTCAGCGCCCGCGCGTACCGGCGCAGATAGGGCAGGTTGGCTCCAATCTGGCTGGCGATCAATTCTCCCGGTTGAGAGGTCATTTTGCGACGTTCCTTTTTTTGCAATATACATGGAACTATACGCGCCCCGGGACGTTTGGTTCCAGAAACTGCGCAAAAAAATGATGGATTGCATGACACAGCCCCCACGTGCCCGGCCGCGCAAGGAGCAGGCCGACCGCGAAATCGATGAGAACCTGAAGCGGGCGTTCAATGAGGTAGCCAGCCAGCAGGTGCCGGACCGGTTTACCGAACTGCTTGAGCAGTTGAGAAAGCAGGAAACGCAAAAACCGTCCGGGCAGTCTGAGGAGGCCGCCTCCGATGACTGATGTTCAGGCCGACCCGAGAGACGACTTGGTCAATCACCTTGGCGCTCTGCGCGCTTTTGCGGTCAGCCTGACACGCAACAGCGCCACGGCGGACGATCTGGTGCAGGACACCTTGGTCAAGGCATGGACCAACATCGATAAATTCGAGCCCGGCTCCAACATGCGCGCTTGGCTGTTCACGATATTGCGCAACACCTTCTACTCGCTGCGCCGCAAGCGCAAGCGCGAGGTCGAGGATGCGGACGGTGTCCTCTCCGAGAAACTGGCGCAGAAACCCGAGCACGACGGGCGGCTTCACATGCGGGATTTCGCCTCTGCGTTTGCGCAGCTGAACGATGAGCAGCGCGAGGCGCTGGTGCTGGTTGGGGCGGGCGGATTTTCCTATGAGGAGGCGGCAGAGATGTGCGGCGTGAAGACCGGCACAATCAAAAGCCGGGTCAACCGCGCGCGTGCCCGCCTGACAGAACTGATGGATCTGGACGAGCAGAGCCAGATGGAACTGACAGACAGCGTTACTGCTGGGATCGTTGCCCAGCAAGGCGCTGCATGATCGCAATGCCGCGGCGGCTGGCAGGCGGGTTGTTTCTGCGTCTTGCGGCGCTGATGACCTTTGCCCTGCTGCCGCTTGGCCTGATTGCGCTCTACCAGACAAATGCCGTCGTCGACGAAGCCACCCGGCTGTCGCATGCATCTCTGCTGGACCGCACCGAACGGGCTGCGGCGCGGGAAAGGAAACTGCTGCAGCGGGCAGGCGGGGCAACCGAGGGGCTGGCGGCGGCCATTCTGCCGGTGGCCGAAGACAGCCGCGGCTGCAGCGCGCTGCTCAGAGCCTTCACCGAGGGCCCGAACCCCTTTACTTTCGCCGCCTTCGTCACCCCGAATGGCCAGGTGGATTGCGCTTCAGACGGCCAGGCCCGGGACATGTCCGGCAACTGGCTGTACCTGAAGGTCCGGCAGACGTCGCAGCTGTCCTTCGCCCTGGGGCGCGATCTCCTGGGAGAAGACCGCTCCTATCTGTTGGCTGCCAGCCCGGTCCAGCGCGATGGGATACTGCTGGGCTACATTGCGATCGCGATTCCGCACAAGGTTACGCCAATTCAGCCGGGCACAGACATCCGGGGCGAAGGCATTGAATTCGTCACGGTTGATGCGCAGGGGGAAATTCTTTCCGCCACATTACCCGGTCCCGAAGCGCCGGAGGTGCTGCCGGTGTCGGTGCCGCGTCGGGATCTGGTGAACCGCGTAGGGGATACGTTTTTCGAGGACGCCCGCTCCGGCAGCGAGCGCTTTTTTGCAGTGACCGAAATCCTTCCCGGTCAGGTGGTTGTCGTCGGGAGCTGGCCGGTGGAGGATGCCATTCTGGCGGCCAGAAATCCGGCGTCCCTGATGACTGTGGCTTTTCCTGTCCTGATGTGGCTGGCGGGCGTCTGTGTTGCGATCCTCGGCCTTCAGCAGTTGGTGATCCGGCCCCTTAGTGCACTGCGCAAGGCCATGCGGCGCTACGCGCTGGGAGAGCGGGAAGACCCGAAGCTGGAATTGAAGAACCCCCCGCGCGAGTTCGAGGAAGCGCAGCAGTCCTTCAACCGGATGGTCGCCATCCTCAGCGAAGCTGAGCGGCGGCGCGAACTGGATCTGGAAGAAAAGACCATTCTGCTGCGCGAGGTTCATCACCGGGTCAAAAACAACCTGCAGCTTGTGGCATCGATCATGAACATGCAGGCCCGCGGCGCCCACACGCCCGAAGCCCGGCGGATGCTGTCGCAGCTGCAGCGGCGGGTGCGCGGCCTGGCCACGATCCACCGCCATTTGAACACCAACCCCGACATCACCACCGTGGACAGCCGCGAGCTCATCCGCGAACTGATCTCCGAAATCGGTGCAATGAACGTCAGGGCGGGGCAGGAAGTGGCAATCCAGACCGATCTGGCGGAAATCCCGCTGTCCCAGGATCAGGGCGTTACCCTGTCGATGCTGGTGTCCGAGGCGATGACAAACGCGGTCAAGCATCTCGGCATCCCGGAGGGCGGGCGCCCTGAGATACAGGTCAACCTGCGCGAAACAGCTGAAAACTGGCTTGAGCTTGAAATCATAAATACCAGGGGCCGGCCCTTGCAGCATCCGGAAGAGCATATTGCGGGAGGCGGGATCGGCGCACGGCTGATGATGGCTTTTGCTGCCCAGCTCGAAGGGGACGCCAGGACGGTGGAGACCGAGGACAGCTTTGTCTACCGGCTGGGCTTCCCTGCCGTTGCGGGAGCTGTGCCGCCGGACGAAACCCAGAAAGAACAGGACGAGGATGCAGCAGAACCCGCAGCGTGACGACCATGGCTGCCCGGAGTTTGCAGTTCTGGTTACGGCCGAGCAGGCCTGGCCAGCCTTTGAACGTGCGGTTCTGCAGGCCAGGACGGAGATTACAGCGAGCTTCCGCCTCTTTGACTTGTCCACCGGCCTGCTCAGCGCTGAGGCGCGCGAAACCGGTGACACCTGGGCGGATCTGATTGCCGCCGCCTTGCGCAGCGGCGTGAATGTCCGTCTGGTGGTGAGCGACTTCGACCCGGTGATGGCCGCGCCTCTGCACGCTGCCGCGCAAAGAACGTTGGATCAGGCCCGGGAAATCCGTGACGGGCTTGCGCCTGAGGAAGCCGCGCGGCTTTCCGTAACTGCTGCGCTTCATCCGGCCCGGGCCGGGATCCTGCCGCGGCTGGCATTTTCGCCCTTTGTGCTGCGCAAGCTGCGGAAGCTGCCGCGGCGGTTGCGGCCCTCAGCCGCGGAAACCGGGCTGCCGCAGCTTTATCCCGTGTCGCATCACCAGAAGGTCGCGGTGGTTGACCGCGAAACCCTGTATATCGGCGGGCTGGATCAGAACCGCCGCCGGTACGACACCCCGGACCATGATCAGCCGGCGTTCAAGACATGGGCGGATGTGCAACTGCTGCTGCGCGGCCCCGAGGCCGAGGAAGCCGCCGCGCACCTGGATTGCTTCCTCGAGGACGTGGCGCAGCGCAGAACGCCGCCCGAAGGCCGCCACATCCGCCGCACCCTGTCTGTTCCGCGCCGTGCCGGTTTCTGGGCGCTGTCGCCAAAAACAGTCCTGCGCGAGATTGAAGAGGATCACCTGGCTGCCTTTGCAAGTGCCAAACGCCTGATTTATCTGGAAACCCAGTTTCTGCGCTCCAGCGTCATCGCCCGCGGTCTGGCCGACGCAGCCCGGCGCAATCCGGACCTGTCGCTGATCCTGATCCTGCCTGCCTTGCCAGAGGACGTCGCCTTTGACGGCAATCAGGAGCTGGATGCCCGCTATGGCATGGCGCTGCAGGCGGAAGCGCTGGAGACTGTGAACGCGGCCTTCGGCTCCCGTGCCTGCATTGCCAGCCCGGTGCAGCGGCGCATGGCAGCCCGGGATGCGCCTTCGACGCTGGCTGGCTCACCGATGATCTACCTGCACAGCAAGGCGCTGATCACGGACCGGGACTTTGCCCTGGTCGGTTCGGCCAATTTGAACGGCCGGTCGATGCGCTGGGATACGGAGGCGGCCTTGCGGATCACCCGGCAGGACCGGATCGCACGGCTGTGGCAGGCGCTTGCCCGGCATTGGTGGCAGGAGGACCTGCCAGCGGAAGCGCTGGAGCTGGAGAATGCAGCCGACTGGTGGCAGCAGGAAATCCAGCGCAACCAGGTGCGCCGTCCGGAAGCCCGCCGCGGACTGCTGGTGCCGCATGACCCGGACCGGATGGCTGAGCTGCAGCAGCCCCTTCCCGGAGCGACCGAAGACATCGTCTGACCTGCCGCCCGGGGGCGATGCCGGGGGCAGCCTGGCGATCCGGTCCTGCGTGAAGCTTCCTTGTGCGCAAAAAAACGATGGTCCGGGGCAAGCGGCCGCCGGACCATTCAGAATTCAATTGGCAACGCAGGTTATTGTTGCGCTTCCTGGGATTCTTCGGTGATTTCATTGCCGAGGTTCGACACGTCTCTGCCAAAACCTTCAGCTGTTTCACAGGCGGCCGTCAGGCCGGCCAGGGCCAGAACTGCAAGAAAGATACGCATAGCCGCCTCCTTATTTCAGTTTCGACGCGACATTGCCTGCAAAGGCATCAATGATGGCGTTGTAGAACAGCTCGCTGTCCACGGTCACAAGCGCAGGATCGGTGCCCTGGGGGTAGTACGCATTCACCTGGTCCGCGGAGACGGTGAGGTCGTAGCGCATGTCCTGGGACGCGTCCGGCATGTCGATGTCAACGTCGCCCTTCAGAACCCATTCGCCAACGCCCAGGGCCTGCTCAAAGTTGCTGGCCAGTGCGACGGAGTCGATCTCGACATTGATTTCGGCTGTCTCCGATGCGCCTGCCTCGGCGATCTGGCCGATCAGCTGCTGGGCAAGGGCTGTTTCAAGGTCGGTTTCCAGGCTCGTCCAGACTTTGGCCGCCTGGTAATTTTCAATGGCGCTCAGGTCCGCCGTCACGTCAATTTCGGAAACCATCGGGCCTGCTGCGGCCGCCGTGGCCATGGCCGCGGCAAGAGCGGTGGTGCGGATCAGATGAGTCATTGTTGATGCTCCTTTTCATTGATGTCCCTCGCTGGGATGCACGGTGAGAACGCATGTGCGGGAACAAAGGTTCCTGCGCCGGCGGGAAAATCGGCCTGCCTGCACACTGTCGGCGGAAAACGCCTTGAACGGATAGCGCCGGCGGCGGGAACCTGCCGCCGGGCAGGGGCGTTGGCCCGCCGTAAGCAAGCAGCCGGTCAAGGAACGAAATGGATTCTGCAAAACATCCTGTCGAAAATGTGCTCAAGAATACCAGCGCCATTGCACGCCGCCACCGCACGGCCATAACCGTCGGCAAGATGGCAGAGGAGCTTGGGCAAAACTCGCTTCCGGCTGTGCTCGCCCTTCCGGTGCTGGCAGCGGTTACCCCGCTCAGCGGCATTCCGATGTTCTCTTCCGCTTGCGGTGTCATGATCTGCCTGATCTGCGGGCAGATGCTGCTCGGCCGGACGCACATCTGGCTTCCGCGCTGGCTGGGCCGCCGCAGGATCAGGGCCAGGTCTGTGCGCAAGGCGGCCGCGGTGCTGCGCCGCACCGTGCGCTGGCTCGTCCGGCACTCGCGAAAACGGCTGCCGGTTCTTTTCCGCCCGCCGTTCCTCTCCGCAATCCGCCTGGTCTGCCTGATCTGCGGCACCCTGATGCCGCTGCTGGAAATCGTGCCCATTACCTCGTCGCTGCTGGGCGCCGCCGTCGGCCTGCTGGCTGTTGCCATGCTGACCCGTGACGGGCTGATTGCGCTTTTGACGCTTGGCGGCATTGGCACCGCCGCGGCAGCGCTGTCAGCGGGCCTGATTTAGCGGCCTGCTGCCAATTAATGTTCCAAGCGCCTGAATAGAAGAAGACCGGGTCCCGATCGGGAACCCGGTCTTGCGCCGCTTGGCCGGGATGCCAGTCCGGTACACCGCTGCGAGGCAGGCAGCCGGAAAAGGGCGAGGTGCTCGGGCGGCGGATGCAGGGCTATCAAGCCCCCGGAAATCCGGCGCATCAGTTGGGCAGATAATCCGGCAGCGCCTCCAGCTGTTCGCGGGTCAGATGGGTGACGATCCGCAGGTCGCCGTTCACTTGCATGATCTGGATGTCGCCCATGGTCAGCTCGACCGGTTTTTCACCGATGCCCAGGAAGCCGCCCACGTCAATGATCACGGCTTCGACACCTCCATTGGTGTTCACGATAATCTGCGAAAGCTCTCCGATATGGTCGTCTTTGGCGTCATAGGCCGGAGCACCTGTCAGGGCTTCTGCCGTCACCTCGTTCATGTCCAGCGGCGCCATCGCGGGCGCGTCGGCGTCCGGAAGAATTGCCGTAAGGCCGCCCTCAGAGGCGGTGCCGGCGCTCAGCGGGCTTTTTCCGGTTTCCGCAGGCTGATCAGCGGCTTCGGTGGCCGGCTGCAGCGGAGTGCTTTCTGCCTTTGCTTCGCCCATGGTGCCAGCGCCGGCGGATGCATCCGCTGCAGGGGTTTCAAGCTGAACCCCTGCCTCTGCGCTGCCAGACCCCTCTGTTTCCGAGCCCGCGATGGCCGGCACCGCGGCGGCAACGATCAGCGAAGTCGAGAGCATGAGGTGTTTCATAGGATGATCTCCTGCAATTTTTTCAGCGTGCCCGAGGCACAGCCAATCAACCCGCCGCGGCAGTGAAAGTTCCTGTTCAGCTGATAATTTTGCAGAGCCTGCCGGCGGGGGAATAGCGGTCTCCTGCCCCTGCAGCGCAGTGAATTGCCTGGTATGCTCCTGCCGGTGCGGGGCGCTCAGAACAGGAAGTCGTTCCTGCTGAGGTCATCAATGCTAACCCCAGCCAGTGTGATCACCATCCCGGCGCCGTCATCAATGACGGCGTTGCCGTCAATTTCCGAGATGTGATTGTCCATCAGATCGCGATAGCCTTCGATTCTCGAGACCCTGGAGAGGTCGATTTTCTCGCCCCGCGTGCCGACGCTGAAATCTGTGATGACGTCGCTGCCGCTGTCTCCATCAGAGCCAAAGAGGTCATCGCCGGTTTCGAAGAATTCGAAAATGTCCGCGCCGCCGCCGCCGGTCAGCGTGTCGTTTCCGGTGTTTCCCGTCAGAGTGTCAGCGCCGCTGCCGCCAAACAGCTGGTCGTCTCCATCTTCCCCGTAAACAAGGTCGTTGCCGCGGCCGCCATGCACCCAGTCGTTACCTGATAAGCCGGAGAGCAAATCTTGATCCGCGCCGCCATAGAGCGTGTCCTCACCATCGCCGCCACCGATATTGTCCGATCCCTTGCCTCCACGGATCAGGTTGTTGCCGGAATATCCGTTCAATGCATCGTCGCCGGTGCCCCCGTGCAGGGTATCATCGCCGAAAAAGCCTATGAGCCAATCATTACCGCTGCCGCCATAGATCAGATCGGATTGGAAAGACCCATTGACAGTGTCGTCGCCTGCCCTCAGACGGATCGCCCCCAGGGTCTGGCTGGCGACGTCCAGGCTTACAAAATCATTCGCAGATGACCCGAAAATCGAGAAGCCGTTGAAGTCCAGCACCTCAATGCCGATTTCGAAACGCCCTATCAGCCGGATGTCCTCTTCCAGCCGGATTGTGTCGTTTCCCGCCCCGCCGTGGACTTCGGAACTGTAGGCTGCGGTCAAGGAGGCAACCCGGCCGGACAGAAGGATCAAATCATCGCCGTCGCCCCCGAGGACTATCTGCGGGGAAGAGGTGTCGTGGCCTGAATGACCTGCGATGATCGTGTCATTGCCAGCGCCGCCTTCGAACAAGCCGCCTTGGCCTGAGCTGTCCAGAAGATCATTACCGGCACCGCCGGAGAGGAAATTCTCCTGACCTGCGCCTGCGATAAGAGTGTCGTTACCCTCACTGCCGATCAGCGTGTCGCTGCCGCCGCCGCCGGTGATATGATCGTCCCCGCTGCCACCGGACAGAGAGTCGTCTCCGCCGGTTCCGGTGAGCACCAGCCCGTTAGCGCCTTCGGACGCTGCGTTCTGCAATCTGGCTGCTATGAGATATTGAGCCAGCGGTCCATTTGAATTGGGCATTGGAAAATCCTTGAATCTGTTCGGCGGTTTGAAAATTGGCTCCGCGTGGCGCTTAATAGAGGCTCTGAAACTGTTGTTAGTCTATTCATGTTTGTGTTCAGAGTGTGTCCGGGCTTGCCCCGTTTTGCGTCCGGACCAGAGGAAGCGCCGTTCTGCGGCAACTTGCCTCTGGCGGGACTGGCAGCGCAGGCATAGGTGGCGGTTTGCCCCTCGCGGTGCGGAATCGGCCTCAAAACATGATTGTGTGATGCGCTTTTTGATCCACGTCAAAGTTCCGGCACTTTGCATCTGTGACAAGGGCGCGAGACAGCCACAAGACGGAGAGAGTCCGTGAGCGATTCCAACCCGGCCCCCAGCCTGTACGCCGCCAGAGAGCCGATCTTTCCGCGGCGCGTGTCCGGCCCCTTCCGGAACCTGAAATGGTACATCATGGCGGTGACGCTGGGGATCTACTACCTGACCCCGTGGATCCGCTGGGACCGCGGGCCGTCGCTGCCGGATCAGGCGGTGCTGCTGGATCTGGCGAACCGCCGGTTCTACTTCTTCTGGATCGAGATCTGGCCGCACGAGTTCTATTTCGTGGCGGGTCTCCTCATCATGGCAGGGCTTGGGCTGTTCCTGTTCACATCGGCGCTGGGCCGGGTCTGGTGCGGCTATGCCTGCCCGCAGACGGTCTGGACCGACCTGTTCATCCTGGTGGAACGCTGGATCGAGGGGGACCGAAATGCCCGCCTGCGCCTGCACCGGCAGAAAAAGATGGATTTCCGCAAGGCCCGCCTGCGGGTCACCAAGTGGACCGCATGGTTCCTGATCGGCCTCGCCACCGGCGGCGCCTGGGTGTTCTATTTCGCGGATGCGCCGACGCTGGCCTATGATCTGGTGACGCTGAACGCGCATCCGATCGCCTATTCCACCATGTTGGTGCTGACCGCGACCACCTTCCTGTTCGGCGGTTTCGCGCGCGAGCAAATCTGCATCTACGCCTGCCCCTGGCCGCGCATCCAGGCTGCGATGATGGACGAGGACACGCTGACCGTCGGATACCGCGATTGGCGGGGCGAGCCGCGCGGCAAGCTGAAGAAGGGCCAGGTGGCGGAAGGGCAGGGCGACTGCATCGACTGCATGGCCTGCGTCAACGTCTGCCCGATGGGGATCGACATCCGCGACGGCCAGCAAATGGAATGCATCACCTGCGCGCTTTGCATTGATGCCTGCGACGACGTCATGGCCAAGATCGGTAAACCGCGCGGCCTGATCGACTATATGGCGCTGTCGGACGAAACGCTGGAGCGCACCGGCCAGCCGCCCAAGAACGTCTGGAAGCACATCCTGCGCCCGCGCACCATCATGTACACCAGCCTGTGGTCGCTGGTCGGGCTGGGTCTGCTGTTCGCCCTGTTCATCCGCTCCGACATTGAGCTGACGGTGGCGCCGGAGCGCAACCCGACCTACGTCACTCTTTCGGACGGTTCCATCCGCAACACCTACGACGTGCGCCTGCGCAACAAGCATGGCGAGGACCGGGTGTTCAAGCTGTCGATCAAGGGCGATCCGACCCTGCGCCTGCAGCTTGAGGGGACCATATACCACGCGGTCAATGTGCCTGCCGACACTGCGCTGCTGCAACGGGTCTACATCGTGACGCCCAAGGGGTCCGGCCCCGCGCAAACCGGGTCCACCCCGGTTCGCATCTGGGTCGAGGATCTGATAAACGGGGAACGTGCCCACAAGGACACCAGCTTTAACGGCAAGGGGAACTGAGCATGGCCAAGCGCGAACGGGAATTTACCGGCAAGCACGCACTGATGCTGTTCGGCGGCGCCTTTGCGGTGATTATCGGGGTGAACATCATCCTGGCGGTCAACGCGGTGAAAACCTTTCCGGGGCTGGAGGTGAAGAACTCCTACGTCGCAAGCCAGGAGTTCGATCAGCGCCGTTCTGCGCAGGAGGCGCTGGGCTGGTCGGTCTATGCCTCCTCGCAAGGCGATCAGGTCAAGCTTGAGATCACCGATGCCGATGGCAACCCGGTGGAGGTCGCCAAGCTGAGCGCGACGCTCGGCCGGGCGACCCATGTGCAGGACGACCAGCAGCCGGAGTTCACCTTTGACGGCCGCGCCTATGTGGCGCCAGCCGACCTGGGGCCGGGCAACTGGAACATCCGCATGGTGGCGCGGGCCAAGAGCGGCACCGAATTCACCCAGCGGGTGATCCTCCATGTGAAGGGCTGACCGCCATGACCGCGCAGCTCCGTCCTTCGCTTGCCGCTTGTCCCGCCTGCGTCGCGGCCCCGCCCGACAGTTCTGATCACGCGCCGGCCGAGGCACGGCTGGCCCTGTCCTTGCCGGGCATCCACTGCCAGGCTTGCATTTCGGCGGTGGAGCGGGCGCTGAATGCCCATCCCGGCATCCATTCGGCGCGGGTGAACCTGACGCTCAAGCGGGCGCTGATCGAGGCAGAGCCAGAACTGCGCGCGGCGGATCTGATCCCGCTGCTGGAAAGCATCGGCTACGAGGCGCACGAACTGGATCTGGCAGCCCTGGCGGCAACCCAGAACGACAAGATGGGCCGGGACCTGCTGATGCGCCTGGCGGTGGCCTTCTTTGCCTCGATGAACGTGATGCTGCTGTCCATTTCAGTCTGGTCCGGGGCCTCGGATGCAACCCGCGACATGTTCCACTGGATCTCCGCCGCCATCACCTTTCCGGCAATCGTCTTCTCGGCGCAGCCGTTTTTCGCCAATGCCTGGACGGCGCTGCGCGTCAAGCGCCTCAACATGGATGTGCCGATCGTGCTGGCCCTGGTTCTGGCGCTGGCAACGTCGCTGTGGGAGACCTTCCTGTCGGGTGAGCACGCCTACTTCGATGCGGCGCTGACGCTGACGTTTTTCCTGCTGGCAGGCCGCTACCTAGATTACCGGACCCGCGCCGCGGCGCGCTCGGCGGCGGAGGAGCTGGCCGCGCTGGAGGTGCCCCGTGCAATCCGGCTTCTGGACGGCGATGAATACGAGGTGCCGGTTGCCGATCTGGCAATCGGCGACCTGATCCTGGTGCGGCCCGGCGGGCGGATGCCGGTGGATGGCGAAATCGTTGCGGGCCAGTCGGAACTCGACCGCTCGCTGCTGACTGGGGAAACGCTGCCGGTCTTTGCGGAACCGGGCCTGGCGGTTTCCGCCGGCGAGGTGAACCTCACCGGCCCGCTGACCATTCGCGCGACGGCAGTGGGCGAGGATACCTCTCTGCATCGCATGACCGACCTGGTCGCGATCGCGGAATCGGGCCGCTCCCGCTACACCTCCCTGGCCGACAGCGCAGCAAAACTCTATGCGCCAGGCGTGCATATCCTGTCGGCGCTCGCCTTTGCCGGCTGGTATCTTTACACCTTCGACATCCGCACCGCGCTGAACATCGCCGCCGCGGTGCTGATCATCACCTGCCCCTGTGCGCTGGGCCTCGCGGTGCCTGCCGTGACCACCGCCGCCTCGGGCCGGCTATTCAAGAAGGGCATGCTGATCAAACACGCCACCGCGCTGGAGCGGCTGGCGGAAGTGGACACCGTGGTGTTCGACAAGACCGGCACGCTGACCGCCGGCACGCCGCAGGTCACCAATCTGGGCGATCATGCCCGGGCAGACCTGGAGATCGCCCTGGCGCTGGCCGAAGGCTCTTCGCATCCGCTGTCAGTGGCGCTGACCCGCGCCGCGCGGGAGGCCGGGATCAGGCCCGCTGGCGTTCAGGACATCACAGAGGTGCCGGGCTACGGTGCCGAAGGCCTGTTCCGCGGCCGAACTGTGCGGCTGGGCCGCGCGGCGTGGGTCGGGGCTGAGCAGGGCAGCCAGACGGCGGCCTGGCTGGACAGCGGGGCAGGAGCGGCAAAACCGTTCCTGTTCACCGACGCCCTGCGCCCCGGCGCCGCCGAGGCCGTGCAGGCGCTAAAGCAGACTGGCAAGGAAGTCCTGCTGATTTCCGGCGACACCACCGGCGCGGTGGAGGATCTGGCGCAGCGTCTGGGGATCACCAAATGGGTGGCCGAGGCGCTGCCTGCCGATAAATCCGCCCGGGTGCAGATGCTTGCCGATCAAGGCAAGAAGGTTCTGATGGTGGGCGACGGCCTCAATGACACCGCGGCGCTGGCTGCGGCACATGTGTCGGTATCGCCCGCCTCGGCGCTGGATGCGGCGCGGGTTGCGTCCGACATCGTGCTCTTGGGCCAGGACCTCAGCCCGATTGCCGAGGCCTGCGGCGTGGCGCAGAAAGCCACCCGCCGCATCCGCGAGAACTTCCGCATTGCCACCCTTTACAATGTGGTTGCGGTGCCGCTGGCGATTGCGGGGCTGGCCACGCCCTTGATTGCAGCGCTGGCGATGTCTACCTCTTCCATTACTGTTTCCCTCAATGCGCTGCGGCTGCGCTAAGCCCCCGCTGACAATACCGGTACCGAAACCATGAGTGTCCTTGCCTATCTGATCCCGATTTCTCTGATCCTCGGCACGGTGGGTCTTGCGGCGTTCTTCTACACGGTGCGCAGCAACCAGTATGATGATCCCGAAGGCGACTCCCGCCGCATTCTCAGCGATGAATGGGACGACAAGCCCAAACCCTGAGCGCTGCCCGGAAATGGCTTCCTGCCTCTTCGGATGCGCTGGCGGACGCTGGAAACTCCGTATCTGCACAGCGGTCTGGTGCCAGAGGGCCGGAATGAAAAAGGCGCCTCATGGGCGCCTTTTCTGCTGACTGTCCAGGGCTCTCCGGTCAGGACGGGCCGATCGGATTGCAGGTCACGTTGCGGGCGTTCAGGCGGCGGCAGGCCAGTTCCGCCTGCTCCTGGCTCATGCCCAGGAAATTGGCCTCGAAGCCGCGGCGGGTCTTTGCGACCTTGCGCAGGGTTCCGTCCAGCGTTTCCAGCTCGGACAAAGCGGTACGCAGCAGCACTTTCTCGGCCTGGTAGCGGCTGGTGTAGAGCCCGACGTTGACGCCCCAGTACCGGCCGCCGGAGGTGGACAGACGGGTCACGACCACCGGCTCCGGCTCCGGTGAGGCTGCTGCCAGGCTGGCCGGGCGGGCAACCGGACGCAATCCGGTGAACGGCACTTTCTGCACGGCCGCGATGACGGCCGGGGTTGCCGCTTCGGCAGCCGCCGCCTGGGGTTCCGCCTCGGCCTCAGCCAGGGCAACCGCGATGCTGTCGCGCAGCGCATCTTCCTGCACAGCGGCATCTGCGCTGACGGTCTGAACGTTCTCGATCGGCCCTTCCGCAGCACCGGTCTCTGCGGTGTCAGCCGGTGCAGTATCAGCCTTAGCTGCCGGTTGCTCTGCGGGCGGGGTCTGCAGCGCTTCCTCAAGCGCCGCCACCAGCACCGGCGACCCGTTGCTGCCCGGGCGCGTCTTGGGGCGCAGGCTGGTGTTCACCTGGCCGCTTACCCGGATGGTCTTGCCCGCCACTCCGTGCGAGGGCCTGTCGTCCGCATCGGCAACCACCACATTGCCCGCCCCCTGATAAGAAGGACGCTGCGGCTTGCGCAGTGCCGCGCGCGAAGGCGCCCGTCGGAAGCCGAGATCCAGCAGTTCTGCCACTTTGGCGTTGCGCGAGGTGGAGGACTTGCCGCCGAAAACGGTTGCGATGATCCGTTCATTGCCGCGCTTGGCGGAGGCAACCAGGTTGAAGCCGGCCGCACGGGTGTAGCCGGTCTTGATGCCGTCGGCGCCGCGGTAGGCGGCCAGAAGGCGGCGGTTGGTATTGGGAACTTCACGCACGCCGGCATTGGTCGAGCGGCGCGAGAACAGGTTGTAATACTCCGGGTAGTCATACAGCAGATGCCGCCCCAGCGTGGTCATGTCGCTGGCGGTCGACAGATGCCCGCTGGCAGTCAGGCCGTGCGCGTTCTTGAACGTCGTGCGGCTCATCCCCAGCGCCTTGGCGGTGCGGTTCATGCGGCGGGCAAATGCGGCCTCGGACCCCGACAGGGTCTCGCCGATGGCCGTGGCGGCGTCATTGGCGGACTTCACTGCGGCGGCGCGGATCAAGTAGCGGAAGGCGATCTTCTGGCCTGACTTGAGCCCCAGTTTCGACGGCGGCTCGGCAGCGGCGTTGCGGCTGATCCTGACCTTGGTGTCCAGCGTGATTTCGCCGTTCCGGACCGCTTCAAAAGCGATGTAGAGCGTCATCATCTTGGTCAGCGAGGCAGGGTGCAGCCGGGTGTCGGCATTGCGTGAATGCAGCACTTCACCGGTGCGCGCATCGATCACCATGGCCGCGTACGGGGCCGCTGCGGCCCGCTGCGGCTGCAGCGCCATCACCATCGTTGCAAGAAATAGAGCCGCGGCTGCCCATAGGAGCCGGGTACGGGGATACCGGCTGGACGCCGGATTGACCTGCGTGATCACTGCCATGTTTGCCTCGTGCCGCCGGTTTTCCGGCTGACGTTTTTGCCTGTTACTAAAAGCCTAACACAGGGTTGCCAAGGAATAAACAGGGGCAGGATAGGGCAGACAGCCCGATGCGCGTCTGTCTGCCGGCATTTTGTGGGTGAGCGTGGCAACCTCTCTAGATGCGGTAAGTGCTAACAGAAGGTTACTGAAAAAAGTTGCACACCGCGGCTGATCGGCAGCGGAATTTCCGGCCTGCAAACGGCGCAGGGGCTGTTTCGCCGTTAAACCGCGTGGAAATTGGTCACGTAAAACGGCGTGGAATAATTGAGCCCAAGCGAGAATTCGCAGGGCTGGTGCAGCCGTGCCTTGATCCGGGATTCGAGGTCTGCCAGCAGCGCGTTGGAAAACGCCTCGTCCCGGTGCGGCTTGCTCAGCAGGGCAACACTGATTGTGATATGGGTGCGGTGGAAACGGTCCGCCGGATAGGCCCGTCCCTTGCAGGCGCCGGCGCCGCCGTCGTGCTCCAGTATCACCGTTTCGATCTCAGCGAGGATGGCCTCGGCGTCGAGATCCAGATTACTGGAGTATTTCAGTTCGGCGTGCGGCATGTCTCCGGGGCTCCCTTGAAGTTTGTCAAAGGGATAGCGGCACGGGCCCGGCCCGTCCAGCGCGCTTACTCCAGGCTGTCCACCAGCGCCGCCAGCCCGCTCAGATCCGGGATCTCGGTGTAGCGCGGGCTGTGCTCCGGCGCCTCGGCGTGTTCCACCTCCCAGACCAGCCCGTGCGGCACATAGGTGCCCCAGCCGCCGGCCTCGATCACCGGCACCACATCCGACCGCATGGAATTGCCAACCATCATGGCGCGGCTGGCGCCGTCGCCGTGGCGGGCAAAGATGTCGTGGTAGACCTCCGGTGTCTTTTCCGAGACCACTTCGACGCCGTCAAACAGTTCGCCAAGGCCCGACTGCGCCAGCTTGCGCTCCTGGTCCAGCAGATCGCCCTTGGTGATCAGCACCACCTTGTAGCGGTCGGCAACCGCCTCCACCGCCTCCCGCGCATGCGGCAGCAGTTCGATCGGGTAGGACAGCATCATCTGGCCCGCCGTGATCAGCTCCTTGACCACGGCAGCAGGCACGCGCTCGCCCGTGACCTCGATCGCGGTTTCGATCATCGACAAGGTGAAGCCCTTCACCCCGTAGCCGTAGCGCCCCAGATTGCGCTTTTCGGCGTCCAGCAACTGCCGCTCCAGCTGTTCGGGGCCGACATCCGCAGGCGTGTGATCCTGCAGCAATTCGGCAAACCGTTCCTGCGTGACGCGGAAGAACCGTTCGTTGTGCCAGAGGGTATCATCGGCATCAAAGCCGATTGTTGTCAAATTACGTATCAATCTGCGTGTCTCAGTCTCTTTTCCTGAACACCATAGAGGCTATATAAGCCTCACAGGAAATTCCATGCACCACTGGATCAAATTGCTTATGCCGCTGCAGCCCATAATGATGACCGATCATTCAGACGACGACACGGAATCCGGCGTCCTGACCAAGACGCGGCCGAAGACCAAGCGCCCGCCGCGTTACAAGGTGCTGCTGCTGAATGACGACTACACCCCTATGGAATTCGTGGTCATGGTGCTGGAGCGGTTCTTTGGCATGACCCATGCACAGGCGTTTGAGATCATGCTGACGGTGCACAAGAAGGGCGTTGCCGTGGTCGGCGTGTTCAGTCATGAGGTGGCTGAAACCAAGGTCGGCCAGGTGATGGATTTCGCCCGCCGCCACCAGCACCCGCTGCAGTGCACCATGGAAAAAGAAGACTGAAGAGGCTCTTAGATGTCCGTACGCCTGTCCCTGGCCGCCCAATCGGGCGGCTTTGCTGTTCCGTCGGAGGGCCGCATCGCCGTGTTCCATCCGCGCAGCGAGCATGACCTGTCGGCGCTGCCCAAGGAGCAGCTGCTGATCATCCAGCCGTTCCGCCCCGACCACGACCACTTCGCCGCGCAGGGCTATGCCTGCGCCCCGTCGCCGGAGGCGGGGGCGGAGTATGCCGCCGCCGTCGTCTTTCTGCCGCGGGCCAAGGCGCTGGCCCGGATGCTGGTGGCGCAGGCCGCTGCCGCCACCTCGGGCCAGGTGCTGATCGACGGCGCCAAGACCGAAGGCATTGATTCGGTTCTGAAGGACCTGCGCAAGCGCTGCGAGCCTTCTGCCCCGGTCTCCAAGGCGCATGGCAAGATTTTCTGGATCGAGGGCGGCACCGATCTGTCCGATTGGCTGCCCGAAGGGCCGCAGCAGGTCGAAGGCTTCATCACCGCACCCGGGGTGTTCTCGGCCGATGGCATCGACCCCGCTTCCCGCATGCTGGCCGCTGCGCTGCCGCAGAAGCTGGGCCGCTGCGTGGCCGACCTGGGCGGCGGCTGGGGCTATCTCTCGGCCCAGGTGCTGAAGCGCGAGGGTGTCGAGGAACTGCATTTGGTTGAGGCGGATCATGCCGCGCTGGCCTGCGCCCGTCTGAATGCAGCGGACCCGCGGTCGCAGTTTCACTGGGCTGATGCCCGCAGCTGGAAGGCGCCGGGCCCGGTCAGCACCGTGGTGATGAACCCGCCGTTCCACACCGGACGCGCGGCGGAACCGTCGCTGGGGCAGGCCTTTATCGCCGCGGCGGCGTCCATGCTGGCGGCCAACGGCAGCCTGTGGATGGTGGCCAACCGGCATCTGCCCTATGAGACCGCGCTGGCGGAACGCTTTGCCCAGGTGCGCGAAGAGGGCGGCGACAACCGCTTCAAGATCCTGCACGCGGCCAAGCCGAAACGCGGGCGCAAGTAACCGCGCGCAGGGCGCAATGGCGGTTTCCAAACCGGCCGGCGCGGTCTAACGTGCGGTCCAGATTGCCTTAGGGGAGTACCCTTTCATGTCCTTTTCCATTTCCGGAAAGACCGCCATCGTGACCGGCGCCGCCAGCGGCATCGGCCTGGCGATCGGCAAACAGTTCGCCGATGCCGGCGCCAACGTGATGTTTGCGGATCAGTTTGAGGCACAGCTGGTCGATGAACTGGGGGAACAGGCCGACGACGGCAACATCCGCTATTTCGCCGGCGACCTGCGCGAGCGGCTGACCATTGCCAACCTGCTGTCAGCCACCATCGACGCTTTTGATGACATCGACATCCTGGTCAACGGCGCCCGGCAGGTGGTGGCCACCAATGCGCTGGATCCGCAGGACGAGACGCTGGACCAGCTCTTGAACCAAAGCCTGCTGCCGACAGTGCGCCTGTCCCAGCAGGTTGCCAAGCGGATGATCAAGCAGGGCGAAGAGCGCGAGGACGACGGCCCCCTTGGCAGCATCATCAATCTTTCGTCGATTGCGGCCCGCCGCACTCATCCGGACCTGATGGCCTATTCCGTGGCCTCCGCCGCGCTGGATCAGGCCACCCGCTCGCTGGCGGTGGCGCTGGCGCCGCACCGGATCCGGGTGAACTCCATCGCTTTCGGCTCGGTGATGAGCGCCTCCATGCAGGCAACGCTGAAGGAAAACCGCAGCTTCCGCCATGATATCGAGGCGCATACCCCGCTGGGCCGGGTGGCCTCGCCCACCGAACTGACCGAAACCGCACAATACCTGGCCTCCGACGCCGCCGGTTTCATGACCGGGCAGGTGGTGACGCTGGACGGCGGCCGCACCCTGCTGGACCCGGTGTCCGCGCCGATGCACTGATTGGAAAGACCTGTGACTGCTGAAATGAAAGAAGAAAAGGCCCGGGCGGCTGCCTGGTTCCGGGAATTGCGCGACCAGATCGTTGCGGCCTTTGAGGCGCTGGAGGACAGCCACAGCGAAGGCCCGTTTGCGGACATGGACCCGGGCCGGTTCGAAGTGACTGAAACCAAACGCACCTCGGAGGACGGCTCCGATGCGGGCGGCGGGCTGATGAGCGTGATGCGCGGCGGCCGGGTTTTCGAGAAGGTCGGCGTCAACATTTCCGAGGTCTACGGCACCCTGGGCGAACGCGCGCAAGCCGCGATGGCGGCGCGCAAGGGCATTCCGGGGATGAAGGACGACCCTAGGTTCTGGGCCTCCGGCATTTCGCTGGTCGCCCATATGCGCAACCCGCATGTGCCCGCCGTGCACATGAACACCCGCATGTTCTGGACCCCGCACGCCTGGTGGTTCGGCGGCGGCTCGGATCTCAATCCCTGCATCGAATACGCAGAGGATACCGCGCATTTCCACGGGCAGCAGAAACAGCACCTGGACCCGCACGGGGAAGACCAGTACCCGCGGCTCAAGGAATGGGCGGACGAGTATTTCTACATCCCCCACCGCAAGCGCGCCCGCGGGGTAGGCGGCATCTTCATGGATGACCAGAACTCCGGCGACTGGGCCGCGGATTTTGCGCTGACCCAGGACATCGGCCGCGCCTTCCTGCCGGCCTTTGTGCCGCTGGTCGAAAAGCGCCGGGTGCAGGAATACTCCGAGGCCGACAAGGACGCCCAGCTGATCCACCGCGGCCTCTATGCGGAATACAACCTGGTCTACGACCGCGGCACCAAGTTCGGGCTGGAAACCGGCCACGATGCCAACGCCGTGCTGATGAGCCTGCCGCCGCTCGCCAAATGGGTCTGAACCCGCCAAAGCCCTAGCATTGCAAACGCGCCGCCCCGCAGCGGCGCGTTTTTTCTTGCGGCGGATTTATGCTGATTTCTTTGCGGCGGCCGCGACTTTGGGCCAGCCTGCGCTAAAGTGAATGTGAACAGGCAAAGAAAAGAGCGGTTTTCACGAAGCGAGGCAGGGAGCACATCACATGCGCAGACTGGTTCTTGGGGCATTGGCATTGGCACTGGCATTGGCAGCAGGATGCGGCAGGCCGCCTGAAAAGGCCACCAGCGCGCCGGGAGTGACCCGCACAGAGCCCGCCAATGCGCGGCTGGCCGGGCTCTCCACCTATCCCCGCTTCGGCGACCGCGACCCGCATGACTGGGAGGGGCGCAAGCCCTGGTCCTACCCGGTCCACGGCATCGACGTCTCGCGCTACCAGGGCGAGATCGACTGGCACAAGGTGCGCCGCTCCGGTGTGTCATTCGCCTATATCAAGGCGACCGAAGGCGGCGACCATACCGACGCCAAATTCCGCGACAACTGGCGCGGCGCCCGCGCGGCGGGGCTGAAGCACGGCGCCTACCACTATTACTATTTCTGCCGCCCCGCGGCAGAACAGGCGCGCTGGTTCATCCGTCATGTGCCGAAAGACCCCAGCGCGCTGCCGCCGGTGCTCGATATGGAATGGAACCACCGCTCCCGCACCTGCCGCACGCGGCCTGACGGTGCAACGGTGCGGGCCGAGGCGCGCAAGTTCCTCGACATCCTAGAACGCCACTACGGCAAGCGCCCGGTGGTCTACACGACAGTGGATTTCTACCGCGACACCGGTATCGGGCGGCTCAGCGGCACCGAGTTCTGGCTGCGCTCCGTGGCGGGCCACCCGCAGAAGGTCTATCCGGGCCGAAGCTGGAGCTTCTGGCAGTATTCCGGCACCGGCCAGGTGCCGGGGGTGGCTGGCGACGTGGACCTCAACACCTTCCGCGGCAGCCCGGAGAGCTGGCTGAGGTGGTCCGGGCAGATCTAGCGCAGGCAGGGGGCTTTGCCCCCTCGCGCCCTTTGGCGCTCACCCCCAGGATATTTTCAGCCAGATGAAGAGCGGGTCCTCCATTCATCTGGCCCCAGGTATCCCGGAGCGCGAGGCAGAGCCTCGCTCAGGCTCTCCAGTCAAAGAAGCCCTTACCGGCTTTCTCCAGGAGCTTGGCCGCCATCTCGCGGCCGAGTTCGGCGCCGTCTTCAACTGCGCAGCTCTGGTCATCGCTGATCGACTCTGAGCCATCCGGGCGCAGCACCTCGCCGCGCAGCCGCAGGGTGGTGCCGTCCAGTTCCGCAAGGCCGGCAATCGGCGTCTCGCAGGAGCCGTCGAGCGCGGCGAGGAACGCCCGCTCCGCTGCCAGCCGCTGGCCGGTCTCGCGGTCATGGATCGCCGCCAGCATTTCCGCGGCGCGGCTGTCATCCGCGCGCCGTTCGATACCGATCGCACCTTGCGCCACCGCGGGCAGCATGTCGCTGGTCCCGATCGCGGTGGCGGGCACATCGTCCATCGCCAGCCGGTTCAGGCCGGCCATCGCCAGGAAGGTGCATTCCGCCACGCCCTCGGACAGTTTGCGCAGCCGGGTCTGCACGTTGCCGCGGAATTCCACCACATTCAGATCGGGGCGGCGGTTCAAGAGCTGCGCCCGGCGGCGCAGCGACGAGGTGCCGACCACCGCGCCCTCGGTCAGATCGTGCAGCGATTTCAGCGATGGAGAGATGAAGGCATCGCGCACATCCTCGCGCGGCAGATAGGTATCGAGCAGCAGCCCTGCGGGCTGCGCAACCGGCATGTCCTTCATCGAATGCACGGCGATGTCGATGGCGCCCGACAGCAGGTCCTCTTCGATCTCCTTGGTGAACAGCCCCTTGCCGCCCAGTTCCTTCAGCGGCTTGTCCGCCGCGATCAGGGCCTGGTTGTCGCCGGTGGTCTTGATCACCACGATCTCGAACGCCTCTTGCGGCAGGCCAAAGGCTGCGGCGAGGCGCGCACGGGTCTCATATGCCTGTGCCAGCGCCAGCGGCGATCCGCGGGTGCCGATTTTCAGGGGCGAAGCGGGGGAGGGCAGGGTCAGTGTCATGGAGAAAGCCATAAATCAGTTTGCGTCCCGGTGGAAACCGGTTTTTGTGCATGTCCCACAAGCAATGCGCTGGGGCTTTGACATAGAACAAAGCGCAGCGGGCTTGGGCGCGGCAGATCGCTCCTGCTCTTGACATTCCGCCCTTCAGGCGTGACCTCAAGGGGCGAATGATAGCGAGGATGACCATGGCCGGACAAAAGAAGCTGCTGCGCGCATTGGCGGGTGAGAAACAGGATGTGCCGCCGATCTGGATGATGCGCCAGGCGGGCCGTTACCTGCCGGAATACCGTGCAACGCGGGCCGAGGCCGGGGATTTCCTGTCGCTGTGCTACAACTCCGACCTGGCCGCCGAGGTGACGCTGCAGCCGATCCGCCGCTACGGTTTTGATGCCGCGATCCTGTTTGCCGACATCCTGCTGGTGCCGCAGGCGCTGGGTGCCGACCTGTGGTTTGTGACCGGCGAAGGCCCGCGGCTGTCGACCATCACAACTGAGGCGGATTTTGCCAAGCTGGGCCCGGCGAGCGACATCCACGATACACTGAATCCGATCTATGAAACTGTCCGCATCCTGTCGCGTGAGCTGCCGTCCGAGACCACGCTGATCGGTTTCGCCGGCGCGCCCTGGACCGTCGCAACCTATATGATCGCGGGCCGCGGCACCCCGGATCAGGGGCCGGCCCACCGCTTGCGCGAGGAAAACACGGCCCTGTTCGAGGCGCTGCTGGCGCGGATCACCGAGGCGACCATTGACTACCTCTCCAAGCAGATCGAGGCTGGCGCCGAAGTGGTGAAGATCTTTGACAGCTGGGCCGGCTCGCTGAAGGGCGAAGCGTTCCAGAAATACGCGCTGGAGCCCTGCCGCCAGATCACCGCGGCACTGAAGGAGCGCCACCCGGGCATCCCCGTCATCGGCTTCCCGCGCGAGGCGGGCGAGAAATACGTCGGCTTTGCCAAAGCGACCGGCGTGGACTGCGTGGCGCTGGACAACTCTGTTGATCCGGTCTGGGCGGCTGCCAATGTGCAGGTCGACGGCTGCGTGCAGGGCAACCTGGCCTCCCGCCACATGGTGACTGGCGGGCAGGAGCTGGTGGACGAGACCCGCCGCATCGTCGAGGCGTTCAGAAACGGCCCGCATATCTTCAACCTCGGCCACGGCATCACGCCGGATGCCAACCCGGACAATGTGCAGCTGATGATCGACACCGTTCGAAACGGCTGATCTTGTGTTATCCATGAAGATGCGGCAGTAGCCGCATCTTCGGATACATCCAGAGGTCTCACGATGGACTACAGCAGAATGGGCGGCGCCCGCATGGGCAGCAACAAGCCCCGTCATTCGGAACATAATGCCAAGGGCACCAAGAAGAACCCTTTTGGCAAGCAGTCGGACAAGACCGAACTGCTCAAGCGGATGAAAGCCGCGGCTGAAAAGGCCAAGAAAGAAGACTGACCTTACTTCTGGGCCAGTTCTGCCAGGATTTCCTCCGTGTGCTGGCCGCGCCGGGGGATCTCCGGCGGCGTCCATTCCGGCTGGCCTGAAAACCGCGGGGCCGGGGCGGCCTGCAGCGCGCCCTCCGTCTCCACCCAGGCGCCGCGCGCATTCATCGGATGCGCCATTGCCTCCTCCGGGTTCAGCACCGGGGCTACACAGGCATCTGATCCCTCGAACAGCGCCGCCCAATGATCGCGTGGCTGGCTGGCAAAGATCCCGGCAAGGCGGCCAGTCAGGGCAGGCCAAAGCCCTTTGCCGAACTGCTGCTGAAACTCAGGATCCTCCGACAGCCCCAGTTTCTCCAGAAACTGCGCATAGAACTTCGGCTCCAGGCATTGGACCGAGACATAGCCGCCGTCTGCGCAGGCATAGGTGCGGCACCAATGCGGCCCGTCAAGCAGGTTTGCTCCACGTGCAACGCCAAAGTTTCCAGCCTGGCGGATGCTCATCAAGAGGTTCATCATGTGGGCCGACCCGTCATAGATCGCGGCATCGACCACGCAGCCCTCGCCGGTGGCCCCGGCCTTCAGGATGCCCGCCAGCATCCCGGCCACCAGATACATCGCTCCGCCGCCGATATCGCCGACCAGCGTGGCGGGCGTCAGCGGCGCGTCGCCGGGGGCGGAGGCGTACCACAGCGCTCCCGACAGCGAGATGTAATTGAGGTCATGCCCCGCCGCATGGGCCAGCGGGCTGTCCTGTCCCCAGCCGGTCATCCGGCCATAGACCAGGCCTGGGTTCACCGCATGGCACTCTGCCGGCCCCAGCCCCAGCCGCTCCATCACACCGGGACGGAAACCCTCGATCAGCCCATGTGTGGTTTCGGCAAGTTTCAGGAAAGTGTCGGCACCGGCGGGGTCCTTGAGGTCCAGGGTGATCGACCGCTTGCCGCGGTCCAGAAGCGAGTTTTCCGGCATCCCCGGTGTACGCCCGGTGTACGGCCGGTGCACGCAGATCACCTCCGCCCCGAGGTCGGCCAGGGTCATCCCGGCAAAGGGGCCGGGGCCCAGGCCTTCGACTTCCAGAATGCGGATCCCCTGCAGCATTTGGCGCTCCTCTATGCGGTGTCCGGTTCGGCACAGTCTGCGGCGGCTCAGGCGGTTCCGGCAAGCTGCTGGCGGAATTTCCGTGGCGGCATTCCGGTTCCCTTGGCAAAGACCCGGCTGAAATGGGCCGGATCATTGAACCCCAGCTCATAGGCGATCTGCGCCGCAGTCAGGTTGGTGTAGATCAGCAGCCGGCGCGCCTCGCGCAGGACGCGGGCATTGACCAGCGCCGAGGCAGCCTGCCCGGTCGCCTGCTGAGCGATCCGGTTCAAATGAGTCGGCGATACTGCCAGCTCATCCGCGTATTCCGCCAGCGGGCGGCGCAGGCGGAAGTCGCGCTCGACCAGCGCTTCGAACCGTGTGAACAGCGGGCTGGCAGAGGATTGCGAAGCGGCGTCCTGATCGGCGGCAATGGCGCGCGCGGCGGCCGAAGTCACGGACAGCGCCAGTCCGCGCAGCATCTGCGCGCGGCCAAAATCCCGGCGGCCGTATTCGCCGAAAAGCTGCTCTGCCAGATCCTGAAGGCCTTCGGGCAGCTGCAGAACGGCGGGCAGGTCCAGCATCGCGCGCACCCCTTCGCCCGGGATCAGGTTCTGGTCGAGGAAGTCGGAGGCAAGAGTAATGACCCAGCCGGTTGTGCCTTTGCCAAAACGGAATCCATGCACCACGCCGCGGGGAACATTAATCAGGCAGGGCGGGGCAAGCGCATGGCTGATTCCGTCAATATCTGCAGCACCTCCGCCCCCCGTCAGGATCAGCAGCTGATGCAGCCGCGCGTGCCGGTGCGGCCGCAATTCCCAGTCGTGCAGCTCTGAACGGGCGCGGATCGTCTCCACATGCAGCACATCGGCCAGTTCGGCTGTTTCGCCGAACAGGTTGTAGCTGTCGATGCGGGCTGAGCGCTGCATGTGCGAAAAATACAAGTTTTAGCGCGCTTGGTCCATTCGCAAGAACAGGCGGCCAGCGCATAATCTCCAGTGCACGAATACAGCAAACGATCAGGGGAACGCGCATGTCCACGCATCAGACGCAGGTTGTCATCATCGGCGGCGGGCCTTCGGGGCTGCTGCTGTCGCAGCTTTTGCACCGCAAGGGGATCGGCTCGATCGTGCTGGAGAAGCATGCCCGGGAGCATGTGCTGGGCCGCATCCGGGCAGGTGTGCTGGAGCATGGTTTCGTCAACCTGATGCGCGAGGCGGGCTGCGGCGCACGCATGGACCGCGAGGGCGAGATCCACGAGGGGTTCCACATCGCCCATCAGGGCCGGCTGGACCGCATCGATCTGGCAAGCCGGACCGGCGGCGAGACGGTGATGGTTTACGGCCAGACCGAGGTGACCCGTGATCTCTACGAAGCGCGGGATGCGATGGGCGGGGCGATCATTCACGAGGCGCAGAATGTGCAGCCGCAGGCGCTGACCGAAGCGCGCCCCTTTGTCACTTGGGAGCAGGCCGGAGAGGCCCAGCGGGCCGAGTGCGATTTCATTGTGGGTGCCGACGGGTTCCACGGGGTCAGCCGCAAGTCCATTCCCTCCGATGTGCTGAAGGAATATGAGAAGGTCTATCCCTTTGGCTGGCTTGGTGTTTTGTCAGAGACGCCGCCGGTGGCGGAAGAGCTTATCTATGCCCGGCATGAGCGCGGCTTTGCCCTGTGCTCGCTGCGCAGCCGGATGCTTAGCCGCTACTACATCCAGGTGCCGCTGACCGACCGCGTGGAGGATTGGAGCGATGCGGCGTTCTGGGAAGAGCTGAAACGGCGGCTTCCGCAGGATGTGGCTGCAGGCTTGCAAACCGGCCCGTCGATCGAAAAGTCCATCGCGCCGCTGCGCAGCTTCGTGGCCGAGCCGATGCGCTATGGCAATCTGTTCCTGGCAGGCGACGCTGCCCATATCGTGCCGCCCACCGGTGCCAAGGGGCTGAACCTGGCGGCGTCAGACATCCACTATCTCTACCATGGCTTCCTGGACCACTACCTGAAAGGGGACAGTGCGGGGCTGGATGCCTATTCGGAAAAGGCGCTGGCGCGGGTCTGGAAGGCGGAGCGGTTCAGCTGGTGGATGACCAACCTTCTGCACCGGGCGCCGGAGGGATCGGAAACAGACCTGCGGCTGCAAAGAGCGGAACTGGACTACCTGTTTTCCTCAGATGCGGCGCAGGTCTCGCTGGCGGAGAATTATGTGGGGCTGCCCTACTAAGGAGTTGTTCTGCGGCTGACCCGGTTCTCCGGCAGGCCAGCGGCTCCCGCACCCTTGCCAGGCATCGCAGATGCCCGGCAAGGCCTTGGGCGCGGCGCAGTCCCGCAGAACACCTCCGGGCCATTGTGAGCTTGACCGCGGGCCTGAAGCGAAGCCGCTGCAGCGCGCTTTGCGCGCTGCCAGGCCCAACGCGGCCCAAGGTCCGGCGTCAGCCGGCCGCCAGGGCAGGGGCGGGACCGCCCAAGGCGACTGTCAGCTTCTGGCCGCCGCGCGGGGATTCGGCCAGGTCCAGCAATGCTGCGCCAAAATCTGCAAAGGAAATCTGAGAGTTGCCTTCATCATCAGTGACCAGCGTGTCGGTGCCAAAGCGGTAGCTGCCGGTCAGCGGCCCCTCTGACAGCATTGCGGGCGGGCGCAGGCAGGTCCATTGCGCCTCGGTCTCCGCCTCCAGCAGCGCGTCCTGTGCCGCACAGGCCTCGGCAATCGGGCGGACGCTGCCGGGCAGGAAGCCTGGTGCGCTCAGCACCGTGTGGCCGCTGCCGTCTGCCAGTTTCAGCGTTGCGGCGCCGCCGGTCACCAGCACGGGAATGCCCGCCTGCCGCGCAGCCGACAGCGCAGTGCGGGTCAGCGGCACCAGGTCCTCCTCGCGGCCGGCCGGCGGGCGCAGGGCGCTGATCACCAGATCGTGCCCCATGGCCGCATCCGCCGCGGCGTCTGGCTGTTGCAACAGATCCAGCGGCAGTGGCGTGACATTTGCGCTGATGGCACCAAGGGCCTGCGGCTTGCGCGCCACGGCAGTGACGTGATGGCCACGGGAAACAGCGGCCTTTAATGCTGCGCCGCCAACGTCGCCGGTGGCGCCAAAAAGAATGATTTTCATGACTTCCTCCTATTTGTCTTGAGGTCGAGATATATGGTATTAAATCTTGACGTCAAGATAAATTTGTCCGGCGGATTGCCAAAGACGGCCAGGCAAGCAGCCGCGGGCTTGGCAGGGCGGGACGGGGCGGCTAGGTCTGATAGGAGCCGCAACAGAGCGCCAGGGAGGCCCAGCACATGCAGATGAGTGACCAGAAAGAGATCGCCGCCGATCCGGCAACTGTCTATGCGGCGCTGCTGTCCCCGGAGGTGCTGAAGGCCTGCGTGCCCGGCGCGCAGGAGGTGACCGGCACGCCGGAGGACGGTTTCGAGGCCACGGTCACCCAGAAGGTCGGCCCGGTCAAAGCCACATTCAAGGGGCAGGTTGGGCTGTCGGACATGGTCGAAAACGAAAAGCTGACCATTTCCGGCGAGGGCAAGGGCGGCGCGGCCGGCTTTGCCAAGGGCGGCGCTGTCGTGACGCTGGCGCCTTCGGAGGGGGGCACGCTGCTGTCCTATGATGTGGAGGCCAAGGTCGGCGGCAAGCTGGCGCAGCTTGGCAGCCGGATCATTGATGGCTTCGCCAAGAAGATGGCGGACCAGTTCTTTGCCAATCTGCAGGCGCATCTGGGGCCGCAGGATCCCGGCGGCGACGGTGATGCGCCGGGGGGTGAGGGCAATGATGAGAAAAAAGGCTGGTTCAGCAAGGTGACCGGCCGCGGCTGAGCAGGCCCTGCGTCTGCGCAAGTGCACATGTCATTCTGCGGCGCGGGGGCTGGCAGATGCGGCATGCCGCCGCTAGGGTGGCCGGAGATTTGAGCATCTTCCGGAGGCAAAATGGCGGCCATCCTATCCATACGCGATCTGCGCAAGGTCTACAGCGGCGGCTTCACCGCGCTGAAGGGCGTGTCGCTGGACATTGAGGAAGGCGAAATCCTCGCCCTGCTTGGCCCCAATGGTGCCGGGAAGACCACTTTGATCTCAACGGTTTGCGGCATCACCACTGCGACTTCCGGCTCTGTTGCCGTGGGCGGTTTCGACAATGTCTCGCAGTTCCGGCATGCGCGCGCCCTGATCGGGCTGGTGCCGCAGGAAATCACGCTGGAGCCCTTCACCAAGGTGCTGGACACGGTCACATTCTCCCGCGGTCTGTTCGGCAAGCCCGCCGATCCGGCACTGGTAGAGGAGGTGCTGCGCAAGCTGTCGCTGTGGGAGAAACGCGACAGCCGGATCATGGATCTGTCCGGCGGCATGAAACGGCGGGTGCTGATTGCCAAGGCGCTGGCGCATGAGCCGCGCATCCTGTTCCTGGACGAGCCGACCGCCGGCGTGGACGTCGAACTGCGCAAGGACATGTGGGAGATTGTCCGCGAGCTGAAGGCGGGCGGCGTCACCATCATCCTGACAACGCATTATATCGAAGAGGCGGAGGCAATTGCCGACCGCGTCGGCGTGATCACCGGCGGGGAGCTGCTGCTGGTCGAGGAGAAGGAGCAGTTGATGGCGCGGATGGGGCAGAAGCAGCTGGAAGTGCAGCTGACCGCGCCGGTCGGGGTGATCCCTGCCGCGCTGTCGCAGCACAATCTGCAACTGGTCAATGGCGGCGGGGCGCTGCTTTACACTTATGACGCCCGGGCTGAGCGGACCGGTATCACCACCTTGCTGAATGATGTGGCCCAGGCTGGACTGGTGCTGGCGGATGTGCAGACGCGGGAATCCAGCCTGGAGGATATCTTTGTCGGCCTGGTCTCCGGCGGGCCGGCCTCGAAAGGCGCAGCCGCAGGAGACGCAGCATGAACTGGACCGCAGTTGCCACCATCTACAAGGCGGAAATGGCGCGGTTCTGGCGCACCTTCCTGCAAAGCTTCATCTCGCCTGTCTTGTCCACGTCGCTTTACTTCGTGGTGTTCGGAAGCGCCATCGGCAGCCGCATCCAGGAAGTTGACGGGGTCGAATACGGAGCGTTTATCGTGCCGGGGCTGGTGATGCTGTCGGTGATCACCCAAAGCATCTCCAACGCGTCGTTCGGGATCTACTTTCCTAAATTCATCGGCAATATCTACGAAATCCTGTCGGCGCCGATCAACTTTCTGGAAGTGGTCGCGGGGTTTGTCGGCGCGGCGGCGACCAAATCGCTGTTCATCGGCACCGTGATCCTGTGCACCGCCTCGCTGTTTGTGGACCTTTCGGTCCAGCACCCGCTGGCGATGGTGGCGTTTCTGGTGCTGACCTGCCTCAGCTTTTCCTTGATGGGGTTCATCATCGGCATCTGGGCCGGGAATTTCGAACAGCTGCAGCTGGTGCCATTGCTGGTGGTGACACCGCTGGTGTTCCTGGGCGGATCCTTCTACTCGATCTCGATGCTGCCGCCGGTCTGGCAGACGATCACCCTGTTCAACCCGGTGGTCTATCTGGTCTCCGGCTTCCGCTGGGCCTTCTTCGGCCAGGCGGATGTGCCGGTGCTGCTGAGCCTTTGCGCCATTGGCGGCTTTACCTTGGCCTGCATGGGCGTGATCTGGTGGATCTTCAAAACCGGCTGGCGCATCCGGGCCTGATCCGGGCACCGGAGAAAAGGCGGCGGTGCTCCCGCTCGCTGCGGTGCCCGCTGGGCACCTTCCCGATTGGGCCCGGCACGCTGCGCGTGCTGGGCCTTTGCGCATTTTAGTGGCACCAGGCTCGAAGGGCTGCCGGAAATACCAGGCCGCTGCCTTTCCGGCCGGGGCGAGTCAGGGGGTATTTGCCAGGTGCAAACCAGCGTTGCATTTATGCCCGTGGCTGTGCGGTTTTTGCATTTCAGATCAATTCCCCAGGCGGCGCACCTTGTTTCACCCGGGGCGGCCCTCTACATCGGCGCCATGAGATTTCACCTGCCTTTCCTGAAAAGACAGCCGCTGGTGGCGGTGGTGCGCCTCAACGGGGCCATCGGCATGCCCGGCCGCGGCTCCTTGAGCGACAACGCGGTGGCACCGGTGCTGGAGCGCGCGTTCCGCAAGGGGAAACCCGCAGCCGTGGCGCTGGAGATCAATTCGCCCGGCGGGTCGCCGGTGCAAAGCTCGCTGATCGGTGCCCGCATCCGCCGCCTGGCCGAGGAGATGGACATCCCGGTCTATGCCTTTGTCGAGGACGTCGCGGCATCGGGCGGCTACTGGCTGGCTGCAGCCGCGGATGAGATTTGGGCTGACGCCAGTTCTGTGCTGGGCTCGGTCGGAGTTATTTCGGCGGGTTTTGGGGCCCACGTGCTGCTGGCCCGCCAGGGGGTGGAGCGGCGCGTCTATACCGCTGGCGACAGCAAATCCATGCTGGATCCGTTCCGCCCGGAAAACCCGGAGGACGTGAAGCGCCTCAAGGTCATCCTGAACGATATCCATGCCAACTTCATCGACCACGTCACCGAACGCCGCGGCTCCAAGCTGCACGGTGATGAAAACCTGTTCACCGGCGAAATCTGGCTGGCGCGCAGGGCAGAAGAACTGGGCCTGATCGACGGTATAGGCCATCTGAAGCCCAAGATGCAGGAACGTTACGGCGAGAAGGTCCGCTTCCGCCGCTATGGTCTCAAGAAACCGCTGCTGAGCCGTTTTGGCATGCAGGTCGCGCAGGATGCGCTGGCCGGGATCGAGGAGCGCGCCGAATACGCGCGTTTCGGTCTCTGACGTGCTGTTCAAGATCGTTGCAATCTTTCTGGTGGTGATGGCCGTGCTTGCGATGTTCGGCAAGCTGCGGTTTCCCGGCCAGAAGCAAATCAATTCCAGGCGCTGCCCGTCCTGCGGCCGCTTCAAGATCGGCAAGGGGCCGTGCGCCTGTAAGAAGGGGGATCGTGGCAAATGATGCCATGGCTGTATTCGGCGCTTGGTCTGGTCATCCTGCTGCTGGCGGGCGACGCGCTGGTGCGGGGTGCGGTGAACCTCAGCCTGCGGCTGGGGGTGCCTGCGCTGATTGTCAGCCTGACCATCGTTGCCTTCGGCACCTCGGCGCCGGAACTGCTGATTGCCATCAGCGCCGTGCGCGACGGCGCCGACGGCATTGCGCTCGGTAACGTGGTGGGGTCCAATACCGCCAATATCCTCCTGGTTCTGGGCATTCCTGCGTTGATGCGGGCCCTGCACACCAGTGAATGCAGCACCCGCAGGAACTATGTCTTCATGCTGGGCGCCTCGCTGTTGTTCATCGGCTTGGCCTTCGGAGGCACCTTCACGCTCTGGTCCGGCCTGATCCTGCTGGCCGCGCTGTCTGTAGTGTTGGGGGTGGCCTTCCGTGACGCCCGGAACCATCGCCGAAACGGCAATGGCAATGGCTGTGCCGCGGATACAGACTTGGAAGAGATCGAGGAAGCTGATCCGGACATGCCGTACTGGCGTGTGGGCATCTACCTGCTGCTGGGCCTGATCGGCCTGCCGCTGGGGGCCGACCTGCTGGTCGACAACGCCACCATCATTGCCCGCCTCTACGGTGTCAGCGAAACCGTAATCGGCCTGACACTTGTGGCGATCGGCACCTCGCTGCCTGAGCTGGCGACGACCGTGATGGCCGCGCTGCGCCGCCAGGCCGATGTGGCGCTGGGCAATGTGATCGGCTCCAACATGTTCAACCTTCTGGCAATCATCGGCATCGCCACCTTTGTCGGACCGATCAGTGTGGACCCGGAGTTCCTGCAGTTCGACCTCTGGGTGATGCTGGCGGCCTCGCTTCTGCTGATCCCATTTGTTTTCTTCAAGCAGGACATCACCCGCATCTGGGGCGTCATCCTGACCGCTCTCTATCTGGCCTATCTCTTCGTCCTGTTCTAACTCTGTCAGTGCAGGCAGCAGCAGGGAGGCGCAGATGCGGGCATTGGTGACCGGAGCGGGCAGGCGGCTGGGCCGGGCCATGGCGCTGGAGCTGGCGGCGCAAGGTTATGACGTTGCTGTGCACTACGCATCCTCTGCTCAGGAAGCCGAGGGAACGGCCGCGCAGATCCGCGAAATGGGCTGCCGGTCCGTGGCGCTGCAGGCGGACCTTCTGATCGAAGAGGAGGCCGCAGCGCTGCTGCCCCGCGCGGCTGCGGCGCTTGGCGGCCCGGTTGCATGCCTGGTCAACAACGCCTCGGTGTTTGAGCATGACACGCTGGATTCGGCCACCCGGCGCAGCTGGGACCGGCACCTGAACAGCAACCTGCGCGCACCCTTTGTGCTGCTGCAGGCCATGGCCGCGCAGGAGGTGCCGCTGGAGCAGGATGCGGGCGGCGAGCCGCGCGCCTGGGGGCTGGCGGTCAACATGATCGACCAGCGGGTGCGCAAGCTGACACCGGAGTTCATGAGTTACACCCTGGCCAAATCGGCGCTGTGGACACTGACGCAGACTGCGGCCCAGGCACTGGCGCCGCGGATCCGCGTCAACGCCATCGGGCCGGGGCCGACCCTGCAGGGGCCGCGGCAAAGCGCAGAGCAGTTTTCACGCCAGCGCAAGGCCACGATTTTGCAGCGCGGCGCGGATGCCGGCGATATCACGGCGGCGCTGTCCTACCTGCTGCAGGCCAAGGCGGTGACCGGCCAGATGATCTGCGTGGACGGCGGTCAGCACCTTGCTTGGCAGACCCCTGACAGCGACGGTCTTGAGTGACGCAAACAGGGGTAAAACTGTCCCTTTCGCTGCAAGTTTTGCACCGGTTCACTTGCCGTCACGGAAGCGTTACAAAAGTGCCTTTCTTTTCAAAACCTTGTCAGGGTTACGATAAAAAGTTCCGTTAATTCAGAACTTTATCAAAGCGCCTAAATTTTAGGCATCCGTCGAAAACCACCCGGAAATAAGAGAAAACGCGGGATAGCCCAAAGATATCTCCGTAGTTATCCACAGCTTCCGTGGATTTCCCCGCTCTTGATCCGGACAGGCAAACGTTGCAGCCAGGCACAGGGAATCATATGTCTGGGCGCATGACTGAACAGCCCGCCGGAACAGCCCCGGATTCGCCCGTACGCACCGGTTATGCGGTGATCCAGGATTATGTAAAAACGCTGGACGCATCGCCCGGCGTTTACCGGATGCTGGATGCGGACAGCCGGGTTCTCTACGTGGGCAAGGCGCGCAACCTCAAGGCGCGGGTTTCGAACTATACCCGGCCCGGCAACAGCCCGCGGATCGAACGGATGATCGCGCTCACAGCCTCGATGATGTTCCTGACCACCCGGACGGAAACCGAGGCGCTGCTCTTGGAGCAGAACCTGATCAAGCAGCTGAAGCCCAAGTACAATGTGCTGCTGCGCGATGACAAAAGCTTCCCGAATATTCTGGTCGCCAAGGATCACGCCTTTCCGCAGATCAAGAAGCACCGCGGCGCCCGCAAGCAGAAGGGCAGTTACTTTGGCCCCTTTGCCAGCGCCGGCGCGGTGAACCGGACCCTGAACCAGCTGCAAAAGGCGTTCCTGCTGCGCAACTGCTCGGATTCCATGTTCGAGACCCGCACACGCCCCTGCCTGCAGTATCAGATCAAACGCTGCACCGCGCCTTGCACCGGGCTGATCAGCGAAGAGGATTACGCCGCCAGCGTGCGCGACGCCGAACGTTTCCTGTCCGGCCGCTCCACCAAGATCCAGGAGGAGCTGGCAGAGCAGATGATGGCCGCCTCCGAGGCGATGGAATTTGAGCGCGCCGCCGCGCTGCGCGACCGGATCAAGGCGCTGACCCAGGTGCAAACCTCGCAAGGCATCAACCCGCGCGGGGTGGCAGAGGCGGATGTGATCGGCCTGCATATGGATGGCGGCCAGGCTTGCGTGCAGGTCTTCTTCATCCGTGCCAACCAGAACTGGGGCAATCAGGATTTCTACCCGCGGGTGGATGCTGACAACAGCCCGGCGGAAATCATGGAGGCGTTCCTGGGCCAGTTTTACAGCAACAAGGAACCGCCGCGGCAGCTGATCCTGTCCGACGGTATCGAAAATGCCGACCTAATGGAGGCTGCGCTGAGCGAGAAAGCAGACCGCAAGGTCGAGCTGCTAGTGCCGCAGCGCGGCGAAAAGACAGAGCTGGTGGCCTTTGCGGTGCGCAACGCCCGTGAAAGCCTGGCCCGCCGCATGGCCGAAAGCGCCACCCAGGCCAAATTGCTGCGCGGTCTGGCCGACGCCTTCGGCCTGGACGGCCCGCCGCAGCGGATCGAGGTCTATGACAACTCCCATATCCAGGGCACCAATGCCGTTGGCGGCATGATCGTGATGGGGCCGGATGGATTCCTGAAGAACGCCTACCGCAAGTTCAATATCAGGGGGGACGACCTGGTTCCGGGCGATGACTTCGGCATGATGAAGGAGGTTCTGAACCGCCGCTTTTCGCGCCTGCTGAAGGAAGATCCCGACCGCGCCAAGGGCCTTTGGCCGGATCTGCTGCTGATCGACGGCGGCGCCGGGCAGGTCTCTGCCGTGGCGGAGATCATGGAAGAGCACGGCGTGCAGGACATTCCGATGGTCGGCGTCGCCAAGGGCGTGGACCGCGATCACGGCAAGGAAGAATTCTACCGCCCCGGCGAGAGTGCCTTTGCCCTGCAGCGCAATGACCCGGTGCTCTATTTCATCCAGCGGATGCGGGACGAGGCGCACCGCTTTGCGATCGGCACCCACCGGGCCAAACGCGCCAAGGCGGTCAGCGCCACTCCGCTGGACGAGGTGCCGGGGGTCGGGGCCTCGCGCAAGCGGGCGCTGCTGGCGCATTTCGGCAGCGCCAAAGCCGTCAGCCGTGCCAACCTGGCCGACCTCAAGGCGGTGGACGGGATCTCCGAAGCCCTGGCAGAGCGGATTTACGACCACTTCCATGCGCAGGGGTAACTGTCCGTTCTGGCCGAAAACGCAGACGCGCTCTTCCAGATGGGCATGTTCACCGGACAAACGGCGCACCTCACGAGAGCGGCTGAACCGGATTGCCGCCAACTGCCGAGGTTTGCCAGTGCCAGCTATCGCCGAATTTTGTTCAAGCCCGCTTTCCACTTGGGAAACAGCCGGATAATGTGCGCCGCATGAAGTGGACCTTGCCGAATATCCTCACCCTGCTGCGGCTGATCGCGGCGCCCGGCCTTGCCGTGATGTTTTTGTACTTCACCCGGCCTTATGCAGACTGGTTTGCCTTGCTGCTGTTTGTGACAGCGGCAGTGACCGACTGGTTCGACGGCTACCTGGCCCGCGCCTGGAAGCAGGAAACCAAGATGGGCGCGATGCTCGACCCGATTGCCGACAAGGCGATGGTGGTGATCGCGCTGATGATCCTGGTCGGATATGCCGAAGAACACTGGACCCCTTGGCTGGTTTTGCCTGCAACGGTGATCCTGTTCCGCGAAGTGTTTGTCTCGGGCCTACGGGAATACCTGGGCGACACCGCCGGCACGCTAAAGGTGACACATCTTGCCAAATGGAAGACCACTGCGCAGATGATCGCCATCGCGACGCTGTTCTCGCAAGGCATCTTCGAACACTACCTGCTCAAGCGTCCGGAAGACTTTGCCGGGCTGAACTGGATTGACGCCGGTGTGGAATGGTCAGGTCGGCTTGGCCTGTGGCTGCTATGGATTGCCGCCGTTCTGACAGTAATCACAGGGATCGACTATCTGCGCAAGGCAATGCCGCATCTGAAGGAGGCACACTGATGGATGTCCTTTATTTCGCCTGGGTGCGCGAACGCATTGGCCTGCCGCGCGAGCGGGTGGAGACCAATGCCGCTACGGTCGCGGATCTGGTCGAAGAACTCCGCGCCCGCGAGGAGCGCTATGCCGCTGCCTTTGCCGACCTGTCGGCGCTGCGGGTAGCGCTGGACCAGGAGTTGTCGGAATTCGACGCGCCGCTTGATGGCGTGCGCGAGGTCGCCTTTTTCCCGCCGATGACCGGAGGTTGAGGCAATGCGGATTTCCGTGCAGGAAGCCCCGTTTGAACTTGGCGCCGAAAGCGATGCCTTTGCCGCCGGTGTGGCGAATGCAGGCGCCGTGGTGACCTTTACCGGTGTGGTGCGCGATGCCGACCAGGGCGGGCTTCAGGCGATGGAGATCGAGCATTACCCGGGCATGACGGAAAAGGCGCTGACCGCCATTGCGGAGGAGGCCATGAGCCGCTGGTCTCTGGCCGATGCGCTGGTGATCCACCGCCACGGCCGCCTGGCCCCGGGCGAGCGTATCATGATGGTCGCCACCGCGGCGCGCCACCGCAAGGATGCGTTTGAAGCGGCGGAATACCTGATGGATTACCTGAAATCCCGCGCGCCGTTCTGGAAGAAGGAAATCCTGGCCGGAGGCACCTCCGACTGGGTGGCCGCCAAGGACGCCGATGAGGATGCCCTGAAGCGCTGGTAAGCCAGGGAAGCGGGGATGAGGATGCCCTGAAGCGCTGGTAAGCCAGGGAAGCGGGGCGGGGGCTCCCGCCAGCTGTTCAATCATCCGGGATGATTGCCATCTGTTGGGCCCGGCGCCGCGCGTTGCGCGGCGTTTTCCCTTTGCTGAGGAGGCTTGAACGGGCAGGTCTGCCCATTCAGGCCCAGCTTGAGTTTGATTGAAGACTGGCGCGGCAAGGAAAAGCCGCTTCGCGGGGCCTGCGGCCTTCTTGTCCCGCCGACGGCACGAAGCGGTCCGCGGCGCGCATCAGCGCGGCCTGCAGGCGCGGGAGCATCCCCGGCTAAGTCAGTGCGGGATCTGGCTGCGCAGTTCCTCTGCTTCGCGGCGGGCCTCGCGAAGGCCGTCCATCGCGGCACGCAGTTCCGCCTCGGTCTGGGTCAGCTGATTGGTCAGTTCCGCCTCGCGCTGCTGCAGGTAAGTGATCGCCTGGTCGCGGGTTTCCTCCGCCTCATGCAGCTCCTGGCTCATCCGGTCGAGGTCGGCCACGTCGCTCTGCCGCACCCGGGTGAAACGGTGCACCAGCCAGTTGGCAAACCAGCCCATGGCAAAGGCCGCAAACAGGATGATCGCGGTGGTGATGATGAACTCGGTCCTGTTCATTACTCTGTGGTCTCCTGTGCGTCATCTGCGCTATCGGCGGCCTCGCCGCTATCCTGGCCATCTGCCGCCGCCTGCTCTGCCGGGCGGACCAGCTTGAACTCGATACGGCGGTTGGCCTCGCGGCCCTCTTCGGTGCCGTTGTCGGCAATCGGTTCGCTCTCGCCATAACCCTTGGCGGCAAAGGTGGAAGTCACCACACGGCGCGCCCGCAGCTCGTTCAGCACCGATTGCGCCCGTGCCTGGCTGAGGTTCTGGTTCATCGACTCGCGGCCCTGGCTGTCGGTGTGGCCCTGGATCTCCAGCCGCACCGGGCCGCAATTGCCCAGCACTTCGGCGATCCGGTCCATGGTTCCGGCGCTTTCCGCCGCGATGGTGGCAGAGCCGGGCTCAAAGGCGATCTTGGCCTCGCTCTGGGCGCTGGCCAGCTGCGCCTCGCAGAGTTTCGGCGGAATCGGTTCGTCCGCGGGGGCGGGCGGTTCCTCGTAGCTGATGTCGAGGCCGTAGGTCTCTGCCTCGCCCAGCTTGGCGGACAGGAAACGGGCGATCTCGGAAAGCGCATCCTTGCGGTAGCTCATACCGCGCAGTTCCAGGTTCTCCGGAGTCACCGTGACCGCGCCGCGCTGCAGATAGGACAGCGCCTCCAGCCCGGCCAGCACCCGCACCGGCCAGTCGGCGGGCAGGTCGGCGACAACCCGGGTGGCGGTATGCACATTCGCCGAGCCGAAGCGCGCCTTGGCATAGCTGTCCGCCACGGTCCGCAGCGCCGCGTCGCTCAGCCGGCCGCGGAGCTGCACCTGGCCTTCGGGGCTTAGGGTGGCGGTGAATTCCGGCGGCCCGGCAGTGGCGCTGGCTTCGGGCACCGGCAGCACCGCATGCAGGGCAAAGACCCGGGGCAGGGCGTTTTCCAGCTCGCCCACCACATGATCGAAGGTGCCGCTAGCGGTGCCTTCCGCGGCAACCAGGGTGATGTCGGCATTGGCAATGGTGACGGAGCCTCCGCCCAGTTCGGCAACACTGGCAATGCTCAGCTCCGCCGCGCGGGCCCAGTTGGGCGAGGGCACGCCCATGCCGATCACGCAATCGGCACCGCCGTCCAGCCCGGCCGTGCGCGCCGCGGCGAGGATGCGATTGCGGCTTTCCTCGCTCTCGGCGGAACAGGCGTCGAACTGGGCGCCGTCCTTGTCCAGCAGGAACCGCAGGGTGAAGGGGGTGATCACTGGCCGCGGCGCGGCAATGTCCATCGCCAGCCGCAGCCCCGGCGGCGCCAGCCGGCCCAGCTCTTCCTCCAGCTGGTGCTTGGCTTCTTCGCTGCCCGAGATCGCGGTTATGGAGACTTCGCCGGCCTCAACCGAGATCTTGGCACGCGGCAGCAGTTTCAGCGCCTCGACGGCAAAATCCAGCGACTCCTGCCAGCCCTCCGGCTTGTCATAGCGGGCGGTTTCCAAGAGGTCCGCCACATTGCCTTCGCCGGCCAACGCGTTAAGCTTTTTCACCATCGCGGCCCGCCCGGACCCGGACGGCATCAGCCCGATGATTGAAATGCCGCTGTCATTGCGCAGGATTTCCGCGGAAAACCGCGGCGGCGCCAGCCCTTCGGCGGGCGGAACCTCCATCCCGTCGATGATCCGCGCCGCGTCGACGACGCTGCCGACCAGAGAAATCACCGAAAACCGGGTTGCTTCATCCGGGGCAGTGCCTTCAAGCAGCACCTGCAGCCCGTCGGCGGTCACCTCGGCCCAGGTAAACCCCGCGCGGTCCAGCGCCTGCCGGACCCCGGTTTCGGTGCTGTGCTCCACAGCGGTGACGGCAAAACCGGCGGTGACAAGGCTCAGCCCTGCGGCGGCGGTGAAGGCCAGGCCTGGGATCAGCAGAGAAGACAAGCGCATATGGCGGCAATTTCCCTTGGTCAGTTAGTGGCTCTTACCCTGCACAGGGCCGCGGTTCAATCAAACGAACATCGCCAGCACAAAGAAGATAAGCGGGATCAGGCCGGTATCGCGGTTCAGCCGGAACAGCTGCAGCAATCTGCCGGTGTTTTCCGCATCAAAGGCGCGCAGCTGCCAGGTCATGTGCCACCCCATCGCCCAGGGGGCGGCCAGCGCCAGCACCAGTGCCAGCACCGAAGCGCTATCCAGCATTGCCGCAATCACCGCCAGCGCCATCAGGCTGACAAAGGCCACGATGAAGCGGCGCAGCCACATCGGGGTTTGCGTGCCGAACAGCCGGGCGGTGGACTTGACGCCGATCAGCGCGTCGTCCTCAGTGTCCTGATGGGCATAGATGGTGTCATAAAACAGCGTCCAGGCGATACCGGCCAGATACAGCAGCACCGGCGGCCAGCCCATGGAACCAGTGTGCGCCACCCAGGCCAGCATGGCGCCCCAGTTGAAGGCGAGGCCCAGAAACACCTGCGGCCACCAGGTAAACCGCTTGGCAAAGGGATACACCGTCACCGGCAGCAGCGACAGGATGCCCATGGCGATGGCCGCCTGGTTGAAAGTCAGCAGAATCGCAAGGCCAGCCAGGCATTGCAGCCCCATCCAGGCCAGCGCTCCCTTGACCGTGACCTGGCCGGAGGGGATCGGGCGGGAACGGGTGCGTTCCACTTGGCCGTCGAAGTTGCGGTCGGTGATGTCGTTCCAGGTGCAGCCCGCCCCGCGCATCAGCCAGGCGCCGGCGGCACAGCCCGTCGCAATCCACAGATCGCCCCAGCGCGGGCTCTGATCCGCCAGGATCGCCAATGCCAGCCCCCACCAGCAGGGGATCAGCAACAGCCAGGTTCCGATCGGCCGGTCGGCGCGGGACAGCCGCAGATAGGGCCGCGTCCACTCCGGTGCATGTGTGTCGACCCAGTTTCCCCTGACCGCATCCGCGACCTGACCCTCTGGCGCTGGCTTTTGGCCTTGCATATGTAGGACCCCATGAGTGCAAAAATCAGACTGTATGTAGAGCACCCTTTGGGGGCAGGGCAATCGGTTCCCTTGGATCGTGATCAGGCCCATTACCTGTTCGGGGTGATGCGGCTCGCTGCGGGCGCCCATGTGGCGCTGTTCAATGGCAAGGACGGCGAATGGCTGGCCGAAGTGGCGGAGGCCGGAAAGCGCGGCGGCACGCTGGCCTGCCTGGAACAGACGAAGCCGCTGCAGATGCCGCCGGACCTGTGGCTGATGTTTGCCCCGATCAAGAAGGCGCGCACCGATTTCATTGTCGAAAAAGCAGCGGAAATGGGGGCTGCGCGCATTCTGCCGGTGCAGACCGAGTTCACCAATTCCGAGCGCATCCGCCAGGACCGGCTGCAGGCGCACGCGGTCGAGGCGGCGGAACAATGCGGCGGCACCTGTGTGCCGGAGGTGGCGGATTTGCAAAAGCTCTCCCGCCTCTTGGACCAATGGCCGCAGGAACGCCAGTTGATGTTCTGCGACGAAGCCGAGGTGGGCAATGCGCTGCAACTGGCCGCAGAGACGCAGAAAGACTCGCCTTGGGCCATTCTGATCGGTCCAGAGGGGGGCTTCTCAGATTCTGAGCGCAAGCGGCTGCACGCGCTGCCGCAATCCCATGTGGTCAGCCTTGGCCCCCGCATCCTGCGTGCAGATACTGCAGCGGTGGCGGCGATGACCCTGTGGCAGCAGACACTGGGAGACTGGTAAATGAAAGATTTCGTGCGGTCCTTAGCGTCAAGGCGGCCGGAAGGCGTAGAGCGGCAGTTGACGCGGGTGCAGCGCCAGGCAAATCTGAGGTGGCCTCGCCACCGGGCGCTGCTGGGGTCAGCCCTCAGGATTTCTCCTGAATCATCCGTTTTTCGGGGTGAGTGGGAAGCCCGCCCGGTGGTCGTCAAAAAATTTTGGGGTCTGGGAAGCCGTCGCAATTTTGTCGGACAGACGAGGGTGGCACTGGACAGACTTGCTTCGCTTGGACATCATCCGGCGTTTACCTTCAATGAACTTTTAGCCACTTCCGGGCATCTCGGCCTGGTAATGGTGAGCTTTGAAAACGGGACCCCTGTTAACAAGCTGCTGGAAGAACCGGGCGTCAACCGCAAGCAGCTGATCAAGCGCTGTTGCGATTGGCAGCATTGGGCAGGGCAAGGGGACTTCGTTCAAACCGAGCTGAACGCGGACCGTCTTGCCGCCGAAATCAACCAGATTTTGCAAAACTGCGGTGAGCACCGCGATGCCGGGTTGCTGGCAGAACTCGGCAGCGCTTTGCTTGACATGCTGGGCGGGCTGGCAGGAAGGCCAGTGCTGTATGCGCCGGGTCATCCCGACTTTGCTCCGCGCAATTTTATCATGCGCGAAGACGGTGTCCTATCCGCGGTAGACATTCACCGCGCGGGAAGGATTTTAAGAACCCGCCAGGCCGCAATGTTCGTGGTGTCAAAGGATTTTCGGGAGATGGAGATTTCCCGGCCGCTGTTGTACGGGCTGAACCGGCAGGAACTGCGCCAGTTCCTGGCGCACGGCACTGTTCCCGACCAAGAGATCAATTCCCTGCTGATTTTCTTCATCGGGCTTACATACTTTACCATGTACGCTAGGAATCCGGGCAAGCCATGGAAAATGCGGGTCAGGCGCCGAAGAATCCGGGTGTTTCTGGCTCACCTCCGGCAAGGCAAAAGGATATTGAGATGAGTTTCATCCGCCCCGAAGCCCGCGACACCCTGTGGCAATGGCGCGAGGTCCTTGCCGCCGCGCTGATGTTCCTGCTGGGGCTGAAATGGGCGTTTTCCGCGGCCGGCTTTACTGCGATCACCGGCTGGGCGTTGGTTGCCACCGGGCTGGTGGCTGCCGTCATCGGCGCCCAGCGGATGCGCTTCCGGCGCGGCACCGGCGGGCCGGGGGTTGTGCAGGTGGACGAGGGGCAGATCGCCTATTTCGGACCGCTCACCGGCGGCGCCGTGGCGGCCTCGGAACTGGAACGGCTGGCGCTGGATCACACCTCCAAACCGCCGCACTGGCTGCTGGAGCAGCCCGGCCAGCCGCCGCTGGCAATCCCGGTGAATGCCGAAGGCTACGAGGCGCTGTTTGACGTCTTTGCCGCACTTCCGGGCCTCAAGACAGAGCGGATGCTGGCAGAACTGCGCCGCCGCGGCCCTCACCAGGTCGTGATCTGGGAGCGCGCCGCCAGCCGCCCGGAACATCAGCGCCTGCATTGACACCGGCGGCGATTCCGCCCACGACTGACCCTTCAAGACAGATCTAACAGGACGGAGTGCCAGGCATGTCCATTCCCCAGTCCGGCGGCGGGCCGATCGAACGCCACGAGCAGCTTGCCCAGTATCTTGCCGACGGCTGCAAACCCAAGGAAGACTGGCGCATCGGTACCGAGCATGAGAAGTTCGGCTTCTGCAAGGACACGCTGAAGCCGCTGCCCTATGCCGGTGAACGCTCCATTCTGGCAGTTCTCGAAGGCTTGCGCGACGGCCATGGCTGGGCGCCGCTGACCGAAGGCGAAAACCTCATTGGCCTGACCAAGGACGGCGCCAACATCAGCCTGGAGCCAGGCGGCCAGCTGGAGCTTTCCGGCGCGCCGCTGGAAACCATCCACGAGACCTGCGACGAGGTGAACGCCCACCTGCGCGACGTCAAGGACATCGCTGACAAGATCGGTGTCGGCTTCATCGGCCTGGGCGCTGCGCCCATCTGGAAGCATGAAGACATGCCGCTGATGCCCAAGGGCCGCTACAAGCTGATGGACGGCTACATGCAGGAGGTCGGCACCATGGGCACCACCATGATGCGCCGCACCTGCACCGTGCAGGTGAACCTCGACTTCTCCTCCGAGGCCGACATGGTGCAGAAACTGAGGGTGGCGCTGGCGCTGCAGCCGGTGGCCACGGCACTGTTTGCCAATTCCCCGTTCCTGGACGGCAAGCCCAACGGCCACAAGTCCTGGCGCGCCCGCGTCTGGCGCTCGCTGGATGCCGACCGCACCGGCATGCTGCCGTTTGTGTTCGAGGAAGGCTTCGGTTTCGAGGCCTGGGTTCAGTATGCGCTCGATGTGCCGATGTATTTCGTCTACCGCAATGGCGAATACATCAACGCGCTTGGCATGTCCTTCCGCGACTTCCTGAAGGGGAAACTGCCCGCGCTGCCAGGCGAGACCCCGACGCTCAGCGACTGGGCCGACCACCTGACGACAATCTTCCCCGAGGCCCGCATCAAGAAATTCATCGAGATGCGCGGCGCTGACGGCGGCCCCTGGCGCCGCCTGTGCGCGCTGCCTGCCTTCTGGGTCGGCCTCACCTACGATCAAGGCGCGCTCGATGCAGCCTGGGACCTGGTCAAGGGCTGGGACGCAGAAACCCGCGACGCCCTGCGCGTTGCCGCCTCGGAACAGGGGCTGCAGGCCAAGGTGGGCGGCATCAGCATGCACGAACTGGCCCGCGAGGCGGTGGCGATCTCCGAAAGCGGCCTCAAGGCCCGCGCGCGCCCCGGCGCCGGCGGTCTGGTGCCGGATGAAACCCACTTCCTGAATGCGCTGAAGGACAGCCTGGAAACCGGCAAAGTGCCCGCGGATGAGCTGCTGGAGCGCTACAACGGCGCTTGGAACGGGGACCTTTCCCGCATTTACAGCGAGTTCGCTTATTAACACTAAATGAAAAGGCCGCGCTTCGGGTGCGGCCTTTTCCATTGAAAAACCGGCGGCAGGTTGCCCCGCCGCCGGCTGTTTTTCGTGAGTGGCAGCTTCAGGCCTTACTGCGCCTGAAGTTCTTCCGGGGTCTTGTCAGCAATATCGGTCCAGTTGACGCTGGCCTTCTCGATGAAGCCCGGGATGTCGCCTTCCCAGCGTTCCTGAATGTCCTGCGACAGGTTCAGGTACAGGGTGTTGTCAACGATCTTCCAGTGGTTCGGATCACCGTCGAACTTGAAGCCCATCGCGGTGCCAAAGGCGCAGTAGCCGCCGTAGGCCGGCACATAGGCTTCGGGATTCTTTTCAAATGCCGCTTTGTGCTCTTCCGAGGCGAAGCGGTAGGTTGCGTCATTGTAAATGGAAGTGATTTTGTAGCTGCCCTTGGTCGGGGCACCGTCCGTGAAATATGCGACCGGGTCATAGCCCTGCATGGCCAGGCCGGTGGAGGATGCGTTGATCTCAACGCCCGCCGCCAGTGCCGAGGTTGCCATCGCAACCGACAGAGCCACACCGCTGATCAGTGCTTTTACTTTGTTCATGGTCCCGTCCTTTCTAATCCCGGCCGCGGCGTTCCCAAATGCTTGCCCGGCCGGCGTTTCACCATGTGTGCCGCGGTATGCTGCGGGTCACGGCACCGATGTGGAGAGCCGGGCGATCACATTCAAAACAACTCAATTTGACTGTGCGCGGGGCGGATGCCGCCTGTGCAATTCCGCGCAGAACGGGTGACAGGCAGCATGGTTGCGGGCAGACTGGGCACAGGAAACCCGGAGGACAGGATGACACGCTCATTCACAACCCGCCGCGCCGTGCTGGGCGGCCTTTTGGCGGCAGCAGCCTTTACAGGGGCGGCCGCAGCCCAGAGCATCAGCGGCAGCTACCGCGCCGAGGGCCGCAACCCCGATGGCAGCACCTATACCGGCACGGTGCAAATCCAGGACAATGGCGGTGCGATCGAGATGAACTGGCAGGTCGGTGCCCAGGCCTATGCCGGGACCGGTACCCGCAATGGCGATGTGGTCTGGGTCGACTGGGGCGATACCTACCCGGTGGTCTACGTGCGGATGCCCAGCGGTGAGTTGCACGGCACCTGGTCCAACGGCCGCGCTTTGGAGCGGCTCATTCCATAACCTGCAGTGCCAGCACGAAGCGGACCACCTTCTCCGCAGGCATCTCGCAGGGTTTGAGGCGGGCGCCGGACGTGAGCCGGTAGAGGTTGAGGCTGATGTAATCCATGCCGCCCAGTTCCCGCGCCACCAGCTTTTGCGATTTGCCGCCGGCCAGGTCTTCGCGGGACACCATGTATTTGCACCCTTCCGCAGTCCCGGTGAAGGCGCCCAGCGGCAGGGCGTCGAAAGCTGCAAGAAAGGCCTGCAGCTTTTCCGGCGTCACTTCTGGCCGATCCGCGGCTCAGTGCCCGCCCGCAGGCGGGCGATATTGGCCGAGTGCCTGATGAACACCACTGCCGCCAGCATCGCGGCCAGCAGGGCAACCGGATGGTAGCCCAGCAGCAAGGCCCAGACCGCGCCTGAAGCGGCCGAAACCAGCGCGCCCATCGAGGAAATCCGGGTCATTGCCGCTGCCGCCAGCCAGGTCAGGCAGCAGGCGATGCCCACCGGCCAGGCCAGTGCCAGCATCAGGCCGAGGAAGGTTGCCACCCCCTTGCCGCCCTTGAAGCCCAGCCAGACCGGAAAGCAATGGCCGAGGAAGGCCATCAGCCCTGCCATCTGCGACGCATCCTCGCCGGCCAGAGAGCGGGCCAGAAGCACCGCCGCCGCGCCCTTGCCGCCGTCCAGAAGCAGCGTCAGTGCCGCGGCGGCCTTGCTGCCGGTGCGCAGCACGTTGGTGGTGCCGATATTGCCCGATCCGATTTCCCGCAGGTTGCCGAGGCCGAAAGCCTTGGTCACCACCAGCCCGAACGGCACTGAGCCGAGGCCGTAGCCGATAACCGCCCACAGGATCAGAACCGCCGCAGAGCTTTCGAGTACTGGCATCAATCCCTCCGGTAGACGGGCTCGCCCGCCACATATGTCGCCTCGACCCGGCCCTGCATCCGCTGGCCGTCATAAGGCGTGTTCTGTGATTTCGAGCGCAGCTTGAAGCGGTCCAGCACAAACGGCACATCCGCATCGAACAGCACCAGATCCGCGGGCGCCCCCGCGGCCAGGCGGCCGCTCTCCAAGCCCAGCCGCCTGGCCGGGTTCAGCGACATGGCGCGGAACAGGGTAGGCAGATCCAGAAGTTCGGCGTGGTAAAGCCGCAGCGCCGCAGGCAGCAGCGTTTCCAGCGCCACTGCGCCGGCCGCGGCTTCCTCGAACGGCAGGCGCTTGCTTTCCTCATCCTGCGGCGTGTGCATCGAGGAGATGATGTCAATGAGCCCGGTCCGCACCGCCTCAACCACCGCCAGGCGGTCGTCCTCTGAGCGCAGCGGCGGCTTCACCTTGAAGAAGCTGCGGTAGCCCGCCACGTCCAGCTCATTGAGCGTCAGGTGGTGGACCGAGGTGCCTGCAGTGATGTCGAGCCCGTTCTTCTTGGCGCGTTCCAGCGCGGGCAGGGCGCGCGCGGTGGTGATCTGGTCGGCGTGGTATTTCGCACCGGTCATTTCCAAGAGCGCAATATCGCGGTCCAGCCCCATCCGTTCCGCCATCGGGGAGACCGCAGGCAGGCCATACAAGGCTGCGAACTTGCCGCTGGTGGCGGCGGCGCCCTTGCTCAGGACCGGCTCCTGCGGGTGGGCGATGACCAAAGCTCCGCAGGACCGTGCATATGTCAGCGCCCGCTGAAACACCTTGGTGTTGCTGACCACATGGTCGCAGTCGGAAAACGCCACCGCGCCGGCATCCATCAGAAAGCCGATCTCGGTCATCTCCCGGCCTTCGCGCCCCTTGGTCAGCGCCGCCATCGGCAGCACGTTCACCGGCGTGTCCGCCTGCGCGCGCCGGGTCACAAATTCCAGCGTCTCCGGGCTGTCAATTGCCGGGGTTGTGTCGGGCCGGGTGATGATAGTGGTCACGCCGCCCGCCGCGGCGGCGAGCCCGGCGGTTTTGTAGCTTTCCTTGTGCCGCTCACCCGGCTCGCAGACCTTGACGCCGATATCGACAATCCCCGGCGCCAGGCATTTGCCGCCACAGTCCACCTGGGTGACGTCGTCCGGGCCGGCGTTATGCGCGCGCAGCAGCTGGGCGGGGTCGGCGGCATTCTTTTCGACCGCCGCGATCCGCCCGTTCTGCACCAGAACCGCGCCGGGCGTGTCGGTGCCTGCCTCGGGATCGATCAGGCGGGCGTTGATGAAGAGAGTGCTCATGCCTTGGCTCTTTCAATTGCGTTGAGGGTCGCGGCCGGGTCGGCCTGGTATTTGATCAGGTGCTTGTCGCCGGTTTTGGTGACCACTTGCACATAGCTGCCCATGGTGCGGACGGTTTCTATCTGGTGCAGCGGCACTGAACGCCCGGCCGGGCCTGAGAGGCTTTCCCGGGTCAGTGTCCAGACCACCGCCAGCTCCTCGCTGGCCATGTACCAGCCGCGAAAGGCAATGGCGGCCAGCCCGCCCACGGCGCCGGTCCAGATATGCGGGCTGTCCATGAACCATAGGACCGCCATCGCGCCGCCCATGCCAATCGCCGCCATCCAGGCGTGGGCGCGGACATAGGCGCTGCGGTCGGGTTTGAATTCAGCCGCTGCCATCAGAACACCAGGGCCCAGACAGCCAGGGCAATCAGGGTCATGACTATGGCAAAAAGCGTGGCCCCGATGCGGCGGGCCTTGCTGCGGGCCTCGCGCGGGGGCAGCTTGGGCGCGGAGTAGGGCTTGGCGCTTTCGGCGGAAACCGGCGGGGCGCTCCAACTGGTCTGCCGCTCTCCGTAGGTGCCTTTGAGCACGATCTGCTCCGCCGGGGTCAGCCGGGTCTCGTCACCCCCGAAGGCGCGGGAGCGGATCAGCAGCACGTGGCCTTCCAGCGCCTGCAGCATCTCCCGGTCCTCTTCGACCTGCGCCCGCGGCACGCCGCAGCCCTCGGTCAGGTAGCCGGTCAGGCCGATGTCCTCGAGATCAGAGACCGGGAAGACCTCTACTTGGTCCATGTCGAGCGCCTCGATCCCCAGCACCTGCGCCAGCGCGCCGGGTTCCTTCAGGAACGCCGCCTGTTCCGGCCGCATGTCCAGCGCAAAGAGCCGGATCACGCCGCGCTCGCCTGCCGGGATATGAATGACACCCTCCAAGTGGCTCAGCCCGCTTTTTCCTGGCGTTCGGCGCGCAGGTTGCGGGCCAGGAGGTCCATCGCCGCCATCCGCACCGCAACCCCCATCTCGACCTGCTCCTGAATGACAGAACGGTTGATGTCATCGGCAAGCGTTCCGTCGATCTCCACCCCGCGGTTCATCGGGCCGGGGTGCATGACGATGGCGTCGGGCTTGGCCAGCGCCAGTTTTTCGGCGTCGAGACCGTAGCGGTGGTAATACTCGCGCTCCGACGGAATGAAGCCGCCGTCCATGCGCTCCTTTTGCAGGCGCAGCATCATGACGACATCCACGTCCTTCAGGCCTTCGCGCATGTCGTCGTAAATCTCGGCACCGAATTCTGCGAACTGGCCCGGCACCAGGGTCGGCGGGCCGATCAGCCGGATGCGGTTTTCCATCTTGCCCAAAAGGATCAGGTTGGAACGGGCAACACGGGAATGGGCGATGTCGCCGCAGATCGCGATGTTCAGCCGGTGCAGGCGGCCCTTGGAACGGCGGATGGTCAGCGCATCCAGCAGCGCCTGGGTCGGGTGCTCATGCTTGCCGTCGCCGGCGTTCAGAACTGCGCAGTTCACCTTCTGGGCCAGCAGGTCCACCGCGCCGGAATGCGGGTGGCGGACGACCAGCAGGTCCGGGTGCATCGCATTCAGCGTCATCGCCGTGTCGATCAGGGTTTCACCCTTTTTGATCGAGGAGGCCTGCATCGCCATGTTCATCACATCGGCGCCCAGCCGCTTGCCCGCCAGCTCGAAACTCGCCTGGGTGCGGGTGGAGTTCTCGAAGAACATGTTGATCTGGGTGAGGCCGGCCAGCACGTCGGAGTGCTTTTCCGGGCGGCGGTTCAGCGCCACATAGTCATCGGCCAGATCAAGGATCGCGGTGATCTCATGCGGCTTCAGCGGTTCGATGCCAAGCAAGTGGCGGTGTTCGAAGGACATATGGGGCGGCTCCGCTTGATTTGCCGGTTCTTATAGGCGGGGCAGGCGGAGCGGGCAACGGCTGGCAGTGCTGTAGAACAGGGAAATCGAGTATTTGCAGCAAGATGATGGCGAGGTGTTCCGCTTGCCGGCTGGGCGGAGTAGCTTGGGCGCATGGAATCGGCATTGGATTACTGGAGCGCCCGGGCGCTGTTGGAGTGGCAGGCGGAGCTTGGCGCCACCGAGGCGCTGTGCGACGAACCGGTCGACCGGTATGCGCTGGAGCAGGCCGCTCCCAAGCCGAAACCGGGCGCAGCCCCGGCGCCGCCGCCGAAGCCGAAAGAAGTGGACCCAATCGAGGTGGCCCGGAAGGCGGCCAGAGGCGCGGCCTCGCTGCCCGCCCTGCGCGATGCGATGGACGGCTTCAGCCACTGCGACCTGAAACGCGGCGCCCGCAATCTGGTGTTCTCCGACGGCCAGGCCGGCGCGCGGGTGATGATCATCGGCGAGGCGCCGGGCCGCGACGAGGACCTGCAGGGTAAGCCGTTTGTCGGCCGCGCAGGGCAGCTTCTGGACAAGATGCTGGAGGCGATCGGTCTCAGCCGCGCGGAAAATGCCTATATCACCAATGTGCTGCCCTGGCGGCCGCCGCAGAACCGCGACCCGCTGCCCGCCGAGATTGCCATGCTGACACCCTTTCTGGAGCGGCATGTGGCGCTGGCAGAACCTGACATTCTGGTGCTGATGGGAAATATCAGCTGCCAGGCGGTGCTGGGCAAACGCGGCATCACCCGGCTGCGCGGGCAGTGGGACCAGGCCTGGGGCAAACCTGTCATTCCGATGTTCCACCCCGCCTACCTGCTGCGCCAGCCTGCGCACAAACGGCTGGCCTGGGCGGATCTGCTGGAGCTGAAGGCGCGGCTGGGGAGCTTGTCCTGAGGTAGCCCATGAAAATACTGGCATTCTCCGATCTGCATCTTTCAGCCTCCCACGCTGCGGACATCGTGGCGGCCAGTGCGGGCGCGGATCTGGTGATCGGGGCCGGTGATTTCTGCAACATGCGGATGGGCATGAACAGCGCCGTGATCATGCTGGCAGGGCTGAAGGCGCCGATGATTGCCGTGCCCGGCAACGGTGAAAGCGCCGAAGAACTGCGCGCCGCTGGATTTGCAAATACCACCGTTCTGCACGGAGAAGGCACGGATTTCGAAGGGCTGCGTCTGTTCGGTTTGGGATACGGCGTGCCGGAAACGCCTTTTGGCGGCTGGTCCTGCGATCTGAGCGAAGTGCAGGCGGGCGCGATGCTGGCGGCCTGCGATCATGCGGATATCCTGATTTCCCATTCTCCGCCCAGGGGGCTGGGCGATGTGACCTCCCGCGGGCAGTCTGTCGGTTCCACCGCGGTCCGGGCCGCGGCAGAGCGGATCCAGCCGCAGCTGTTGCTGTGCGGCCATGTGCATGACTGCTGGGGCTTTCGCGGCAATCTGGGCAAGACGGAGGTGGCAAACCTCGGTCCCGGCGTGAGCTGGTTCGAGGTGGAGCCGTGATTGATCCCGTGACCCTCCTGGCCTTCATCCCGGCGGCGCTGGCGCTGAACCTGACGCCGGGCGCGGACATGATGTTCTGCCTTGGGCAGGGGCTGCGCTCCGGCCGCGCCGCGGCGGTGGCAGCCAGCGCCGGCATCTCTGCGGGCAGCATGGTGCATGTGGCGCTGGCCGGTCTCGGGCTGGGGGCTGCGGTCTCTGCCATGCCTGCGCTGTTTGATGTGATCCGCTGGGCCGGCGTGGCCTATCTGCTGTTCCTGGCCTGGGATGCCTTGCGCAGCGGGCCGGCCCGGGCAGATGCGCCTGCGGTGCCTGCCCGGCGGGCGTTCCGCTCCGGTTTCCTCGTCAACCTGACCAATCCCAAGGTGATCCTGTTCGTGCTGGCCTTTGTGCCGCAATTCGTGACGCCTGCGGCCGGGCCGGTGCTGATGCAATTCCTGATCTTCGGGCTGATCCTGGCTGCGGGCGGATTCATCATCAACGGCCTGGTGGGCATTTTCGCAGGCCAGGCCGGGCGGCAGCTGACAGGCTCGCCGGTCATTGCGCGCTGGCTGGGCCGGGTCTCGGCCGGAATTTTTGCAGGGCTGGCCGTTCGGCTGGCAATCATGGAGAGGGCGTAGATGTCCCGTATTGACGAAAGCATGGAATTCATCCCGGTCCGCATTGCGGTGCTGACGGTCTCGGATACCCGCAGGATGGAGGACGACCGCTCCGGCCAGGTGCTGGTCGACCGGCTGCGGGAGGCGGGCCATACCCTGGCCGACCGCAAGATCATTCCCGACGAGCGGGCAGAGATCGCCGCCCAGCTGCGGGCCTGGATTGCCGATCCCAAGGTGGACGTGGTGATTTCAACCGGCGGCACCGGCCTGACGGGGCGCGACGTAACGGTGGAAGCGCACCGCGACGTATACGAGAAGGAGATCGAGGCCTTCGGCACCGTCTTCACCTGGGTCTCCATGCAGAAAATCGGCACCAGCGCGGTGCAGTCGCGGGCCACTGGCGGCGTTGCGGGCGGCACCTACCTGTTCGCGCTGCCCGGCAGCCCCGGCGCCTGCAAGGACGGCTGGGATGAAATCCTGTCAAAACAGCTCGATTACCGCCACCGGCCCTGCAATTTCGTGGAAATCATGCCCAGATTGGAAGAACATCTGCGACGGAAGTAACCGTGCACGGCGTGTAACCTCGCAAACCTGCGCGGAAAATCGTATATTTCCAAGCGGGCACAAGGCATTTGCGCTTTGGCAGCCCATGCGCGGCTCCGGCAGCAGCCGCCACCGGAAGGGAGAGACATGCGCTTTTTGCGTCAGAGTTTGATGGGGCTTTTCCTGGCGTCGCTGACGGCGGCTCTGCTGCTTTATGCCGGGCAGCTGATCTTTGGCGCCATCGAGGCGCAGCTCACTGCCGAACGCAAGGCGCCGCCGGTGCGGGAACGGGTGTTTGCGGTCAATCTGGTGACTGCGGACCTGCAGACAGTGGCACCGGAACTGACCGCCTTCGGCCGGGTTGAAAGCCGCCGCACATTGGAATTGCGCACGGCTGTCGGCGGCCGGGTGGTTCAGCTTTCTGAGGATTTCGAGGAAGGCGGTGCGGTGCAGGCGGGCGAGGTGCTGGTGCAGATCGACCCTGCGGATGCGCAAGCGGTGCTGGACCGGGCAGAGGCCGACATGATGGATGCCCGCGCCGAGGAGCGCGACGCGGGCCGGGCGCTGATCCTGGCGCAGGACGAATTGCAGGCGACCCAGGACCAGGCGCAGCTGCGCGAGCGCGCGTTCCAGCGGCAGCTGGACTTGCAGGAACGCGGCGTCGGCACCGCAGCCACGGTTGAAACTGCGGAACTGGCTGCGGTGCAGGCCCGCCAGACCGTGATCTCTCGCCGCCAGGCGGTCAGCCAAGCTGAGGCGCGGGCGGATCAGGCCGCCACGCGGGTGGCCCGGGCGCAAATCGCACTGGACGAGGCGCGGCGCGATCTGGACGACACCACCATCAAGGCAGGCTTTGACGGCACATTGCAATCGGTCAGCCTGGTGCAGGGCCGGCTTGTGTCCGCCAATGAGAAACTCGCGGATTTGGTCGACCCGGACCTGCTGGAGGCGGCGTTCAGGGTCTCGACCGCGCAATATGCCCGGCTGCTGGACGGCGACGGCCATCTGCTGAAAGCCCCGGTGCGGGTGTCGCTGGATGCGGCTGGCGCCGGTCTCAGTGCAACCGGGCGGATTTCGCGTGCCAGCGGTGCAGCGGGCGATGGGCAGACCGGGCGGCTGGTCTATGCCAGCCTGGACGCTGCGCCGGGTTTCAAGCCGGGGGATTTCGTGACCGTCCATGTGACAGAGCCGGAGGTCCGCGCGGTGGCGCGGGTTCCGGCTTCTGCGCTGGGCGCCGATGGTTCGGTGCTGCTGCTGGGCCCAGAAGACCGGCTGGAGGCGCTGCCCGTGGAACTGGTGCGCCGCCAGGGCGATGACGTGCTGATCCGCGGATCCGGGCTGGAGGGGCGCGAAGTTGTCACCGGGCGCACGCCTTTGCTGGGTGCGGGCATCAAGGTGCGTCCCGTGCGCCAGGGCGCGGGGGTGCAGGCGCTGCCGGAGCTGATCGAACTGACGGACGAGCGCCGCGCCCGGCTGGTGGCGCTGGTTGAGGGCAACAGCCGGATGCCCTCGGAGATGAAGGCCAAGATGCTGCAGCAGCTCGCCGAGGCGAAAGTGCCCGCGCAGCTGGTCAGCCGGATTGAATCCCGGATGGGAGGCTGAGGCCGATGGCGCGCAGGCTCCCCCGGCAGGCCCGCGGGCTGTTCAGCTACTTCACCCGCCACCGCACGGCGGCCAATCTTCTTCTGGTGATCATGCTGGTGCTGGGCGCTGCGGCGATGCCCAACATGCGGGCTCAGTTTTTCCCCGATGTGATTGTCGAAAGCGTCACCGTCACCGTCGAATGGGAGGGCGCCGGCCCCGAGGATGTGGACAGCGCCATCGTTCAGGTGCTGGAACCCGCCCTGCTGGCGGTGGACGGGGTGGAGGAGACCTCCTCCACCTCCCGCGAAGGGCGGGCGACGCTGACGCTGGAGTTTGAGCCCGGCTCTGAAATGGGGCAGGCCACCGACGATGTGCAAGCCGCGGTGGATAGTATCACCACTCTGCCGGAAGAGGCCGAAAAGCCGGAAGTGCGGCGCGGCGCCTGGCGGGACCGGGTGACCGACGTGGTGATCACCGGGCCGGTCGGGGCGGGGCAGCTGGGGCTGTTTGCCGATGAACTGGTGGTGCGCCTCTTTGAGGCCGGCGTCACCCGCACCACGATCCGCGGCATGGCGGCACCGCAGACCATCGTCGAAGTGCCCACCGCCAAGCTGATCACCCACGACGTCACCATGCGCGAAATTGCCGAAGCTATTGCTGCGGAGGTCGATGCAGATCCCGCTGGCGATGTGAGCGGGGCCAACGCCCGCGTGCGCACCGGCAGCGAGAAACGCAGGCCGGATCAGCTGAATGCCATCGTCCTGCGCACCAATGCCGACGGCTCGGTGCTGACCATCGCCGATGTGGCGCGGGTGCGGGTTGAAGGCGTCGATCGCAACCGTTCCTATTTCGTCGATGACAACCCGGCGATGTCGATCAGGGTGGACCGCTCGGATCAGGGCGATGCGATCCGGCTGCAGCACCAGGTGCAGCAAGTGGTGGACGAGATGCAGGCCAGCCTGCCGCAGGGAGTGACCGCGCAGCTGATCCGCACCCGCGCCGAGCGCATCACCGACCGCCTGGACATTCTGGTCGACAACGGTCTGATGGGGCTCGGGCTGGTGCTTTGCCTCCTGTTCCTGTTCCTCAACACCCGCATTGCCTTCTGGGTGGCGATGGGCATACCGGCCTCGATGTTTGCTGCGGTGGCGCTTATGTATGCAGCCGGGATCACCATCAACATGGTCAGCCTCTTTGGCCTGATCATCACCCTGGGGATCGTGGTGGATGACGCCATCGTGGTGGGCGAACACGCCGACTTCCGGTTCCGGCGGCTGGGCGAAAGCCCGATGCAAGCGGCTGAGAATGCCGCCCGCCGCATGGCGATGCCGGTTTTTGCCGCAACTCTCACCACCATTATTGCCTTCTTCGGCCTGACCCTGGTGGGCGGGCATTTCGGCACGCTGATCCGCGACATTCCCTTCACCGTGATTGCGGTGCTGGCGGCATCCCTTGTGGAATGCTTCCTGATCCTGCCCAACCACCTGGCCCATGCGCTGGCCCATGCCCAGGCGCACCACTGGTACGACTGGCCGAACCGGATGGCGAACCGCGGCTTCCGCTGGCTGCGCGACCATGCCTTCCGCCCGCTGATGGGCGTTGTTGTCACCGCGCGCTATGCGGTGCTTGCAGGCGCGCTGGCGATCCTGGCCAGCCAGGCGGCCTTGTTCATCAACGGCGATGTGCAATGGCGCTTCTTCAATGCGCCGGAGCGCGGCTCGGTCACCGGCAATTTCGCCATGGCGGAGGGCGCCACCCGCGCCGACACCCTGGCGATGATGCGTGAAATGCAGCGCGCGGCTGAGGCACTGGGCGCCGAGTACGAAGAACGCTATGGCCGCAACCCCTTGGAGTTCGTGATGACCGAGGTGGGCGGCAATGCCGGCCGGGGATTGAGCGGGGCGGAGACCAAAGACAAGGATCTTCTCGGCGGCATCTCGATCGAACTGATCGACGCCGACTTGCGCCCCTATTCCAGCTTTGCCTTTGTGGCTGAGCTGCAGGAGCGGGTCGTCCAGCACCCGCTGGCGGAAACGGTCTACTTCCGCGGCTGGCGGTCAGGGCCGGGCGGCGATGCGCTCGACGTGCAATTCTCAGGTTCCAGCATTCAGGTGCTGAAAGATGCTTCCGAAGACCTGAAAACCGCGCTGTTGCGCTTCCCGGAAGTCTCGGCTGTCGAGGACAATCTCGCCTATGACAAGGAGGAGGTGATCCTCGACCTTACCCCTCAGGGGCAGGCGCTGAACTTCACCATCGGCAGCCTGGGCCAAGCGCTCCGGGCGCGGCTCAACGGCATTGAGGCCGCGACCTATCCCGACGGCCCGCGCAGCGCCAAGATCCGGGTGGAACTGCCGGAGAACGAGCTGACCGCCGATTTTCTGGAGCGCACCCTGATGCGGGCGCCCAGCGGCATCTATGTGCCGCTTGCCGATATCGTCTCGGTCACACAGCGCACCGGTTTTTCCACTGTGCGCCGCGAGAACGGCATCCGAGTGATCAGCGTGACCGGCGATATTTCCGAGGACAATCCGGCCCGCGCCGAGGCGGTGACGCAGGCGCTGCAGAACGAGATCCTGCCCAGGATCGCAAGCGAGCGGCAAGTGGAATGGCGCCTGTCAGGATTGGCAGAACAGGAACAGAGCTTCCTGCAGGAAGCCGGCACCGGGCTGATCCTCTGCCTTACCGGAATCTATCTGGTTCTGGCCTGGATCTTTGCCAGCTGGACCCGGCCGCTGGTGGTGATGGCAATCATCCCCTTCGGCCTCGTCGGCACCATCTGGGGCCATTACATGTGGGAGGTGCCGCTTTCCATGTTCACCGTGGTGGGCCTGTTGGGGATGACCGGGATCATCATCAATGATTCCATCGTGCTGGTGACAACCATTGACCAGTATGCCGAGGACCGCGGGCTGATCCCGTCGATCATCGACGCGGCGGCAGACCGGCTGCGCCCGGTGATGCTGACCACGATGACCACGGTTCTCGGCCTGGCGCCCCTGCTGTTTGAGCGTTCGCAGCAGGCGCAGTTCCTGAAGCCGACGGTGATCACGCTGGTCTACGGCCTTGGCTTCGGGATGTTCCTGGTGCTGCTGGTGGTGCCTGCGCTGGTGGCGATGCAGCGCGATCTGTCGCGGCCGCTGACCTCCCTGCGCCGCGCCCTGCGGCAACAGGCGGGGCGCCTGCGCTGGCTGGTCCTGGGCACGGCGCTGGCGCAGCTGGGCTGGCTGGTGCTGACGCTGGGCTGGGCGATGGCCTCCGGCGCCCTGCATCCGGCGCTGCGGATGATTCCGGTGCTGGCGGCGATGGAACCGGTGCGGGCGGGTCTGCTGGCATTTGCCGCAGGCGCGCTGCTGCTGGCATTGCTGGCCTATGCAGCGGGCGGTATCGCTTACCGGCTCAACACCCGCCAGCGGGCCTGAGCCAGCCTCGCCACCTCAGCCACCTGGTCCAGCAGCTGCAGGCCGCGGGTCTCGATGCCGTCAACGGGGATCCACTCTGCCTGTTCGGCGTCATCATCCGGCACCGGGTCACCGCTCAGGTGTTCGCACAGCACCACGGTCAGCAGATACTGGCGCAGCGCCGTACCCGGCGCTCCGCGCGAGATCACATCCACATTGGTGAGATATTCCAGCGGCCGGGCAGTCACACCGGTCTCTTCCATCAGCTCGCGCGCAGCGGCCTGCAGCGCGGTCTCGCCCATTTCCACATGGCCGCCGGGAAATCCCCACCAGCCTGCGTTCGGCTCCTTGCCGCGCTGCACCAGGATCACATGATCCTGGCCGCCGAAATGGCGGCAGACAACGGCAATGGTGCCAAGGACCGGGCGGGCAGGGCCGTCTAGCGTGCTCATCCAGCACTGCAGCCCTGAATATCAACAGCATGGCTTTTCCCCAGCACCGTAATCCGCAGCTGCGAGCGGTCGATGGCATAGGCCTTGCCGTCCGCCGGCAGGAACTCGGTCTCCGCCACCAACTGCCCGCCTTCGCGCCGGGTCTTGGTTTCGCCGGCATAAAGCTTGGGGTTGCCCGGTTCGATCACTGCAACCTCCTCGCCGCCGGCAGAGGGCATCGAGATGCGGGCAGTGACCGTCATGCCGTAGTCGGAAGGGCGCAGGCTGCAGGATGCCGCACGCACACCCGCCTCCTTGGCCGACCAGGGGCGGCTGGCCATTGCGGCGGCAATTGCTGGGTTGCGGCCTGAATTGCTGTCCAGCTGATGGTCGAACTTCAGCTCGGCCGGCACGCAAACATCCTTGCACACCCCAAGCTGCATCCGCCCCTTCAGGCGCACCGGCTTGCCCGGGTTCTCGGGGGTGATTTCCACCGGCAGCACCAGTTGATCATGGTAGCCGATGGTGCGGTAGCCGGACGTCATAAACACCTCGGGCGAGGGCCAGGTGATCGACAGTGCGCCGACATTGCGGGCGCCGCGCCAGGAAAAGCTGGGCGGAATGCCGGCATCGCCAGGCGCCCGCCAATAGGTCTTCCATCCGGGCTGCAGGGTGATCTTCAGCGCACCCATGTGGGTGCCGCGCGGCGTCATGCCGCCGTCCAGAACCTCGATCCGCACGATATCGCCATCCAGGCTGCCGGAATTGGCTGGCGCGGCGGCAGCGGCGGCAAACAGGGCAGCCGCGGCGGCAGCGGATTTGGTCAGCATCTGTCTCATGCAAGAATAAATGCGCCCGCCAGCCCGGTTTGCCAAGTCACGATCCGGTCATAATCCCATCATCCCCCTGTGTTTGCGGCAAATTTGCCGGAGCCTGCGCGGGGTTGCGCCGATGCGCCCCTTGCGCGGGAAGCGGGCGCGCGTCATGGTGGGGGGAGGCAGCAGAAAGACGGAACTTCATGGATCTGACTGGCAAGCTCTTGATTGCAATGCCCGGAATCGGCGACCCGAGATTTGAGCATTCGGTGATCTTCCTGTGCTCGCACGGCGAGGAGGGCGCGATGGGCCTGATCGTCAACAAGCCTGCGGACGGGGTGGCGCTGGGGGATTTGCTGGAGCAGCTGGACATGGGCGGCGAAGGCAGCGCTGCATCGGCGCTGCCGGTGCGGTTCGGCGGCCCGGTGGAGACCCAGCGCGGCTTCGTGCTGCACACGCCGGACTACGAATCGGATGTCAGTTCGCTGAAGGTGCCTGGCGGGTTCTCGATGACAGCAACGCTGGATATTCTGGAGGACATTGCCCGCGGCGAGGGGCCGCAGGACCTGCTGGTCCTGCTGGGCTATGCCGGCTGGGGGCCGGGGCAGCTGGAATCGGAGATCGCCATGAACGGCTGGCTGACAACGGATGCCAGCCCGGAACTGGTGTTCGGCCTCGCGGATGACAGCAAATGGGAGGCGGCCCTGAAGACCCTTGGCGTCGATCCGCTGACCCTCTCCGCCAGCGCCGGCCACGCCTGACCGCACGCGGCAGAGGCCGTGCTGGGGGAAGGCTCCCGCGCGTTTTTTTGATTATCGGAGATAATCCCAAACCCCTTGGGGCAGGGCGCCCATCCGCGATGGGCGCTGCCGCGGTCGGCGGTTCTCAGTCCCGCGGTGCGGCGGCGCGGCGCAGGCGGTCGTTGATGGCTTCGCCCAGCCCGTGCTCCGGCACCGGGGCGACAGCGATCGGCTTGCCAAGCGCGTCGAGCTGGTGGAGATGGCCGAAGAGATTGGCCGCGGCCTCCGCCAGATCGCCATGTTCGGACAGGTTCAGGTCGCAGGGGCCGGGGCCGAAGCCGAGATACAGCTCGTCCTCGGCGGGCGCGTCAGCATTCAGTCGCACGGGCGCGCCAGGGGCATAGTGCGACAGCAGCTGCCCGGGGGCGGTCAGCGGGTCGTGCACATCCCGCTCTGCCAGCTTGCGGCCCAGCACTGCCTCGATCTCCTCCGCCGCCAGCCCGCCGGGGCGCAGAAGCACCGGTTCCGGCCCCGCCAGCCCGATGATGGTGGACTCCAGCCCGACCCCGCAGGCGCCATCGTCCAGGATCGCGGCAATCCGGCCGTCCAGCCCGGCCTTCACATGGGCCGCCGTGGTCGGGCTGATCTTGCCGGAGGGGTTGGCGGATGGTGCTGCCACCGGCCCGTCCAGCTCCCGCAGCAGCGCCTGCGCCGCCGGATGCGCGGGCACCCGCACGCCGAGCGTCTCCAGCCCGGCGGTGACCAGCGGCGAAATCCCGTGGCCCTCCCGCAGCGGCAGCACCAGGGTCAGCGGTCCGGGCCAGAACGCCTCTGCCAGCTGTTCCGCAACGTCATTCCATTCCACGTAGCGCCGCGCGGCCTCCGCCGAATGCACATGGGCAATCAGCGGGTTGAACGAGGGCCGCCCCTTGGCCTCGTAGATCGCGGCAACCGCTTTGCCCTGCCGGGCATCGGCGCCCAGGCCATAGACCGTCTCGGTCGGGAAGGAGACCAGCTGCCCGGCCTGCAGAAGCTGCGCGGCGCGGGCAATGCCGCCTGCCGTTGCGGCAAGAATTTCAGTGCTCTGCTGGGGCATTCCGGGTGACGCGGCGTTTTGGTTGATTGAATTGGGCGCCCGGTTAGGTAATCGGACAAGCCACAGACAATAATAGGCCCGGGCCGGGAAGCCAAGACTGCCCGTGACCGCACGCCCCAGAAACCCCCGTCAGAGGACGCCCATGACTTTTCGCGCCCCCGTTTCCGAGTATGAATTTCTGCTGAACCACGTTGTGGGCTATGACAGCATCCCCGCCACTGACCGTTTTGCCGAGGCCACGCCCGACACCGTGAGCGCAATCCTGACAGAGGCAGGCAAGCTGTGCGACGAGGTGATGGCTCCGCTGCAGCGCAACGGCGACCTGCATCCCGCGCATCTGGAAAACGGCGTGCTGCGGACCTCGCCCGGATTTGCCGATGGCTACCAGGCCATTCGCGAGGGCGGCTGGGTCGGCATCAGCGCTGCGGAGGAGCACGGCGGCATGGGGCTGCCGCAGACGGTTGCGGTCGCAGTCTACGAGATGATGGCCGGCGCCTGCCTGTCGCTGCAGCTGGCGCCGCTGCTGAGCCAGGGCCAGATCGAGGCGCTGGAGCACCATGCCGCGGATGCAATCAAGGAGCTGTACCTGCCCAAGCTGATTTCGGGCGAATGGTCCGGCACCATGAACCTGACCGAACCGCAGGCCGGGTCCGATGTCGGCGCACTTACATCGAAGGCGGAGCCCAATGGCGATGGCACCTACGCCATTTCGGGGCAAAAGATCTTCATCTCCTGGGGCGACAACGACTTCTGCGGCAACGTCTGCCACCTGGTGCTGGCGCGGCTGCCCGACGGGGTGCCGGGGACCAAGGGGATCTCGCTGTTCCTGGTGCCGAAATACCTGCCGGATGCGGACGGCAACCCGGGCAAGGCCAATGATCTGAAGGTGGTGAGCCTGGAGCACAAGATGGGCCTGCACGGCTCCCCCACCTGTGTGATGCAGTTCGACGGCGCCACCGGCTGGCTGGTCGGGCCGGAGCACGGCGGCATGGCTGCGATGTTCACTATGATGAACAATGCGCGCGTCGGCGTCGGCGGACAGGGAGTCGGCGCGGGTGAGGGCGCCTATCAGCACGCGCTGGCCTATGCGCTGGAACGCAAGCAGGGCAAGACCGCCAGCGGCTTCATCGCCGACCATGCCGACGTGCGCCGGATGCTGATGGAGATGAAGGCGGACCTGTTTGCCGCCCGCGCGATCCTCATGGCCTGCGCCCGCGCCATCGACATGCAGACCGCCACCGGCGACAGCAGCTGGGCCGCCCGCGCGGCGTTCCTGACGCCGATTGCCAAAGCCTTTGGCACCGACACCGGCATGCGGGTCTCGGAAACCGGGGTGCAGGTCTATGGCGGCATGGGCTTCATCGAGGAATCTGGCGCCGCGCAGTATTACCGCGACGTGCGGGTGACGGCGATCTACGAGGGCACCAACGGCATCCAGTCGATGGACCTGGTGGCGCGCAAGATGATGGACGGCGGCGAAATGGCCTTTGCCCTGATCGACGAGATCGAGGAACAGGCCGAACGCGCCCGCGCCACCCATCCGAACATGGCCGAAGCTGTCTGGCAGGCCTGCGAGTCCCTGCGCGAAGCCACCGAATGGCTGGTAGCGCAGCAGGACATGCAGGACCGTTTCGCCGGCTCGGTTCCGTACCTGCGCGCCTTTGCCCGGGTGCTGGGCGGCCATTACCACCTGTCTGCCGCAATGGCGGACCGGGGCGGTGCGCGCGAGAAGCTGGCGCGCTTCTACATCACCCGGATGCTGCCGGAGCATGCGGCGCTGCTGGCCCATGCGCAGGCCGGGGCAGAGGGCACCTTCGCACTCAGCCTCGACGAACTGGCGGGCTGACAGCCGTGACCGACATCCCCGACGTCTCCCCCCGCACCCCGTGGGAAGAACCGCCCGCGCAGGGCGAGGCGATTGAGGTGGCCGAGGGCGTCCTCTGGATGCGCCAGCCGCTGCCGATGAAGCTCGATCATGTGAACATCTATGCGCTGAACGAGGGCGACGGCTGGACGGTGATCGACACCGGCTTCAACTCGCGCAAGAGCCGCGGGATCTGGGAGAGCCTGATGGCCGGCCCGCTGCAGGGCAAGCCGGTGACGCGGGTAGTAGGCACCCACCACCATCCCGATCACATCGGCCTTGCCGGCTGGTTTCAGAGCGAACACGGCGCCGAGCTGGTCACCACGCGCACCGCCTGGCTGTTTGCCCGTATGCTGACGCTGGACGTGCAGGAGGTGTGGCCGGAAGAAACCCTGGCCTATTACCGCAGCGCCGGCATGGCGCCGGAGGTCTATGACAAGCGCGTCAAGGACCGGCCCTTCAATTTTGCCGACACCGTGCATCCGTTGCCGCTGGGCTTTACCCGCATCAAGCAGGGCGACGTGATCCGCATGGGCGGGCGCGACTGGGATGTGCACACCGGCAACGGCCACGCGCCGGAGCACGCAACCTTCTGGAGCCGGGATGACAATCTGGTGATCACCGGCGATCAGATCCTGTCGACCATCAGCCCCAACATCGGCGTCTACGCGACCGAGCCGATGGCCGACCCGCTGGGCGAATGGCTGGAAAGCTGCGAGCGGCTGTCGAAACTGGCGCGCTCGGATCATCTTGCCCTGGGCGGCCACAAGCTGCCGTTTTCACGTCTGCCGCTCAGGATGCAGCAGCTGATCGGCAACCACCACGGCGCGCTGGAGCGGCTGATGGATCACCTGTCCGAGCCCCGCACTGCCGCCGATTGCTTTGCGCCCCTGTTCAAGCGCACAATCGGCGAGGGCGAGTACGGGCTTGCACTGGTCGAGGCGGTGGCCCATGTAAATCATCTGTACCATACTGGCCAGGTGGACCGCTGGAAGCGCAACGACGGCGCCTGGCTGTATCAGAACAAGGGGTGATGCGCACCCCGCAGGAAGGGGAAGCACCATGGGCGACGAGATTTCCACCAGCGCCGAGGCGGCAGAGGCGGCGGTGCTGCCCTGCGTGCATGAAGTCCACTCCGATCCTGATGCCTGCGCAGGCCTCAGCAAGGTGCCGGAGAAGCTGCAGAAACCGGATGCCGCCAAAAGCCCGGCCCGCTGGGCCTACGAGCGGCTGATCCTCTATATCCAGAACTTCGAGCAGCAACTGGACGCCGAACACGAGGTCGCGATGGGTTTTACCGGCGGCAATACCGGCGTGCTCAGGATCGAGGGGATGGGGTATTTCGACCCCGATATCATCACTTTCTACGGCAGCGAACCAAACGGCTCCCGCACCCAGCTGGTGCAGCACGTGAGCCAGCTCAATGTGATGCTGCGCGCGGTGCCGAAAGCGCGTGAGGAAGCGCCTGCCAACCGTATCGGCTTCCGCCTGGCCTCGGACCTGCAGCAGGACTGACCCGCAGCGGGCCGCGCGATTCGCCGCACGGGCAGCCGCCGCGGAAAACCGGCCGGTTTTCCGCGGTTTTCCAGGGGCATTTCACCCGGATGCGCCCGAATGACGTGGTGACAGGACGCGGCAAATCCGGTAATCACCGTGAAAATGCACGTGAATTCGAGGGATAACTCACATGGCTGAACATCAGCACGGCACCATGGACACCACCGTTCAGGAAAAAACCTACTCCGGCTTCCTGACCTTTGTGACCCGCTTCTGCATTGCGATGGTCTTCCTGGCGCTGTTCCTGGCCGTTTTCGCTTCCTGAAATTAAGGACGCCTTGATGCGCAATCTGCTCTGCCTCGGCGCGGTGATGCTGGCGCTTGCGGGTTGCGCGGCACCGCAGCAGCCCAACGCTGATGCCGAAACCCTGGCCAAGGTGGCCTACCGCCACCCTGGCCCGCCCGCGCTCACCCTGTATACGATGATCAACAACCGCACCGGGCGGGGCGGCCACACATCGCTCATGATCAATGCCTCCGAGCGGGTGATTTTCGATCCGGCCGGGTCTTTTTATGCTTCCGTTGTGCCGGAACGAGACGACGTTATTCACGGCATTACACCGGCTGTAGAAAAGGCCTACCGCGGGGCGCATGCACGCAGCACTTATCACGTTGTCGTGCAGCGTATCGAGGTTGCTCCGGAACAGGCAGAGAAAGCCTATCAGCTGGCGATAAACAATGGCCGGGTTCCCGGCGCTTTCTGTGCCCAGGCGACAATTGGCATCCTGCAGCAGGTTCCGGGGTTCGAAAGCCTGGACCGCACCTTTTATCCTGAGAAGCTGGCAGAACAGTTTGGGCAGCTTCCCGGCGTGGTGACCGAACGCTACTACGAAAACGACAGCGCAGATTTGCAGGCGGGTATCACCAAGAGCGATGCTGCGCTGAACGCGGCTGAGTAAACCTTCCCCTGTTGCAAGCGCGGGCCACGCTGCGCACGGCTGGGATTTGCTGAGAAGGCCTTGAAGGGCAGGTTTGCCCTCAAGGCCGTTGCCAAGTCTACCGCATTCCCCGCCGCCTCAAGGGCAAGCCGCGCCTATGGGCGCGGACGCTTGCGCGTCCCTTAACCCGGCAAGCAGCGCTCAGGCGGCGAGATACAAAAGCAGCAGGCACAGCCCGCCGGTCCCAAGGCCGATCAGCACGTTGCGGGTCAGATAACCCGCGGCAAAGGTCGCGGCGGCGGCTGCAAAATGCATCAAGCTTGGGTCTCCGCCTGTCGGGGCAGGCCAGACCACCAGCGGCGCCACCAGGGCCGGGATGATTGCCACGGCGGTATAGCGCAGATGCCGCATCAGCCACTCGGGGATTGGCTTTCCGCCCATGAAACCGATGAAGGCAAACCGCAAGCCATAGCTGCCAAGCGCCAGCCCGATGATCACGGTCCACAAGACGGGTGTGGGGATACTGCTCATTTTGCGCCCTCCGCCTTGGCCTTTTGCCGTTCCAGCCACAGTTCGGCCTGAGCGCCCGCGACCATGCCGGCAATCCCCGCCACAATCAGCCCCAGGTTATAGGGCAGGGCTGCCGCGGGCAGCGAGGCCGCAACTGCCACAAAACACGCTGCGACATGCGCAGGTGTGCGCAGCATCGGCCCGATCATTGCCAGAAAGGCCAGCGGCAGCACGAAATCCACCCCCCAGCTCTCCGGGATGCGGGTGCCGACCAGCGCCCCCAGCGCAGTGGCAATCACCCAGGCCGGGGTGATCAGGCCATTGGTGCCAAAGAAATACGCGACCCGCTGCGGTAGCGGCATTTCCGGCTCTGTCTCGAACTGCACGACCGACAGCGCATAGGACTGATCGACGATGAAATAGGCGGCAATTGCCCGCTGCCACATTGGTGCATCGCCCAGGTAGGGCGTCAGCGAGGCCGAATACATCGCCATCCGCAGGTTCACTGCCAGTGCCGATATCAGGATAATGATCAGCGGCGCATTTTCCTGCATCAGCTGCAGTGCTGTGAACTGGGCGGCGCCGGCAAAGACCGTCAGCGAGAAGGCAAAGGCCTCCGGCACGATCAGCCCGGCCTCTGCTGCCAGCACCCCGAACAGAAAGCCGAAGGGCGAAGCCATGAACAGGAAAGGCGCGCTGTCGCGAAACCCCTTCCAGAAGGCCGATTTGGTGGTGGTGATTGCCATCTGCGCGTCCTAGATTGCGTTGAACCGCCCTACGGCGGACGCAGAAGGAATGCAATTGGTGAGTATGGATATCACGTCAGAATATCTGATCGCCCCCGGTGTCTCCGACCCGCGGCTAACGCGCGCCGTCACCGGTGTCGACCAGAATGGCGAGCAAAGCGAGATCGCTGTGGTCGAGGAGCGCCCGCTGACCATCTTCCTGAACTCGCAGGAAATTGTCACCGCGATGACCATCGGCGACTACCCGGAATATCTGGCGCTCGGCTTCCTGCGCAACCAGCGGATGCTGCGCGACGAGGATGAGGTGACCCGCGTCGATTATGACGAGGACCTGGAAACAGTGGTGGTGCGCACCGCGGTAGAAACCAGCCACGAGGAGAAGCTGAAGAAGAAGACCCGCACCTCCGGCTGCGCGGTCGGCACCGTCTTCGGCGACATGATGGAGGGGCTGGAGGACGTGCGCCTGCCGCGGGCCGAGGTCCGCACCTCCTGGCTGTATGCACTGGCGCATAAGATCAACCGCACGCCTTCGCTCTATCTGGAGGCTGGCGCCATCCATGGCACCGTGCTCTGCCAGCAGGACCGCCCGCTGGTCTATATGGAGGACGTCGGCCGCCACAACGCGGTGGACAAAATTGCCGGCTGGATGCTGTCGGAGCAAGCCGAGGCCGCGGACAAAATCCTTTACACCACAGGTCGGCTGACCTCTGAGATGGTGATCAAGACCGCGATGATGGGCATCCCGGTGCTGGCCTCGCGCTCCGGCTTCACCGCCTGGGGCGTGGAGATTGCGCGCGAGGTCGGTCTCACCCTGATCGGCCGGATGCGCGGCCAGCGGTTCATCTGCCTCTCGGGCGAGGAGCGCCTGGTGCGCGACATGGACCCCAAGGACGCGCCGGTGGAGGAGAAAAAACACAGGCGGAAGAGTGCGGACGGCTAACCGGAGGCCGGCTCTGGAGGAGAATAAATGACAGAACAGAAGCCTTTGGGCGTTATCCTCGCAGGCGGCCTTGCCACCCGGATGGGCGGCGGCGACAAGGGGCGGCTGCTAGTCCGCGGCCAAAGCCTGCTGTCCCGTGTCGTAGACCGCCTGTCGCCGCAGGTCGCAGGCCTGGCGCTCAACGCCAATGGCGATCCGGAGCGGTTTGCCGACCTGGGGCTGCCGGTCATTGCCGACTCGATCGAAGGCTATGCCGGTCCGCTTGCGGGCGTGCTCGCAGGTCTCGACTGGGCGGCAGAGCAAGGCGCGGACACCATCGTCACTGCCGCTGCCGACACGCCCTTCTTTCCGCAGGACCTAGTGGCCCGGCTGACCGCAGCAGCCAATGGCATGGACCAGCCGCTGGTGCTCGCCACCACACCGCGCACCGGCGACGAGGCGCTGAAATCCGGCGGCGGCAAGCGCATCAACCGGCACCCGGCCTTCGGCCTCTGGCCCGTCGCCCTGCGCGATGACCTGCGCGCGGCGTTGCAGGACGGATTGCGCAAGGTCGTGCTCTGGACCGACCAGCACGGCGGCCGCGAAGCGCTGTTTGAGGCAGACCCCTTCGACCCGTTCTTCAACATCAACACGCCGGATGATCTGGCCCGGGCGGAGGCGCTGCTGAAGTGAAGATCTACGGCGTCACCGGCTGGAAGAACAACGGCAAGACCGGGCTGATGGAACGGCTGGTGGCGGAGTTCTGCGCCCGCGGATTCTCCGTTTCCACCATAAAGCACGCCCACCATGCAACGGACGTGGACCAGCCCGGCACCGACAGCCACCGCCACCGCCAGGCCGGCGCGTCAGAGGTGGTGCTGGCCTCAGCCGGCCGCGTCGCCATCATGCAGGAACTGCGCGGCGCGGCAGAGCCGCCGCTGGCGGAGCTGCTGGCCCGTCTCAATCCGGTCGATCTGGTGCTGGTGGAGGGCTTCAAACGCGAACCGCATCCCAAGATCGAGGCCTTCCGGCAGGCGGCAGGCACCGAACTGATTGCGCTGCGGGACCCCAGCATCCGGGCCGTCGCCAGCGACACCCCGCTGGAGCTGGACCGCCCGGTGTTCGATCTGAACGACACGTCAGCGATCGCGGATTATATCCAGGCGGAATTGGGGCTGTGACCCCCTTTGATACCGTCCTGGCCGTCGACTGGTCCGCGGCCAAGCGCAAGCCCCGGCGCCCCAGCAAGGACGCGATCTGGCTCGGTGTGGCGCGCGGCGGCACCGCGGAGCAGCCGGTTTACTGCCGCAGCCGGATGGAGGCAGAGGCATGGATCAGCAGCTTTCTCGCCGAGGAAAAGGCTGAGGGGCGGCGGGTGCTGGCGGCTTTTGATTTCCCTTTCGGATACCCGCGGGGATTTGCGCGCCGGATTACCGGATCGGATGACCCCTTCGCCCTTTGGCAATGGCTGGAAGAACGGATCGAAGACGCAGAGGACGGCAGCAACAACCGGTTCGGCGTCGCCTCCGAGATGAACCGGAAGTTTGGCGGCGCCGGTCCGTTCTGGGGCACGCCCGATGAAGCAAGCTGGCCGGACATTCCATATCGCAAGTTCGGGATAACCTATGAGGACGTGGCGGAACGGCGCAGCGCGGATCTGGCAGCCAAGGCGGCCTCCTCCTGTTTTCAGCTGTTTTTCAATCCGACGGTTGGCAGCCAGGTTCTGATGGGGCTGCCGGTGCTGCAGCGGTTGCGGCTCCGGCACAAGGCCGCGGTTTGGCCTTTCGAGAATGTTGCGAACGCGCAAATTGTGTTCGCGGAAATTTGGCCAGGATTGATCGAGCCGGCCGTCAAGGCTGCAATGGCAGTTGCAGGCCGGGAAGAAATACGCGACCGGGTGCAAATGCGGCTGTTGTCGCAAACGCTCAGCCGTATTCCGGCAGAAGAGCTTGCCGGAATGCTGGCATCAGCGCCGCAGGAGGCACAAGAGGAGGCTTGGATATTGGGCACAGGGCACGAGGACCGCTTGAATGCACTGGCTGCGGATGAGGCGGGCGGGCTGACGCCGCCGCCGCTCAGCAACGATTGTTTTGCCCTGCCTGCGGGCGTGGACTGGACCCCGGTCGATGACGCGCTGGCGTTGCTCCGGGGCAGGCTGGGGCCGGTGACCGGCGCAGAGACCGTGCCGCTGACAGATGCGCTGGGCCGGGTGCTGGCAGAGGATGCACTGGCCAAACGCTCCAACCCGCCGCTGCCGAACACGGCGGTGGACGGCTACGGTTTTGCCGGCGGCCGCGAGGCGGGTCCGCATGTGCTGCCGCTGGTGCAGGGCCGGGCCGCTGCCGGGGTGCCGTTTGACGGCACCGTGCCCGAAGGCAGCGCCATCCGGGTCCTGACCGGCGCGGCGCTGCCCGATGGCGTGGACACGGTGATCCTGGAGGAAGACGTCAACACTGACGGCACCCGGATCGCCTTCAACGGCCCCCTGAAGCACGGCGCCAACACCCGCAAGGCGGGCGAGGATGTCTGCGCAGATGAGGTCATCCTGCCCGCAGGCCGGGTCATCACCCCTGCCGATCTCGCTCTGGCCTCAGCCACCGGGCTGGCAGAGCTTACGGTGCGGCTGCCGCTGCGCGTGGGTGTGCTCTCCACCGGCGACGAGCTGGTCGAAGCCGGGGAACCCGCAGGCAAGGGGCAGATTTTCGATGCCAACCGGCCAATGCTGCTGGCGCTGATCCGCCAGCTGGGATTTGTGCCGGTGGACCTGGGCAAGGCGGAGGACGACCGCGGGGCGCTGCGGGCGCATCTGGACGGCGCTGCGGTGCAAACGGATGTGATCCTGACCTCCGGCGGTGCGTCCGCCGGGGACGAAGACCACATGTCGGCGCTCTTGCGCGAGGCGGGCGCGATGCAGGAATGGCGCATTGCGCTGAAACCCGGCCGGCCGCTGGCGCTGGGCATGTGGCAGGGCACGCCGGTTTTCGGGTTACCGGGCAATCCTGTGGCGGCGCTGGTCTGCACCCTGATCTTTGCCCGCCCTGCCATGGGGCTGATGGCCGGTGCCGGCTGGCAAGAGCCGCAAGGCTTCGAGGTGCCGGCCGCTTTCGAAAAGCGCAAGAAACCGGGCCGCCGCGAGTACCTGCGGGCGCGGGTGCGGGACGGCCGTGCGGAGGTGTTCAAATCCGAGGGTTCCGGCCGCATCAGCGGTCTCAGCTGGGCGGAAGGATTGGTGGAGCTTGGCGACGGCGCCGCTGAGATCAAGCCCGGCGATCCGGTTCGCTTCATCCCTTACGGCAGTTTCGCGATGTAGGCGCAGCGCTCCCGCCCGCGGCCCGGCGCATCACAGATGCTTGCCCGCCTTTGGGCCGGGCGCAGCGCTGGCGCGCGGCGGGACGCCCGTCTTTTTCATCTTTCCGGAAAATACTCGTGCCGGCTGCCCTGCAGGCGGCTTTGCCGTCGGCAGGGGAGGCAGCGGACCGCCAGTGCCGCCCCGATCAGTCGAAGGTCCCGGCCACCCGGCCCAAAAGCATGAAGGCGCGGGCGGTGCGGGTGTTTCCAAGCGCGGAAATCTCGCCGTCGGTGGCCTCGGCCTCGAAATCCGCAAACATCTGGTCGAACCGGCGCAGGAAGTGGTGCGCCGCGTCGCGGAAGATCGGGTCCTGCTTCATCCGCGCCGCGGTCAGCGCCAGAGAGGTGCGGTCGCGCACGCCGCCAAGCGCCGCCACCGCGCGGCCGCGCGCGCCCTGGCCGAACTGGCGCCAGATCTCGGGCCGGGCCATGTCGGGGCGCAGGTCGTCCATGTAGATGCCGTCCTGGCTCAGCAGCGTCAGCACATCCTGCGCCGCCTGGATCACCTGCGCCGCCTTGCGGTCGCGCAGCGCCGCGCGCAGGGCGGCAAAGCCTTCCTCGTCCTCGGCGGTTTCCGGGAAGTTCAGCGCCCGAATGAACTGCTCGGCGGGCAGCGGCGGCACGGTGTCCGCCGCCTGGGTGCCCAGCGCCAGCGAGCCCTGCTCGGCAGCGGTCATCTCTGCCGCCTCGGCCGGGATGGCCGGGCGCAGCGGGTTGGCGCGGCGGCTGGTGTGGAAGGTGGCCAGCGCGGTCTCGGTCTTGCGGGTGGCTTCGGCGATTTCCTCCAGCCGCTTCGCGACCGAGGTCTCGGCCACCGCCGCATGCTGCTGGGCCTGGGCAAGGTAGCTCTGGCGCAACCCGTCGATGGCGGCTTGCAACTGCTCGCTCTCCTCCCGCATCACCCGGGCCGAACGCGCAGCAGAGGCCGCGACCCAAAGCATCGCCAGCGGCAGCACCACCGCCAGCACGCTGGTGATCAGATCCGCCCACTGTGACAGGCCGGTATCTTCCGGCGCAAGGACATAGAAGCCCACCGCCGCCAGCAGCCACAATGCGCCGAGGGCGATGGCGGCCATCTCGGCCCCGCCCAGCCCATTGCCGGCAGGCCCCTCGAGCCGCCGCAGCGGGCTGCCGCCTGCGGGACGGGAACCGGAGCCGGGACTGCTGCTGGAGCCTGTCATCACCACTCGGCCTCTCGGATCAGGAATAGACGATCTTGAGAATCTCATAGGCGCGCTCGCCGCCGGGCGTGCGCACTTCCACACTGTCGCCTTCGTCCTTGCCGATCAAGGCGCGCGCGATCGGGGATTTGATGTTCAGAAGGCCCGCTTCGATGTTGGCCTCATGCTCGCCCACGATCTGCCAGGTCTTTTCCTCGTCGGTGTCCTCGTCCACCACCGTCACCTTGGCGCCGAACTTGATGGCGCCGGACAGCTTGGCCGGGTTGATCACATCGGCCAGCGACAGGATGCCTTCCAGCTCCTTGATGCGGCCCTCGATGAAAGACTGCTTTTCGCGGGCCGAGTGGTATTCGGCGTTTTCCGACAGATCGCCCAGCTCGCGGGCTTCGGCAATCGCCTGGATGATGGCCGGGCGCTCCACGGATTTGAGGTTCTTCAGTTCGCTTTCCAGGGCGGAGAAACCCGCCGGGGTCATCGGGATCTTTTCCATGTGATTGGTCCAGGTCGCTCTATTGTTCTTGTCTCTATGAAAACCGCAGCCCCGCAGCATGAGCCGCGGGGCCTCCGGTCCGGTTGACAATTACCTGACCCAATCCTGCGCCCGATTTCAAGTGGCCGCAGAGGCCCGCCGGACGCAATTCCGCCTAACCGTGCAGATTATGCGGGTTTTCCACAGGTTTGCGCGAAAAAATGCCGTGCGGGGCGGCGGCAGGCGCCGCCGCCGGCCGCAACAGCTCAGTCATATTGCACCGCCTCGTACTCGATGCCGTTCTCATCGTGAAAGTAGAACCGGCGGCCCGGTTCGTAATCGCCGTGGTTCATCGGGGTGAACCCGGCGGCCTTCACCGCGGCCTCGGTGGCGTCCAGATCCTCGACGATCACCGCCAGGTGGTTCAGCCCGCCGATGATGCCATAGCTTTCCGGCGCTTGGCCTGCCGCAGTGCGCGGCGTGTAAAGCGCGAGGTAGCTGTTCTCGCCGCCCACATGCACGGTATAGCCGCCGTTCTTGGCCTCGCCCTGCCAGCGCACATGCCAGCCAAAGATCTTTTCCATCCAGGCGGCGGTGCCATTGGGATCTGCCACGGTGACATTTGCGTGTTCCAATACTGCGCTCATTGAAAAACTCCTTTTCGGCTTGAGCAATACTGTTGATGCGACTCACCGTAATTCCTAAACCTAACTTTAGCTCAAGAGATTTCTTCAGGGAGGTTGCCATGCCCCAGTCCGCCGGGATTTCCATCGGCTATCTGGCCGAACGCACCGGCCTCGCGGTGTCCGCGATCCGCTACTACGAGGCGCAAGGTTTGGTGGAGCCCTGGCGCAACGCAGGCGGCCAGCGCCGCTTTCACCGGGCCGACATCCGGCGGCTCAGCTTCGTCATGATCGCCCAGCAGTTCGGTTTCTCGCTGCCGGAAATCCGCGGCTTTCTCAAAAGTCTGCCGGGCAGCCGCACTCCGACCAAGGAGGACTGGGCCTGCATTTCGGACACCTTCCGCAGCCACCTGGACCAGCGAATCGAAACCCTGGTCAAACTGCGCGACAATCTGGACGGCTGCATAGGCTGCGGCTGTCTTTCGCTTCCGAATTGCAAACTTTACAACCCCGAAGACCGGGCGGCACAGAAGGGGCAGGGACCCCGATACCTGATGGGAGACCGGCCTGAGACAGAAGCTGAGGCGGAAAATGCTCCTTGAGTGACGAAAATGGACGCACTTTTTGTCTCAGTTGCCTGTTTTACAGGTGTTTGACGCGGAGTTTGGATTGACCCATAGGGGCGCCAAACGCTAAGCACCGCGAAAGAAAATTGCGCCCGCAGACTGTTGTGGGGCCGGTAGCGAATAGAAAGCCAAGGAGCGCCGCAAATGGCCGAGATTGAACGCGAAGCGATGGAATACGACGTGGTGATCGTCGGGGCCGGCCCTGCTGGTCTGTCTGCGGCCATCCGCCTGAAACAGCTGGACGCCGACCTGCAGGTCGTGGTCCTGGAAAAAGGCTCCGAAGTGGGCGCGCACATCCTGTCCGGCGCGGTGCTGGACCCCTGCGGCCTGAACGCGCTGATCCCCGACTGGAAGGAAAAGGGCGCACCGCTGAACGTGGAAGTCAAGGAAGACAACTTCCTGATGCTGGGCGAGGCCGGCAAGGTCCGCATTCCCAACTTCCCGATGCCGCCGCTGATGAACAACCACGGCAACTACATCGTTTCCATGGGCAACGTCTGCCGCTGGATGGCAGAGCAGGCCGAGGAAATGGGCGTCGAGATCTTCCCGGGCATGGCCTGCTCCGAGCTGGTCTACGGCGACAACGGCGAAGTGAAGGGCGTGGTTGCCGGCGAGTTCGGCAAGAACCCCGACGGCACCCCCGGCCCGGCCTATGAGCCCGGCATGGAGCTGCACGGCAAATACGTCTTCCTGGGCGAAGGCGTGCGCGGCTCGCTCTCCAAGGAAGTGATTGCCAAATACGGCCTGTCGGACGGCAAGGAGCCGCAGAAATACGGCGTCGGCATGAAAGAGATCTGGGAGATCGACCCGGCCAAGCACAAGGAAGGCACTGTCACCCACACCATGGGCTGGCCGCTGGGCTCCAACGCGGGCGGCGGCTCGTTCATCTACCACCTGGACAACAACCAGGTTTACGTGGGTTTCGTGGTGCACCTGAACTACAAGAACCCGCACCTGTTCCCCTACATGGAATTCCAGCGCTTCAAGCATCACCCGGTGGTTGCCGACCTGCTGAAGGGCGGCAAGCGCGTGGCCTACGGCGCCCGTGCCATCACCGAGGGCGGCTGGCAGTCGATGCCGAAACTGGTGGCGCCGGGCGTTGCGCTGCTGGGCTGTTCCGCGGGCATGGTCAACGTGCCGCGCATCAAGGGCAACCACAACGCGATGCTGTCGGGCAAGGCCGCAGCCGAAGCCGCCTATGACGCGATCAAGGCGGAGCGTTCGGGCGATGAACTGACCGCCTATGAGGCCGACGTGCGCGACGGCGCCATCGGCAAGGACCTCAAGATGGTCCGCAACGTCAAGCCGATGTGGTCCAAGTGGGGCCTCACCGCCTCGCTGGCGCTGGGCGGCCTGGACATGTGGACCAACAACCTGTTCGGCTTCTCCTTCTTCGGCACCCTTGGCCACGGCAAGAACGACGCCCAGTCGACCGAGGAAGCCTCCAAGCACAAGCCCATCGACTACCCCAAGCCCGATGGTGTGCTGTCCTTCGACCGCCTGACCAACGTCAGCTTCTCGATGACCAACCACGAGGAAAGCCAGCCCTGCCACCTGCGCCTGGGCAACCCGGACACCCCGATCCAGGTCAACCTGCCGAAGTTCGCGGAACCGGCGCAGCGCTACTGCCCGGCCGGCGTCTACGAGGTGGTCGAAAAGGACGGCAAGCCGGAGTTCGTGGTCAACTTCCAGAACTGCGTCCACTGCAAGACCTGCGACATCAAGGACCCGTCCCAGAACATCACCTGGACCACGCCGCAGGGTGGCGACGGCCCGAACTACCCGAACATGTAACGGGAACGTTAGGTTTCCGGCGGGCTTTTGCCGGATTTTATGGGGCGGTCCTTGGACCGCCCCATTGCGTGTTGACGGGCGCCGCACTACGCTTTCTTAGAAGAGCAAAGAGCAGTAAACCGTAAGGGGGTCCCCAGTGCCCGTATCCATTCTTCGCACCCTGTCCTGTGCGGCCCTGATGGCCGCCGCCGCCGCACCCGCCGTGCAGGCCGAAGGACTGGCGGGATCCTATCTGGCCGGGCGGGCCGCGACCTACGACAGCGATTTCGCCGCCGCGGCGCTTTATTACACCCAGGCGCTGGCGCGCGACCCGCAGAATCCGCTCCTGATGGAAAACGTGGTGTTTGCGCAGCTCGCCATGGGCAAGGCCGACCTGGCGGTGCCGGTGGCCGAACGGCTGCGCCAGACCGGCGCCCGCAGCCAGGTGGCCAATATCGTCATTGCCGGCGGCTATGCTGCCAAAGGCAACTACCAGGCAATCCTGGACCGGGATCTGGAACAGGAGGCGATTCACCCGCTGGTCGATGGCCTGCTGCAGGGCTGGGCGCATATTGGCGCGGGCTCCGTGTCCAGTGCTCTGACCGCCTTTGACAGGCTCGCCAAGGACGGCAGCCTGAAACCCTTTGTGCTCTACCACCGCGCCTTGGCGCTGGCCTCTGCCGGCGACTATGGCGGGGCAGAGGAGCTGTTTGCCGCCGAGGACGGCCGCCTTGCAACCCTCAGCCGCCGCGCCGCGGTGGCGCGGGTCCAGATCCTGTCGCAGCTGGGCCGCAATGAAGACGCCCGCGGCGCGCTCAAGGCCGCCTTCGGCAGCAGTTTCGACCCCGGGCTTGAGGCGCTGGACGCGCAGCTCGCCGCCGGTGAAACCCTGGCCTTTACCATTGCCCCCAGCCCGCAGGACGGCATTGCCGAGGTGTTCTTCACCCTCGGCGCTGCGCTGAACGGCGATACCGCCAACGACTATGTGCTGATGTATGCCCGCATGGCCGCCTCGCTGCGCCCTGACCATGTGGACGCCATCCTGCTCAGCGCGGGCCTGCTGGACCAGCTGGGCCGCTATGAGCTGTCGGTTGCTACCTACAAACAGGTGCCGAGCCACCACCCGGACTACCACGCCGCCGAAATGGGCCGCGCCGAGGCGCTGCGCCGCGCCGCCAAGCCGGATGCGGCCATCGAGGTGCTGGAGAAGCTGGCCCGCGACTTCCCGGCGCAGTCCAGCGTCTACATCAGCCTCGGCGACCTGCTGCGCCAGCAGGAGGATTACGCCGCCGCGGCCCGCGCCTATGACAAGGCGCTCGCCAATACGCCCGAAGATTCCGGCAGCCGCTGGTTCCTGCTCTACGCCCGCGGAATCTGCCACGAGCGCTTGGACCAGTGGGAGCAGGCCGAGGCTGACTTCCGCGCCTCTCTGGAACTGGATCCGAACCGGCCGCAGGTGCTGAACTACCTCGGCTATTCGCTGGTCGAGAAGAGCAGCAAGCTGGACGAAGCGCTGGACATGATCGAACGCGCCGTCGCGGCCCGGCCCGATTCCGGCTTCATCGTCGACAGCCTGGGCTGGGTGCTTTACCGCATGGGCCGCTTTGACGAGGCCGTCGCCCATATGGAGCGCGCGGTGGAGCTGATGCCGGTCGACCCGGTGGTCAATGACCACCTTGGCGATGTCTACTGGGCCGTGGGACGCGCCCGCGAGGCGGAGTTCCAGTGGAAGCGGGCGCTTTCCTTCATCGACCCGGAGGATGCCGACGGCGAGGCCGACCCCGAGCGCATCCGCCGCAAGCTGGAAGTGGGCCTAGACGCCGTTCTCGCCGAGGAAGGCGCCCAGCCCCTGAAGGTCGCCAATGGCGGCTGAGGTCTTTGCGCCTGCCAAGATCAACCTGACCCTGCATGTGACCGGCCGCCGCGATGACGGCTACCACCTGCTGGACTCGCTGGTGGTCTTTGCGGATACCGGCGACCGCCTGCAGCTCGCGCCGGGACCGGAACTGTCGCTTGAGGTTTCCGGCCTGTTTGCCGAGGGCGTGCCCGCAGATCGCAGAAATCTGGTCTGGAAGGCCGCTGCCGGCGCGGGCTGGACCGGCCGGATCAGCCTGGATAAGCAATTGCCGCATGGGGCGGGTATCGGCGGCGGATCATCGGATGCCGCCGCAGTCCTGTGCACGCTGGCCGGGCAGGGCGCCAGTATCCCCGAAGCACTGCCCTTATCGCTGGGCGCCGATGTGCCGGTCTGCATGGTGGCCCGCGCGGCGCGGATGCAGGGCATCGGCGAACAGGTCACTCCGGTGGAATTGCCCCAGCTGCACGCGCTCTTGGTCAATCCGGGCGTACATGTGCCCACCGGCCCGGTGTTTTCCGCACTCGCCTCACGCGAGAACCCGCCAATGCCGGACGTCATCCCGTCCTTCAGCTCGGCTGAAGAGTGTGCGGCCTGGCTGGCAGAGCAGCGCAACGACCTGGAGGCCCCGGCCCGGAAGCTCGCCCCCGTTATCGACCGGACCCTCGCGGACCTGCAAAGCTCCCGCCAGTCCTTGCTGGCACGCATGTCCGGCTCGGGCGCCACCTGCTTTGCGCTCTATCCTACGAAAAAGGCGGCCCATATGGCCGCCTATGAAATCGGCGCAGAGCATCCCGAGTGGTGGTGCAGCGCGGTCACCCTGACTTGAACCGCCCCTTTGTGCACAGGGATCTCCCGCCCGCGGCTCAGCGCATCACAGATGCTTGCCCGCCGTTTGGCCGGGCACCGTGCAGGCGCACGGCGCGGCACTGCGATGCCTATTCACCTTTGTGGAAATACTCCGGGGGTGAGGCCGAAAGGCCAAGGGGGCAGCGCCCCCTGGCCCGGTGTCAATTCAGCCGCGACACCACGTAGTCGGCCAGATCGCTCAGCATCGTGCGGATCTCGTGGTCGGGCAGCACCTCCAGCGCAGCCCGCGCCTTGGCGGCCCAGCCATAGGCGTCCTCGCGGGTGGCTTCCAGCGTCTTGTATTTCGCCATCAGCGCCAGCGCCAGCTCCAGGTCTCCGTCTTCCTGCTTGCCCTTCTCGATGGTGCGGGTCCAGAAAGCGCGCTCCTCGTCCGTGGCCTGCGCCACTGCCTTGATCACTGGCAGCGTCAGCTTGCGCTCGCGGAAATCGTCGCCGACGTTCTTGCCGGTTGCCTTGCTGTCGCCCTGGTAGTCCAGCAGGTCATCGGCAATCTGAAAGGCGATCCCCAGCGCGTCGCCGTACTCGAACAGCGCCTTTACTTGATCCTCTGGTGCGCCGGCAATCACTCCGCCCACCTCGGTTGCGGCCGAGAACAGCGCCGCGGTCTTGCCGCGCACCACCTGCAGATAGACCTCCTCGTCGGTCTTCAGGTTCGACGCCGCGGTCATCTGCAGCACCTCGCCCTCGGCAATGGTGGCAGAGGCATTGGCCAGGATGTCCAGCACCCGCAGGCTTTCCGTCTCGACCATCAGCTGGAAGCTGCGGGCAAACAGGTAATCACCCACCAGTACTGAGCTCTTGTTGTCCCACAGCAGGTTTGCGGTCGGCCGACCGCGCCGCTGGGCGCTTTCATCGACCACATCGTCATGCAGCAGGGTGGCGGTGTGGATGAACTCCACTGTCGCCGCCAGTTTCAGGTGATGGTCGCCCTCGTAGCCGCACAGCCGTGCCGCGGCCAGCGTCAGCATCGGCCGCAGCCGCTTGCCGCCCGCCTCGACGAGATGCGCAGTCACCTCGGGAATGCGCGGCGCGTGCTTGGAGGCCATCCGGGTGCGGATCAGCGCGTTCACCGCGTCCAGCTCCTGGCTCAGCGTTGCGGCCAGCATCTCATGCGGTTTCCTGGTCATCACTTGGTCCATCACTTTCCCGCTCGCAAGTCTCGACAAGGGGGACGCCTTGCCCTTAGATCCATCCCCATGAAAGAGCTTCTGCGCAGCACCGATCCGACGATCATGGCCTTTGCCTCGGCCCTCCTTGAGGGTGAGGATATAGACTGCTTTCAAATGGACGTAAATATGAGCATCCTGGAAGGCGGGATCGGAATTTTCCCGCGCCGTCTGATGGTTCACGAGGATGACTACGACGCTGCCGTGATCGTGATGCGCGACAATGAAATCCCGCTTGGCCGATGAGGCCCGTACGATGACGGCCTTTTCCGATGATGAGCTGACCCGCAACGGCTTTCTCGGCGGCAGGGTGCAGCTGTGGCAGCCGGTCAAGGGCTACCGTGCCGGGGTGGACCCGGTGCTGCTGGCGGCGGCGGTGCCCGTGCGGGCAGGGGAGGCAGTGCTGGAACTTGGCTGCGGCGCCGGCCAGGCGCTGCTGTGCCTGGGCGCGCGCGTGCCGGGGCTGTCGCTGGCCGGGGTGGAGCTGCAGGCGCCGTATGCGGACCTTGCCCGGCGCAACGCCCAAGCCAACGGTCAGGATATCGAAGTTTTCGAGGCCGACCTTTCCGCCCTGCCGGAGGCATTGAAACAGCGCCAGTTCGGCCACGTCATCGCCAACCCGCCTTATTACAAGGCCGGCACCCACAGCCAGGCCCGCGACGACGGCCGCAAGGTTGCACTGGGGGAGGGCACGCCGCTGGCGGACTGGATCGCCGCCGCCGCCCGCCGCCTTGCGCCCAAGGGCTACCTGCACATGATCCAGCGCGCCGACCGGCTGCCGGACATGCTGGCGGGCTGCGGCAGCGTGCTTGGCTCGGTAGAGGTGCTGCCGCTGGCGCCGCGCGAGGCCCGCGCAGCGGAGCTGGTGATCCTGCGCGCGCGCAAGGGCGGGCGGGCGGATTTCCGGCTTCATGCGCCGCTGATTCTGCATGAAGGCGCCCGGCACCAACGCGACGGGGACAGCTACCGGCCCGGAATCCGCGCCGTTCTGCGCGACGCGGCCTCCTTGCCCTGGCCCCTCTGAGGCGCAGTTTTCCGGCGGCGCAAAGTTAGGCGCGCGGTCTGCCGGTTTCAACCTTTGGCGAATCAAAATCAGCTGGTTTCTGCCGGAATGCGCCGCCGCCTGCAGCAAAATGCGCGGCGCATAGCCGATATGAAAATTTCATGACAAAAATAGTGCGGCTGCAGCGTGACAGACGCGTAAACATGTGCTCCACTCTTTCTGTCAAACACATCTAGCTCAATAAAGGAGGGTTGCCATGAGCCTCAGCTCGCATCTGACCGAACTTAAGAAGAAGCACGAGCATCTGAGCATGGAAGTGGAACAGGCCCAACGATCGCCGAGTAGCGATGATCTAGAAATCGCAGCAATGAAAAAGCAGAAGCTGAAGCTGAAGGAAGAGATTACGCGCCTGACAGCCGAAGCAGTCTAAAGAGTTCCCGCCGGTGCGGATAACCGGCACAGCAAAACGGAGGGCCTGCCAGCGCGGCGGCCCTCCTTTCGTTTCCGGAGTTACTTGGTGGCGCTCGCCCGTGCCGCAATCAGCGCGCCGCCAGTGATCAGCGCCGCCGCCAGCGCCAGCCCCCAGGATGCTGCGGCAATCCCCGCCAGCACCAGGATCAGGGTCGACAGCAGTGGCGCAGCGTATGAGCTGGTGCCGAGCATCTGAATGTCGCCCTGCTTGACGCCGATGTCCCAGACATAGAACGCCAGCCCGACAGGGCCGAGCCCCAGCAGCAGGGTCGAGACCCAGCCCAGCGTGCCATCGGGCCACACGGTCTCCTCCAGCGCGAAATGCAGCCCCCAGGAAGCCACGGCAGTGGCCAGGCAGAACACCGCGACCGAACTGGTCGGCGCCCCGCCCACCAGCCGCGACAGCACCGAGTAGCCGGACCATGTCAGCGCGCATAAGAGCGCCAGCCCGTAGCCCGGCAGATACTGCGCCTCAAACCCGCCTCCGCCGCCGGAAATGATGGTGGCCGCCCCGGCAAAGCCCAAGCCAGCCCCGATCAGATGCCCCGCCTTCAGCTTCTCGCCGGGCAGCAGGCCGGAAAACAGCACGATCAGCAGCGGCCACAAATAGGCGATCAGCCCGGCCTCCGCCGCCGGGGCCAGCCGCAGCGCAGAGAAATAGAGCGCGTGATAGCCGAACAGCCCCAGGGTGCCGAAGAGATAGACCCTCAGCGGCACATGGCGCAGCTGCCCCAGCTTGCCCGCCGCCGCGGTCCAGATCATCCCCAGCGTGCCGCCGATGGTGAAGCACAGCGCATTCAGCAGCAGCGGCGGGGTTGGTTCCGAGCCGACGGTCAAAAGCGCCAGCAGCGCCCACAGCAATACAGCGATGAAACCGATGGCGGTCGCACGGGTCTTGGTCATTGGGATTGCAGATCCTGAATCGGGATAATCTTGATGTCGCCCCACATATGCGCGGTTTTCTCGATCTCCGCAAAGTACCACTCGCGGAAGGCCGCGATCTGCGGCCGGTCCTTGGCTTCCGGCAGGCACAGGAAGCGGAACCGCGCGTCTGACTGGATGGCGATCTTGAAGGGGGCCACCAGCCGCCCCTCCCGCACGTCCTTGATGATCAGCGGCCGCCGCCCCAGCGCAACGCCCAGCCCCGCGCAGGCCGCATCGATGGCATGATCGGGGGCGGAGAAATGGGTGCCGCTGGTGGGGGTAAAGCCAACCCCCGCCGCCTGGAACCAGGTCGGCCAGTCGCAGCCCGGGGCCACCTTGCTGATGGAATCATCAAAGATCAGCGGCGCGCTCATCAGCGACTCGGGAGTGGGAAACTGTTCATGCAGCTCCGGCGTCATCACGGGCGTCAACCAGTCGGGCCGGGTGCCATAGGACGCGAGCCCCGCGTCGTCCGACACTCCGAAACGGATCGCCACATCCACATCGCCGCGGCGCAGGTCCACCACCTTGAGCGACGCCGACAGCCGCAGCTCGATCTCTGGATGGCTGCGGGCAAATTCGAACAGCCGCGGCGCCAGCCATTTTGCCGTCAGCGCGGGCCCTGCGGTCACCGTCAGTGTGGTTTCATCCAAGAGCCGCCGGGTGTCCTGCCAGGCCTGGCTCAGCAGGCGGAAGCCCTCGTCCGCGCCGGGCGCCAGCGTCCGGCCCGCCTCGGTCAGCTCCACCGCGCGGTTCAAGCGGCGGAACAGCGGCTGGCCCAGATGCTCCTCAAGCGATTTGATCTGAAAGGACAGCGCGGCAGGCGTCACGTTCAGCTCCTCCGCTGCCTTGGCAAAGGACATGTGGCGGGCTGCAGCGTCAAAGGCACGCAAGGCAGTGAGAGGGGGCAGGCGGTCAGACATTTCACATAAGTATACCTTAACTGAAGCTCTGCAAAGTCTCGTTTGTCACTTTGACGGAACGTCCTCATATTGGGTCCAGGTAAAGGATACTGATCCGAAAGGAGGCCTGAAATGCTGGAATATTCTGCTGATGCCGCCGTGAAGTCCGCCATGGCCCGCGCCCACGCTGAACGCGGCCAGGCGCTGAAACGGGCCTGGACCTGGCTGTTCGGCAAGCGCCCGGTGCCAGCCCTCCGCCCCAAGGTTTCCCGCTGGGCCTGAGCGCGCAAGCGTCCTTACGGGATAGGAAAAGGGCCGGTCCATCTGGACCGGCCCTTGCCGTTTCTGCTGATGAATTGGATCAGACGAAGAACTGCGCGCCGTTGGCGGAAATGGTCGAGCCGTTGATGAAGCCCGAGTCGTCGGACGCCAGGAAAGCCACGCAGCGGGCAATCTCTTCCGGCTCGCCCAGGCGGCCGGCCGGGATCTGGCCGATGATCGCTTCACGCACCTTCTCCGGCACCGCCATCACCATCTCGGTGGCGATATAGCCGGGGCAGACCGCGTTGGCGGTGATGCCGGCGCGGGCACCTTCCTGGGCCAGCGATTTCACGATGCCCAGGTCGCCTGCCTTGGTGGCGGCATAGTTCACCTGTGCGAACTGGCCTTTTTGGCCGTTGATCGAGGAGATCACGATGACGCGGCCGAACTTGCGCTCGCGCATGCCGGGCCAGATCGGGTGCACGGTGTTGAAGACGCCGGTCAGGTTGGTGTCGATCACCTCCTGCCACTGCTGCGGCGTCATCTTGTGGAACGGCGCGTCGCGGGTGATGCCGGCATTGGCCACCACGATGTCGATCGGGCCCATTTCCTCTTCGACCTTGGCGATGCCCGCAGCGCTGTCCTCATAGCTGCCGACGTTCCACTTGTAGGTCTTGATGCCGGTTTCCTCGGTGAATTTAGCCGCGGCTTCGTCATTGCCGGCATAGGTCGCAGCGACGTTGCAGCCCTGCGCCTTCAGCGCCTGGGAAATTGCTGCGCCGATGCCGCGGGAACCGCCGGTGACGAGTGCAGTACGTGCCATTCGAGAATCCTCCAGTATTGGTCACTTGGTAATCTTGCTACAGTTTTCACTGCCGGGGAGCAACAATATTGCGCAGGGAATTCGCTGCGGTGCCGCGTAAAAATTGTCGCACCCGCCGCGCAGGTCTTGCTGCAGTTGCATTATAGCCTTTGATTGTAAAAGAAAAAGGACGCCGCGAGGGCGTCCTTCACTTTTTGCGGTTTTGCGCCGATTACGGGCGCTCAACGCACATCGCAACGCCCATGCCGCCACCGATGCAAAGGGTGGCAAGGCCTTTTTTGGCGCCGCGGCGCTTCATTTCGAACAGCAGGGTGTTCAGCACCCGGCAGCCGGAAGCGCCGATCGGGTGGCCGATGGCGATGGCGCCGCCGTTCACGTTGACGATCGACGGATCCCAGCCCATGTCCTTATTCACGGCGCAGGCCTGAGCGGCAAAGGCTTCGTTGGCTTCGACCAGATCCAAGTCGTTCACCGACCAGCCGGCCTTTTCCAGCGCCTTGCGGGAGGCATAGACCGGGCCGACGCCCATGATCGACGGGTCCAGGCCCGCGGTGGCATAGGAGGCGATGCGGGCCAGCGGCTCAATGCCGCGGCGCTCGGCCTCATCGGCGCTCATCAGCAGGGTGGCGGCGGCGCCGTCGTTCAAACCGGAGGCGTTGGCCGCGGTGACGGAGCCGTCCTTGGTGAAGGCCGGGCGCAGCTTCTGCATCGCTTCGATGGTGGCGCCGTGGCGGATGTACTCGTCCTGGTCCACCACGATGTCGCCCTTGCGGGTCTTGACGGTGAAGGCGGCGATCTCATCGGCGAACTTGCCGGCCTTCTGCGCCGCTTCCGCCTTGTTCTGCGAAGCAACCGCAAACTCGTCCTGCATGTCGCGGGAAATCTGCCACTGCTCGGCCACGTTCTCGGCGGTCTGGCCCATGTGGTAGCCGTTGAAGGCGTCCCACAGCCCGTCGCGGATCATGGTGTCGATGTATTTCATGTCGCCCATCTTGTGGCCGGCGCGCAGATGCGCGGCATGGGGGGACAGGGTCATGTTTTCCTGGCCGCCGGCCGCCACGATGGAGGCATCGCCCAGCTGGATGTGCTGCGCACCCAGCGCCACGGCGCGCAGGCCGGAGCCGCAGACCTGGTTGATGCCCCAGGCGGCGCTTTCCTTGGGCAGGCCTGCGTTGATGTGCGCCTGGCGGGCCGGGTTCTGGCCCTGGGCCGCGGTCAGCACCTGGCCGAGGATGGTCTCGGACACCTCGGATTTATCCACGCCGGCGCGTTCCACCACGGCTTCCAGCACCGCAGCGCCCAGGTCATGGGCCGGGGTGTTGGCGAACGAGCCGCCAAAGGAGCCGACGGCGGTGCGCGCGGCGGATGCGATTACAACATTGGTCATTGATTTCTGGTCCTCTGCCATCAATTCAGGTCTCACGGCGAGCGCCGCGCAAACAAATATGCGGTGTTTGCGCAAGAATCTTTCCCGAGTCCTGCGGGTGCCGACATAATCTATTGCTGCACCTGCAGCAATTGACAGCCTGTCTCAGGCGGGGCGGAAGAGTCAACCGCGAGATGCGCCATGGCTTGCAGGATTTCCGTCAGCCGGGGCGGGCGGCCGGCAAAACGGCCGGGGCCGCCGCAGCCAGGGACCGGGCAGGCTGCCGGAAAGCCCATGGGAAAACATCGGGTTGGCCGCAGGCGGGATGGACGGTGCCAGCCTCAAACTGCAGTTGGCGGCGCGTTTTTGATACGCTGAGACCCGCTCAGCCGGTCAGCGGGGCGGGCCAGGGCTTGGGCCGCGGCTGCGGCGGCAGGCCGCACGGCACAGTTCGCGCTGGCAGGCGGTGTCGCCCTGCGCGTTGGCCCCGGCGCGGCGCCTAGCCGGCTTTCTTGCCCTGCTTCATGTCCTCGATCCAGGGCGGCGAGACCGAGGGCGCGCCGAACAGGTAGCCCTGCAGGCAGTCGACGCCGTTTTCCACCAGAAACTCCGCGTCCTCGCGGCTTTCGACTGATTCCGCGACCACGAACATGTCGAACTGCTTGGCAATGCCGATCAGGGCGCGGACAACCGACTGGTTGTCGTGGCTGGCGTGGATGCCGCGCACGAACTGGCCGTCGATCTTGACCGCGTCGAAGAAGAACTGGCGGAAATGCCCGATCGCGGTGGTGCTGGCGCCGAAGTTGTCGAGCGCGAAGGAGATCCCGTGCTGCTGCATCCGGCCCATGAAATCGGTGACCAGTTCCGGCGCCGCCATGGCAGAGGCCTCGGTGATTTCCAGCACCAGCCGTTCGCCCAGCGTGGCGTCGCGTTTCAGGAACCGGTCCAGCACTTTGTTCCAGCGCTGATAGCCGATGGAGCGGGCGGACATGTTCACCGACAGGCGGATCTGCGGATATTTCTCCAGCGCCCGCAGCCCGTGCTGCAGCGCCAGGCAGTCCATTTCGCGGCCGATTTCCTTGTCCTCGACCACATGGATGAACTCGCGCGCGGGGATCACCCGGCCGGTTGGATCCAGCACCCGGATGTAGCCCTCGTAAAAGGCGACGCCGTGCGGCGGCATCGCCTGCATGATGGGCTGATAGGCCAGCACGGTCTGATTGTGGCGCACAGCCTCCGCGACCATGTCCAGGGTCGACCGGTCGCGGCCCGCAACCGCCGCGTTCAGCGGGCTTTCGGCGCCTTCGGGAAGATCTGCCATCGCATGTCGTTTGTTCATGTGTTTCCGGGACCCTGTTTGCGGCAAGATTGGGGGCAGTATGATGCTCCCGGCAGCCTGCCGCAAAAGGGTTGAGGCAGGATTAAAGATCGAATTTGAATGATCTGCCCGCGGCGGCGCCGGCGGTCAGCCGCTGAAGCCGGGGGTGCCCGCATCCTCGGGGTGGCGTGCCAGATGCGCGGCCTTGATCCCGGCCGAGGTGTCGCGGCTGCCGTCGTGGCTGTAGCCGGGCGGCGCAAAGGCATAGAGCAGCCGCTGTTTCCAGGTCAGGCCGGGCTGCGCCATGTCCTTGAAAATGCCTGCCCATTCATGAAAGGCGACGCGCAGCGGATTGAAGGTGGCGATGTTGTGGACCAGCCCGTAATCGGGGCGGTCGTGGTCCTGCTCCGGCACGAAGGTGCCGAACATCTTGTCCCAGATGATGAAGACGCCGGCATAGTTGCAGTCCAGATAGCGCGGGTTCCTGCCGTGGTGGGCGCGGTGATGGCTGGGCGTGTTCATCACCGCCTCGAACCAGCGGGGCAGGCGGGTGACCGCTTCGGTGTGGATCCAGAACTGGTAGATCAGGTTCAGCCCGCCGCAGAACAGCACCAGCGCCGGGTGGAACCCCAGCAGCACCATCGGCGCCTTCACGATCATCATGAAGGTAAAGGTGCCGGTCCAGGTCTGCCGCAGGGCGGTGGTCAGGTTGTAGTGCTGGCTGGAGTGGTGATTCACATGCGACGCCCAGACCCAGCGCACCCGGTGGCCGAACCGGTGCACCCAGTAATAGCGCAGGTCATCCAGCACGAAGCAGGCCAGCAATGCCCAGACCGAGGTTCCCATGTCCAAGGGCGTCAGCTGCCACAGGAACATGAACAGCGCCCAGGCAATGAAACCCAGCAGCAGCCCCTCCGCCACGCTGCCCGCCCCCATGATCAATGAGGTCACGGCATCGCGGGTCTCATACCGGCCGCCGCGCTTTTTCAGGGCGATCCACAGGACCTCAGCCAGGATCGCGGCAATGAAGAACGGCACTGCCAGCTGGGTCGCATCGGGGTAATGGACGGGATCGGTCATGCGGCCTCCGCTGCGGTTGCAATCTGCGCCAGCCAGGTTCGGCGTTCGCGCTCCGGCAAGGGCAGCGAGAGGCCGGGGGCCGCGAAGTCATTGAAATCAAAGCGCAGACCGGTGCTGGTTTCGCGGACCTGGCCGATGGCCAGATGGCGGCCAGCGGTGTCGGCGCCAAAGGCCCAGAGCAGCCCTGGCCCGCCTTCGGTCAGCACCAGCGCGGCCCGTCCGCTGGCGGCGGGCAGCACGGTGATCACACTGTCCCCGGGAAAGTGGCGCAGCCAGTCAGCGCGGGCGCTGGCAGCGGTCAGAACCACCTGCCGGGAGCGTCCTGTCAGATGCAGCAGCACGGCAATTCCAGATATCCCGCCCAGAACCAGGGCCAGCAGCAGTTCCAGCGGCATGCGCGTCCTCCCGCGGGCAGACTGGCGGCCCGCCGGGAAGCTGTCAAAGGTGGCGTGGGGTCAAGCAGTCAGGCAAAGGGCGGTGCTGCCTAGTCCGGCGCCGTGACTGCGTGGTGGTACTGCGGCAGCACTTCCATCTGCACCACCCGTTCGACAAAGGGCACCAGCCCCTCCGGCCCGGAAGCGCGGTCCTTGAGGTGGATGCAGACATCGGGCCTGAGCGACGCGATGATGCCGATCAGATCGCCGCGGATCTGGTCGTCCAGCCCGGCCCCCATGATCACGCAGCCGATGCGCGGCTCGGTTTCCAGCTGGCGCACCACTTCGGAATGGTCGTGCGCGCCAAGCCATTGGATCGGCAAATGGTCCAGCTGCTCGGCCACATTGCCGATCACATGCGGCAGCTTTCCGATCAGTAGCACAACAGGTTTCATTTCACTCTCCACCCAATACACAAGTGGGGGCGCCCTGCGCGGGCGTCCCTCGGTTTAAGGGTAGTGCGAAATTCTGCCGGGTCAGTGGGCGGCTGTCAGGGCTTCGTAACGTGGATAACGCGGCAAGTGCCGCTTTCGTCACTCATGACATTCTGAACGAGGTGAGCACCAGTATTCTTGTTTATTTGTTCCACACTCTGTTCACAAAAACGAATGGCGGTAGCTCTTGCTTCGATTTCAGAGTGCTGATTGCGGCTATAGCCGGGAGCACCGTATTCAGTCGTAGCAAATGCGCTGAATGTGCCATCTTTATGCGACATTTGGTACTTTCGGAACAGGCGATTCCCTGCCTGGCTAAGAGTGATACCTTTACCGTTTGAGGGTGACTTGGGACCGACCGTTGCATAAAGCTGGCAATTGGACGGGTTTTGAGATTTTAGATGGCAGGACTTCCTGGCAGTTTGCTTCGCAAGTTCCATGTTTCTGGTATCCCAAAACTCACCCCCGACGTCTTCCTGGATGTTGAGATACAAGGCTCCATAAAAGTCAGCGTTTTTCTTGAAATAGGTGAACTGCTTTTTAACTTTGCCTTTTAGGCGCTCTTCAGAATGAACCGTTACTTTAGGTTTTGTGCCTTCAAGTAAAATTTCTTCTGCCAAAGCATATGTGGTTATCGATGACAGTGCCGTTACGATCACTGCAGCGTTCAAAAAGTGCTTCCTCACGAACTTAGTCTCCTGGAGCCGCCAATTTGGCCCCAAGCTACTCACTTGAAATTCAAGCGCAAGCTACTTTGAGGCGATCATCGCCTGAACAATCGCCTTGGCGCTGTCCGAGTTCCACTCGGCATCGCCCAGGAGCCGCGCAACCTCGTTGCCGTCACGGTCCAGCAGCACCGTGATGGGCAGACCGATCACTGCCATTTCCCGCGCCAGCGCCTGTTGCGGGTCCTGGTGGCGGGGCAGGCTGTTGATGCCGTTCTCGTCAAAGAATTTCTGGATGCCCGCCGGAGAATTGCGCCCCGTCGCGATGGTCAGCACTTGGAAATCCTCGCCGCCAAACTCCTGCTGCAGCTCTTCCAGCTGCGGCATTTCCTTGCGGCAAGGGGCGCACCAGGTGGCCCAGAAGTTCAACAGCACGATCTTGCCCTGGTAATCTCCCAGGGTTGCGGTGCCCTGCTCATCCTCCAGGTTGAAGGCTGTGGCGGAAACCGGCTTGGGCTCGGCATGCACCACCAGTTTCTTCATCGAGCCGTCGCGCAGCGCTTCCAGCTGCGCCTGATCCGCCGCAAAGGCGGCATTTGCACCCAAGGTCAGGGCCATATAAAGGGAAAGCTGACGAAACAGACGCATTTTATCTCCGGGGTTCCACACCATGACAGATCAATCCTCGAACCAGATGTGGGGCGGCCGCTTTGCCGCTGGCCCGGACGCGATCATGGAGGCGATCAACGCCTCGATCGGGTTCGACAAGCGGATGGCAGCACAGGACATTGCCGGCTCCAGGGCCCATGCGGCGATGCTCGCCGCCACAGGCGTCATTACGGATAATGATGCCGAGGCCATTCGGGAAGGGCTGCTCACCGTTTTGTCAGAGATCGAGGGCGGAACCTTCCAGTTTTCCACAGCACTTGAAGACATCCACATGAATGTGGAGGCCCGCCTGAAGGAGATCATCGGCGAGCCCGCAGGCCGCCTGCACACCGGCCGCAGCCGCAATGACCAGGTGGCGACCGATTTCAAACTCTGGGTGCGCGACCAACTGGACGCAGCCGAAAGCGGCCTCTTGGCGCTGATCCGCGCGCTTCTGTCGCAGGCCGAGGCCGGCGCCGATTGGGTGATGCCGGGCTTCACCCACCTGCAGACCGCGCAGCCGGTGACCTGGGGCCACCACATGATGGCTTACGTCGAGATGTTCGGCCGCGACCTCAGCCGCGTGCGCGACGCCCGTGCGCGCATGAACGAATCGCCGCTGGGCGCGGCGGCGCTGGCCGGCACCTCCTTCCCGATCGACCGGGAGATGACGGCATCGGCGCTGGGCTTTGACCGCCCGGCCGCCAACTCGCTGGATGCGGTTTCCGACCGCGACTTCGCGCTGGAGTTCCTCAGCACCGCCTCGATCAGTGCCGTGCATCTCAGCCGCTTTGCCGAGGAGCTGGTGATCTGGTCCTCGGCCCAGTTCCGCTTCGTGACGCTCAGCGACCGCTTCTCCACCGGCTCGTCGATCATGCCGCAGAAGAAGAACCCGGATGCGGCTGAGCTGATCCGCGCCAAGGTGGGCCGGATCTTTGGCGCCAACACCGCGCTGATGATGGTGATGAAGGGGCTGCCGCTGGCCTATTCCAAGGACATGCAGGAAGACAAGGAACAGGTCTTCGATGCTGCCGACAACTGGATGCTGGCGCTGGCGGCGATGGAAGGCATGGTCAAGGACATGACCGGCAACCGCGAGAGCCTGGCCGCGGCTGCGGGTTCCGGCTTCTCCACTGCCACCGACCTGGCCGACTGGCTGGTGCGGGTGCTGAAGGTGCCGTTCCGCGATGCCCACCATGTGACCGGCACGCTGGTTGCGATGGCCGAGCAGCGCGGCTGCGACCTGCCGGACCTTTCGCTGGCGGACATGCAGGGCGTTCACGAAGGCATCACAGAGGACATCTTCTCTGTGCTCGGCGTCGAAAACTCGGTAAACTCGCGTATGTCCTACGGCGGCACCGCGCCCGCCCAGGTGCGTGCGCAGGTGGCCCGCTGGACAGAGATGCTGGCAGGCTGAGCCCCGCAAGGGGCGGCCGCGGCAAGGAGGCAGACAATGCGCAACATGATCTTTGCTTTGCTGGGGCTGATGGTGCTGTCGGCCTGCGGCGCCGACGGCGAGCCGGTGCAGCCGACCCTGAACGCCGGTGTCGGCGTCGGCAGCGGCGGCGGCGTCCACGTCGGCGGCGCTGTGGGACTGCACAAGGGGCCGCTCAGCGTGTTTCTGGGCTTCTAGCGCCCGGCGCCCTTGATGCAGCGCAGCTGAGCAACCACTTCAGAACCGCCCCCGCCGCTGTGCCGGGGCGGTTTTCATTTGAGGATGTTGCGATGAAAACAACGTTTGCTGTGCTGGCCCTAATTGGCCTGGCGGCCTGTGAAACCGGCGCGCCGGCGGCAAACCCGCCGCAAAAGCATGAACCCGCGGCAACCGGTATCAAAGTGTCCGGTTATGCCCGCGCCGGGGTGTCCGGAACGTTCTAAAAACACAGATAATGGCCGGAGCGGGTATCTTTCCCGTCCGGTTGCCGCCTGCTTTGGTGTGTTCCGTATCTGATATGCTGAACATCAGCAGTTAGGAGTGGCGGCGCCGCCAAGGGGCGGAGGCGGGACGGGAGGGGTTCTCCCGCACGCGAAACGTCGTCTGTGCGTGCCCGTGCCAATGGGCCCTGTTCCAAAGTGCCGGGTTTGTCAGGCCCGGCGGTGACCGCGATCAGGGGTTACTATGCCAACCCGGGCTTAATATGCCGTGACAGCGGCGTGCGCCGGATGCGCAACACCACAGGCGCCGCGTGTGCCGCTGATGCCGCGCAGTGAGTATTTTTGGAAAGGTGAACGCGCAGGCCCGGTGTTTTCATCTTTCCCCAAATACTCAAATACGGCCGCCCGCGCGGAACGGAACGCCAGCGGGGGGTGATGCGGCCCGCCGCGCGCCAGCGCATCTTTGATGCGTCTGCGGCGGGCGGGAGAGCCGCTTTGTGTCCGGCAAGGCGCGCGGGTCGGAATCATTTGATCCATCTGCCCCTTTTGCCCTAAACGCGGGGTCATGGATCATTTTCTCTACCGTGACGGCGCGCTCTGCGCCGAAGACGTTCCCATCTCCGAGATCGCCGCGGCGGTGGGCACCCCGTTCTATGTCTATTCCACCGCCACCCTCTTGCGCCATTTCCGCCTGTTCGACGAGGCGTTGGAGGGCACCGACCATCTGGTCTGCTTTGCGATGAAAGCGGCCTCCAACCAGGCGATCCTGAAGACCCTGGCGCAGGCAGGCGCGGGCATGGACGTTGTCAGTCAGGGCGAATACCTGCGCGCCAAGGCGGCAGGTGTGCCGGGTGACAGGATCGTGTTTTCCGGCGTCGGCAAGACGGCAGAGGAAATCCGCGTGGCGCTCACCGGCGGCATCCGCCAGTTCAACGTGGAATCCGAGCCGGAAATGGAAGTCATCAGCGCCGTGGCTGTGGAACTGGGCGCAGTGGCCCCGGTCACCATCCGGGTCAATCCAGACGTGGACGCCAAGACCCACGCCAAGATCGCCACCGGAAAATCCGAGAACAAGTTCGGTATCCCAATTGCCCGCGCCCGCGAGGTCTACGCCCGCGCTGCCGCGTTGCCGGGGCTGGAGGTGGTGGGGATCGACGTCCATATCGGCTCGCAGCTCACGGATCTGGAGCCGTTCCGGCTGGCCTATCAGAAGGTGGCCGAGCTGACGGAAACCTTGCGCGCCGATGGCCACGATATCCGCCGCCTGGACCTGGGCGGCGGGCTTGGCATTCCTTACGAGCGCTCCAACACCGCGCCGCCGCTGCCCGTGGAATACGGCCAGATGGTCAAGGAGACCCTGGGCCACCTCGGCTGCGAGATCGAGATCGAGCCGGGCCGGCTGATCGCGGGCAACGCGGGCCAGCTGGTGTCGAAGGTGATCTATGTGAAATCCGGTGAGGGGCGCGATTTCCTGATCCTGGACGCCGCGATGAACGACCTGATCCGCCCGGCGATGTATGAGGCGCATCACGACATTATCCCTGTGCAGGAACCTGCGGCAGGCACCGAAAGCCAGCCCTATGACATCGTCGGCCCGGTCTGCGAAACCGGCGATACTTTTGCCAAGCAGCGCGACCTGCCGCCCTTGGCAGCGGGCGATCTGGTCTCCTTCCGCAGCGCCGGCGCCTATGGCGCGGTGATGGCGAGCGAGTACAATTCGCGCCCGCTGATCCCCGAAGTGCTTGTGCACGGGGATCAATTCGCGGTTATTCGCCGGCGGCCGGACTATGAAGAGATGATAAACCGCGATACCATCCCGGAGTGGCTCTGAAGCGATCCGGGCGCGATCCGGCGCGGGCCATCAGATCATGAGGCCCGAATGCCCTTTCTTCGCCGAACTGACCGCCGGGCCGGCCAGCAGGCCGATCCGGTCCTGAAACAACTGCGCTGGCCCCTGCGCCTGACGCGGGCCGGGCTGGTGGCGGAACGAGCCTTGCGCGCCTTCTGGCCGCTGGCCTCGGTGCTGATGGCGGCGCTGGCGGCGCTGATGCTGGGGCTGCACCAGATGCTGCCGGAGCGGCTGGTCTGGACCGGCGCGATGGCGGTTCTGATTGCCGCCGCTGCGGCGCTGGGGCGGGGCCTCTGGCGCTTTCGCTGGCCCAGCCGGGCCGCGGCGCTGGAGCGGCTTGACAGCACCCTGCCGGGCCGCCCGGTCACCGCACTCTTGGACACCCAGGCCATCGGCGCAGAGGATGCCGCCTCAGCCGCGTTGTGGCGGGCGCACCAGCGCCGGATGGCCGCAGCTGCGGCCAATGCCAGAGCGCCGGCGCCTGATCTGAATATTGCGTCCAATGATCCTTACGCCCTGCGCTATATGGCCGGGCTGCTGCTGGCGGTGGCGGTGCTGTTCGGCTCGATCTGGCAGGTGGCCGCGGTGAAGGACTTGGGTTCGGGCAGCGGTGCCGCGCTGAACGGCCCGGCGTGGGAGGGCTGGGCGGAGCCGCCCGCCTACACCCGGCTGCCGGTGCTTTACCTGAACGACCAGGACGGCGGCCTTCTGCATCTGCCGGAAGGCAGCCGCGTGACCCTGCGGTTCTATGGCGAGGCAGGAGCGCTTGAGCTGGCGGAAAGTGTGTCCGGCCAGGGCGGAGGCGAACCGGAAACCCCTCAAACCGCTATGGAGTTTGACGTCGCCCGCAGCGGCGCCGTCTCAATCGAAGGCAGCGGCGGCCGCAGCTGGCAGGTGGAAGTGATCCCCGACAGCCCGCCCAAGGTGGCGGTTGCGGGCCAGCCGGAACTGGAAAACGACGGCTACACCTCGCTGGCCTTTGCTGCGCGCGATGACTACGGCGTTGCCGCCGGGCAGGTGCGGATCACGCTGGACCTGCCAGCGGTGGAGCGGAGCCACGGGCTGGCCGCCGCCCCGGATCCGCGCGAGGCGCTGGTGCTGGACCTGCCGCTGCCCCTGTCCGGTTCGCGCAAGGAATTCACCGAGAAGCTGATCGAGGATTTCGCCGAGCATCCCTGGGCCAACCTGCCTGTGGTCTTCACCTTTTCCGCGGTGGATGAAGCGGGGCAGTCCGCAGCCGCCGCGGGCTTTGGCGCCAGCCTTCTGACCCGCCGCTTCTTTGATCCGCTGGCCGCCGCGGTGATCGAACAGCGCCGCGACCTGTTGTGGACGCGCGCCAATGCGCCGCGGGTGGCACAGATCCTGCGCACCCTGTCGCACCGGCCGGAGGGGCTCTACCGCGATTACGGCGATTACCTTCGGCTGCGCACCATCCTGCGGCGGCTGGAAAGCTATACCGTGAAGGGCTCGATCCCGGAACCGCGGCAGGAGGAGATCGCCGCTGCGCTGTGGGACCTGGCGATCCAGCTGGAAGAGGGCGATGTCGGCGACGCGCTGGAGCGGATGCAGCGGGCGCAGGAGCGGCTGAGCCAGGCGATGCGCGACGGTGCCAGCGACCAGGAGATCGCCCGGCTGATGCAGGAGCTGCGCGAGGCGACCCAGGACTACCTGCGCCAGCTCAGCCGCCAGGCCGAGGCCAACGGCGAGATGATGGACCCGGGTGAGATGTCCGGGGACATGATGACCCTCAGCCAGGACGACCTGCAGGCGATGATGGACCGCATCCAGGAGCTGATGGAGCAGGGCCGCATGGCCGAGGCCGAACAGGCGCTGCGCGAGTTTCAGCAGATGATGGAGAACATGCGGATGACCCGCTCGCAGCAGGGCCAGGGCCAGGGCGATGAGGGCCGCCAGGCGATGGAGGGGCTGGCCGAGACCCTGCGCGAGCAGCAGGGGCTGTCGGATGAGGCGTTCCGCGACCTGCAGGAGCAGTTCAACCCCGGCGCCCGCAGCGGCGAGAGCCAGGGCAACGAGGGCCGCGACGGCGGATTGGGCCGCGGCCAGAGCCATCAGGGCGGCCAAGGCGGTGACAGCGGCCAGGACGGCCAGGGCGGCGAAGGGGCACAGAGCCGCAATCCCGATGGCCAGGGCGGCAACGGGCGCGAACAGCCGGGGCGGGGCGGATCGCTGGCGGACCGCCAGCAGGCCCTGCGCCAGCAGCTGCAGCAGCAGCGCGACGGGCTGCCCTACCTGGGCGGCGAGGCCGGTGACGCCGCGCGCGAGGCGCTGGACCGTGCAGGCCGCGCCATGGAGGGGGCGGAAGATGCGCTGCGCGGCGGCGACAATGCCGAAGCCATCGACCGCCAGTCCGACGCGATGGAGGCATTGCGCGAGGGCATGCGCAGCCTTGGCGAGGCGCTGGCGCAGCGCGATGACGGGCAGCGCAACGGCCAGGGGCAGCCTTCTGCCACCGCGCAGGGCGAACGGCTGGATCCGCTGGGCCGCGGCAACGGCACCGTGGATGACGGCGGCAAGGTGGGCGAGGGCAATGCCTACCGCCGCGCCTGGGATCTTCTGGAGGACATCCGCCGCCGCGCCGGCGAGCGCGAACGCAGCGAGCGCGAGCGCAGCTACCTGCAGCGGCTGCTGGACCGTTTCTGAGCCCCGGCAACTGGCCGCCCCTGCTGCGGGGCGCGGGAGGCTGAGCGCGGAATAGCGGGCGTTACTGCACGCTGATCAGGGATTTCACCTGCCCGTCCAGCCACAGCCGTGCCTGATCTACCCAGACAACATAGCTCTGAAGGGCGGGATCCGCTGACGGCAGTTTCTCCGCGATCAGCGGCGCGTTGTCATAGACCAGGACCAGCACCAGGGCCGCAATCAGCGACAGGGTGAACCCGCGGGCGAAATTGCTCTTGCGCGGCGCCGTCGACGCATAGGTGGGCGCCTGCGGGGCGGGGGCCGCAGCGGTGCCGGAGCGCAGGGTGGAATTGATCTCTTCGATGTCCGGCAGCAGTTCCTTGCGCGAGCCGCTTTCGGCGGCGGCGATCTGGCGTGGATCCTCGCCCCGGATGCGGGCCATCCGGTCGCGGGCCTGGCGGCTGCGCTCCGCGGCATCTTCCTCGGCCGCGGCGGTGTCCAGCCCCAGATCGGGCTGGGTTTCCAGGTTCTGGCGTTCCGCGGCCCGCAGCGAGGCTTCCCGCTCGGCCTCTTCGCGCAGGATGTCGGTCATGGCCGGATCCAGCGACCGCGGCCGTTGCGCCGCCGCGGCGGGACCCGCGCCGCCGTCCTCGGCAGCAGTAACGGGCTGCCCGGCCTCTTCCTCAGCTGAGCTGTCCATCGCCGCGCCGGCGTTTTCCGGCTCTTCCTGCGGCGCGGCCTCTGCCTCTTGCAAAACCTCCTCCGGCGCGCTGTCTTCCGGCTCCGGCTCCGGCTCCGGCTCCGGCTCCGGCTCCGGCTCCGGCTCCGGCTCCGGCTCCGGCGAAATGGCTTGTGGTTCCGGCGTCATGTCCTCGGGTTCCCGTTCGGGCTCTGCTTCAGCCGGCTGCGGGGAGGCGTCTTCGGGGCCGGTGCCGGCAGGCGCATCTTCCGCCGCCGAGCCTGCGGCTTGCTGGAACCAGGTCTGGCCGCAGTTAGAGCATTGCACATCCCGCCCTTCGGCAGGGATCACATCCTCAGGCACTTCGTACTGGGCTGCACAGTTCGGGCAGGTCAGGCGCATCATGCTCTCCTCGGCACCATCCCGCCGCCCTGGCGGCGGCAGGTTGTTTTTTAAGGGACTATAGGCATCCGCAGCGGCTGGTGAAAGTGCCATTTGCGGCGGCATCCGGGCACCGGGTTTCCCGGCAACAGAGCCCCCATTGAAACTGCCGGCCCCTTGGGGCAAAACAGCCGGGCGCAAATAACGGGCGCGTTCAGGGGGCAGCAGTGATCGAGCTGGAAAATGTGGGCTACAATTACGGCGGCGGCGAGCTGCTGAATGCGGTGTCGGTGCAGCTGGCGCCGGGCTCCTTCCATTTCCTGACCGGCCCCTCCGGGGCAGGCAAGACCACGCTTCTGAAACTGTGCTACGGCGCGCTGATGCCGACCGCGGGCCGGGTGCGCGCCTTCAACATGGATGTGCACGGGCTGGACCGCGACCAGATGGCCTATCTGCGCCGCCGGGTCGGCGTGGTGCACCAGGACTGCCGGTTCCTGGACCACCTGCCGGTGATCGAGAACATCGCGCTGCCGCTGCTGGTGTCCGGCCGGGAGCTGAGCCACGAGGAGGCCAACCTTCAGGAACTGCTGAACTGGGTCGGCCTCAGCGAGCGCGCCCATGCGCTGCCTCCGGAACTGTCGGGCGGCGAGCGCCAGCGGGCTGCCCTGGCACGCTCGGTGATCCTGTCGCCGGATGTGATCATTGCCGATGAGCCGACCGGCAACGTCGACTGGGAAATGTCGCAGCGGCTGCTGCAGCTGCTGGTGGAGCTGAACCGGATGGGCAAGACCATCCTGGTCGCCACCCATGACCTGTCGCTGATCCGGGCCGCCAAGAACCAGGTGCAGGCGCGGGTGCTGCGGATTTCCAACCGGCAGCTGCAACTGGCGGGGGCGGACCTATGAGCGAGGGCAGGCTGCGCAAGCTGATCCTGGGCGATACCCAGGCCGACCGTGTGGTGCCGCCGAGCGGCTTTACCGCCCAGCTGACATTGTTTGTCTCCGGCGCCATGGCCTTCCTCACGGTTTTTGCATTGGCGCTGTCGATGGCGTCGGGGCGGCTGGCGGACCAATGGGCCGAGGAACTGGCCCGCGCCGCCACCCTGCGCATCAACGCCCCGGCAGAGCAGCGCGCCGCCCAGACCGAGGCGGCGCTGGAGATCCTGCGCCAGACACCCGGCGTCGCCACTGCGCGGGCGCTGACGGGAGAGGAGCAGGCGGCGCTGCTGGCGCCCTGGTTCGGCGCCAGCGTTCCGGTGGGCGATCTGCCGCTGCCGCAGCTGATTGAGGTGACCGGCGACGACGCCGGCTATGACGCCCAAGGTTTGCGGCTGCGGCTGCAGGCCGAGGTGCCGGGCGCGGTGCTGGATGACCACACCCGCTGGCGGGCGCCGCTGGTGGATGCCGCACGCGCGCTGCGCCGCCTGGCCTGGGTGTCGATCCTGCTGATCGGCGGCGCCACCGCGGCAATGATCACCCTGGCCGCCAACGCGGCGCTGGCGGCCAACGCCCAGGTGATCGAGGTGCTGCGGCTGGTCGGCGCGCTGGACAGCTATATCGCCCAGGCCTTCATCCGCCGCTTCACCTTGCGGGCGCTGACCGGCGCTGCCGCGGGCATGCTGCTGGGCATGATCGGCGTCTGGCTGATGCCTGAAGCTTCCGATGAAGGCGGCTTCCTCACTGGTCTCGGCTTTCAGGGCTGGGGCTGGCTGGTGCCGCTTTTGATACCGCCGCTGGGCGCGCTGGTGGCCTTTGCCGCCACCACCCGTGCGGCCACCAAACGTCTGGGAGAACTGTCGTGAAAAATCCCGTCCAATGGCTGCGCTCCTTTGTGTTCATCGTGCAGATGTACCTGGCGATGCTGGTGCTGGGGATCGTGTTCGCGCCCTGGGCGATGGCCTCCCCCAAGGGCGCGCGCGTCGCCTGCAAGAGCTTTGCCCGCTGGGCGCTGTGGACGGCCCGCTGGATGGTCGGCATCCGCACCGAGGTGCGCGGGCTGGTGCCTTCGGGCGAGGTGATCATCGCGGCCAAGCACCAAAGCTTTCTGGACATCATCATCATCTTCAACGCGGTGCCCTCGGCCCGGTTCATCATGAAGCGCGAGCTGATGTGGACGCCGGTGATCGGCGTCTATGCTAAGCGGCTAGGCTGCGTGCCGGTCGACCGCGGCAAGCGCGGCGCGGCGATCGCCAAGATGGTCAAGGATGTCGCCAAGGAGACCAAAGAGCCGGGCCAGCTGGTCATCTATTCGCAGGGCACCCGCGTCGCTCCCGGCGCCCGGAAGCCCTACAAGATCGGCACCGCAGTGCTTTACGAGGGGCTGAAGCAGCCCTGCATCCCTGCCGCCACCAATGTCGGCGTGTTCTGGCCGCGCACCGGCATCTACCGCAAGCCGGGGCTGGCGGTGGTGGAGTTTCTAGAGCCGATGCAGCCGGGGATCGCCCGCGGCGACTTCATGGAGCAGCTGGAAGCGCGTGTCGAAAACCGCTCCGACGATCTGATGCGGGAAGCCGGGTTCGAACCGGAGCAGGCCGCGGTTCAGGCCTGACCTGCCGCCAAGGCGGTCCGGGGCAAACCAGCTGTCAAATTGCCGGGGTGACGCCTTGCCCGAAACAGGTTAGCGTCATGGCAAAGGCGCAGCAGGCTGCAGCTTTGCGGCAGCGCGGCCGGCCGTGGACAACAAGAGCCAACAACGGGCAGTGAACGAATGAGCGATTTTCTGGCTTCCTATCTGGCCTATGCCAGAGATGTCGTCCTGTATTTTCTCGACCCCGGGCAGCGTGTTTTTTACCTGTATATCGCGACCTCCGTTCTGGCGGCATTCGGGGTTTACCTGTTCCAGCGCAGGCAGAGCCGTTCTGCCGGACGGGGTTCTTTCCTGGCGTTCCTGTTTCCCAAATCTGTATGGTCGCACCCCTCCGCCTGGCTCGACGTGCGCTATTTCTTCTTTCACAAGCTGCTGGCGCATTTCCTGCTGTTGGGCCTTTTTGCCGGTTCCGCAGCCACGGTGTTCCGGTGGATCACCGGCCATGCGATCACCTCTCTGCCCGCCACCGCCGAGGGCGCCGCAGGGTGGGGGATTGTGATCGGCTACATGCTGGTCAGCACAATTGTCCTCGATCTGATCGGCTATACCGTGCACTACCTGCAGCACAAGGTGCCGATCCTGTGGGAATTCCACAAGGTGCACCACAGCGCCGAGGTGATGCATCCGCTGTCCAACTACCGCGAGCACCCGGTGGACAATTTCTTCTACCTGCTTCTGATCGGCGCGGGCTACGGGGCAGTAGCGGGCGGTGTCTACCAGTATGCCGCAGTGGTGCCGAGCGTTCCCAGCATTCTGGGCGTGCCCGTGCTGATGTTTGCCTTCAACATCCTGGCCTACAATCTGCGCCATTCCCACGTCTGGCTGCGCTGGCCCGGCGTCTGGTCCAAGGTGTTTCCCTCGCCCGCCCATCATCACGTGCACCACAGCTGCCACCCGGATCATTTCGACAAGAACTTCGCCTTCATGTTCCCGGTCTGGGACGTGATTTTCGGCACCTATGAAATGCCGGAGGACAACCGCGATGTGAAATTCGGCGTCGCGGGCATGAAACCGATGGAGATGGACACCTGCTGGAAGCTCTATTCCATCCCCTTCATCAAGGCTGCGCGCCGTCTGAAACGGAACGGCAAGGCGGCCGGGGCCAGCAGCCGGACAGATGCCGGATGATCGCGGTACGGACCGCCGCGGCGCAGGGACGGTCCAGCGGCGCCTGGGAGATCAGCGGATCACTTCGCCGATCAGGATCTGCGGCTGAACATCAGTGAAATTCGGAATGTCGTCCAGCGCAGGCCCTGCCGCCTGCATCGCCGCGTCCATCGCGGCCTGATCGGCAAAGACGAATGTGGCAATGGCAAAGAACGGCGCCGGGACATGCGGTCCGCCCGCCAGCCCCTTGGTCACCACAGCCGATTGGATGTGCGGCCCCATGTGCTGGTCCACGATCTGCATGTGGGTGTCTGCGTAGTAGGCGTGGTCGAAGGTCTTGCCTTCGGCAGCCGGGTAGATGACTTGCAATGAAACGGCCATGGTGTGTCTCCTGGGGGGGGAAAAGCTGCAGCTGCTTGTAGGTTGGTTTTCCGCTGCTCCAAAGGAAAAAATGGGTTTTCAGCGAATAGTCTCGGATGCAAGAAGTTACTTGAGAACAGCTCTTAGTGGTTGAAAAACTCTACTTTCTCCTTTTGGGCGTTTTTGATAACTGGATTTTGACCGTTCGGATTAATTACGTGAAGGGGCGGTGCAAGACCGCTGGAAAATATCAAATAATGGAACAATATGATGCTGAAAAAGATTGGCGCTGCTGCGTGCGTCTCTGCGATGCTTGCCTCAGGCTGTGCCCAAAAAAGTGAAAATGTAGCAGGTGCATATGTTTCGCCTCTCGCCTATCAAGGGCTGAGTTGCCGCCAGATCGAATCCGAAGCTCGGCGTGTTTCCTCGCGGGCAGCATCCGTTTCAGGTATCCAGGATAAGAATGCCTCGAATGACGCCGTCGCAACAGGCGTGGCGCTTGTACTCTTCTGGCCAGCTGCATTCTTTATCAAGGGAAACAAAGAAAATGCAGCGGAACTCGCCCGTCTGAAAGGCGAGCTCGAAGCACTTGAGCAGATTTCGATACAGAAAAATTGTGGAATTGTGTTCCAAGCACCTGTAGCGGAAAAGCCGAAGGCGACGGAAGAAGAAGCCTGAACTGCGGTTCTCTACCGGTGAACAATTAGAGGCGGTGCAATTGCACCGCCTCATCTTTCTTAGCTGTGGATTGGCCCGTCGCCGCAGGCCAGCGCGGCCTCGCGCACTGCCTCGGAATAGGTCGGGTGGGCGTGGCAGGTCAGTGCCACATCCTCGGCGGAGGCGCCGAATTCCATTGCCACGCAGAGTTCGTGGATCATGTCGCCCGCCGCCGGGCCGATGATCGCGGCGCCCAGGATGCGGTCGGTGTCCTTGTCGGCGATGATCTTGACGAAGCCGCCCTCGGCCTGGTTCACCGCCTTGGCGCGGGCGTTGCCCATGAACATGAACTTGCCGACCTTGATTTTCTTGCCTTCAGCTTTCAGCGCGTCCTCGGTGGCGCCGACGGTGGCAACCTCCGGGGTGGTGTAGACGACGCCGGGGATCACGCCATAGTTCACATGGCCGTGCTTGCCGGCGATCTCCTCGGCCACCGCCATGCCCTCATCCTCGGCCTTATGCGCCAGCATCGGGCCTTCGATCACGTCGCCGATGGCATAGATGCCGGGGATATTGGTGCGCCAGTGGTTGTCGGTGGCGATCTGGCCGCGCTCGGTCATCTTGATGCCAAGCGCATCGAGCCCCAGCCCCTCCGAGTAGGGCTTGCGTCCGGTCGCAACCAGCACCACGTCGGCGTCCAGCACCACCTCGTCGCCGCCTTTCTTGGGCTGATACTTGACCTTGGCCTTGGTCTTGGAGGTTTCCACCCCCTGCACCGCAGCGCCCAGGATGATGTTGAGGCCCTGCTTTTCCAGGATCCGCTTGAAGGAGCGCTGCACGTCCTTGTCCATGCCGGGGCAGACCGCGTCCATGTATTCCACCACGGTCACCTCGGAGCCGAGGCGGGCATAGACCGAGCCCAGTTCCAGACCGATCACGCCGGCGCCGATCACCGCCAGTTTCTTCGGGATCTTCGGCAGCTCCAGCGCGCCGGTGGAGGAGACCACGATCTTCTCGTCGATCTCGACGCCCGGAATGGAGGCGGGCACCGAGCCGGAGGCGATCACAATGCTCTTGGCCTCGTGCACCTCGTCGCCGACCTGCACCTTGCCGGCCGCCGGAACGGAGGCCCAGCCCTTGATCCAGTCGATCTTGTTCTTCTTGAACAGGAATTCGATGCCGCCGGTGTTCTGGCCGATCACCTCGTCCTTGTAGGCCTTCATCTGGTCCCAGTCGACCGAGGGGCTTTTGCCCTTGAGGCCCATATGGGCAAAGTTGTGCTCTGCCTCATGCAGCAGGTGGGTCGAGTGCAGCAGCGCCTTGGAGGGGATGCAGCCGACGTTCAGGCAGGTGCCGCCGAGGGTCTCGCGGCCCTCGACAACAGCTGTTTTCAGTCCCAGCTGGGCGCAGCGGATGGCGCAGACATAGCCGCCGGGGCCGGCGCCGATTACGATGACGTCATATTGGGACATGGGTCTGTCTTCCTCTGTTCTCCCTGGTTCCGTTTTCCGGAACACGCGTTAAGGGATAGTGGTCTTAGGATCAGACGGGGGTCAACATCTTGATCGAGATATTGATGACCCCGTCGCGTTCAAGGTGCATGGCCAGTTCCTCCGATCCGAAGAAGGCGCGGGCCTTTTCCAGATCGGTGATCGCGAACAGCGCCACGGCGTGGTTTTTCTGGTCCGGATCGCTCCAGACGTTCAAATCGGTGATGCCCGCGGCCTGCCGGTTGCGCTTGTCCTGCCGGAACACGGTGAGCCAGGCATCGAAATCGGCCACATCGGCCTGCCAGAGAACATGGGTTGCCATTGGTTATACTCCTTTTCCGTATTGAAGGCAGGATGCCCTGGCAAGGGTAAGGAGTGCTTTGATTCCACTCAAGAAAGGCAGGTGTTGCAGCAGTTTCCGAAGAAAAGGGGCGCTGCCCCCGGCCTGGGTTGAGCCATTTTGAGTATTTTCGGAAAGATGAAAGCTCATGCGAGGAGCACCCCCGCAAGCATTGCGGCCAGGCCGCTGGTGGCGATGAGCCAGATGGCGGTGCGCAGGTAGGGCACGCCGCTGAGGTAGGCGGGCAGGTAGAGGGCGCGGCCCCCGAGATAGGTGTAAAGGCCGGTGGTGATCAGCGCACTTTGCAGGCCACCCAGTTCGGCCACCAGCGCCAGGCTGATGAAGACCGGGGCGGTTTCCAGGAAGTTGACAAACGCCCGCCGCGCCCGTCCGGCCAATGCGCTGCGGGAGACGGAGCTGTCGCGCGGGCCTGCGGTCCAGGCATTGCCGACGGAGAGCTTCAGCAGGAAGCTGTCGCAGCTCACGTGGATCAGGGCGAGGATCGAGAGGCAGACAAGGCCCCAGAGCGGGAGGGTCATATGCACGGGCCATATAGGAATGGAAGGATGGCAGGCTGCTGCTTCTGGGCACGAGCTTGCGCCTGCAGCCCGGAGTTAAAGGTGTCCCAGGTCGCCTGCATGCTGATTTGCTCCTCAGGCCCAGCCCGGCTGATAGCCGAATTGCTCGAAATCTTGCACATAGATCTTCTCGATAAGCTTGCGGGCTGCCGGAGACATCAGCTTAGCCCGCGCCGTCTGGTCCGGGTTCTTGTTGGCAGCAGGAGCTTCCCAGCTGCCGGGCAGCGGCTGATCGAGCTGCTCTGCTATTTTTTTGAAAAACTCCGGCAGAGCCTCGGTCTTGCCGATCAGTCCGGGCAGGAAAATCTCCGGTCGGATGGTTGCATGCTGGGGGCGCCAATGGGGATCGACGGATTGAGGGCCCCGGTTTTCGACGCAGATTTCAATGTAGCGGAGGAACTTCTCAAAACCGCGCGGCGTGCGCATGTCGTTTTCCCAGTCAAATTGAACCAGCGCGTTCATGTGAAGTCGGTCCCGGACAAACCATTGAAACCCAAGTTCATTGGATTTGCAGAGATAGAGAAAGGCGGAAACCGCCCGGCTTTCCGGATGGCGGACCGTTGCCAGCCGCAGGGCCTGCGCAAAAACGTCCAGCCCGTCAGGCATGAAAGACAGCGGCCGGAACACATCCGAAGCGATGAGCTGATGGGAAACAGCATCGGGATTGATGTCGGTGGTGCTGAGGAAACGGGCATTCAGGCGGGCACCAAACTCCAGCTCGAAAAGAAAGCGCTTTGCCGAGGAGGTTCCGCTTTTGCCATTGCTGCAAAAGACCCATCTGCGGCTGTGCGGCGCGCAGATAGCAGTCAAATAAGCAGCGGCGTCATCCTTTACTTTGAACTGCTCTGGGAAATTACGAACCGCGGCGTCAAGCAGGGCTTGGCGCCGCGGGCCGCGCAGTCTGGGGTGGTGGAACGTCGACGGCACACCTGGCTCCGTTTACAGATCCATAAGCAGACGGCGCGGATCCTCCAGCGCTTCCTTGACGCGGACCAGGAAGGTCACGGCGCCTTTGCCGTCGACGATGCGGTGGTCGTAGGACAGGGCCAGATACATCATCGGGCGGATCTTGATCTCGCCGTTCACCACCATCGGGCGGTCCTGGATCTTGTGCATGCCCAGGATGCCGGACTGCGGCGGGTTCAGGATCGGCGAGGACATCAGCGAGCCGTAGACCCCGCCGTTGGAGATGGTGAAGGTGCCACCCTGCATCTCGGCCATCGACAGCTTGCCGTCGCGGGCGCGCTTGCCCTTCTCGGAAATCGCCTTTTCGATCTCGGCAAAGGACATCCGGTCGGCGTCGCGGATCACCGGCACCACCAGGCCCTGCGGGGTGCCCGCGGCAACGCCCATGTGCACGAAGTTCTTGTAGACGATGTCGGTGCCGTCGATCTCGGCGTTGACTTCCGGCACCTCCTTCAGCGCGTGGCAGCAGGCCTTGGTGAAGAACGACATGAAGCCGAGGCGGACGCCGTGCTTCTTCTCGAACTGGTCCTTGTACTGGTTGCGCAGCGCCATCACCTCGGTCATGTCCACCTCGTTGTAGGTGGTCAGGATCGCGGCGGTGTTCTGGGCGTCTTTAAGGCGCTTGGCGATGGTCTGGCGCAGGCGGGTCATCTTGACCCGCTCCTCGCGGGCGGCGTCATCGGCGGTCACCGGGCCGCGCACCTGGGCGGGCGCCGGGGCTGCGGCAGGCGCGGACTTGGCGGCGGCGAGGGCCGCGGCAACGTCTTCCTTCATGATGCGGCCGTCGCGGCCAGTGCCGGTGACCTGCGAGCCGTCGATGCCGGCCTCCGCCATCGCCTTCTCAGCAGAGGGCGCGTTGGCGACATCCTTGGCCGGAGCGGAAACCGCCGGGGCTGCTGCGGCGGCCGGGGCGGGGGCTGCGCCCGCTGCGCCGCCCGCGATCACGCCCAGCTGCGCGGCGGCCTGCACGGTGTCGCCTTCGGCGGCCAGGATTTCGGTCAGCACACCCGCTGCGGGCGCGGGCACTTCAACGGAAACCTTGTCGGTTTCCAGTTCGCACAGCATTTCGTCCTGCGCGACGGTGTCGCCCACTTTCTTGAACCAGGACGAAACGGTTGCCTCGGACACCGACTCGCCAAGCGAGGGGACCATGACCGGCACCGGCGCGCCGGCATCGCCGGAGGGCGCAGCAGCAGGAGCCGGTGCTGCCGCAGCAGCGGCGGGGGCGGTGGCGGCGCCATTGGCCTCGGACAGGGTCGCAAGCAGCGCGTCGACGCCGACGGTCTCGCCTTCTGCGGCGACGATCTCGCCCAGGGTGCCGGCGGCGGGCGAGGGGACCTCGACCGTCACCTTGTCGGTTTCCAGCTCGCAGAGCATTTCATCGGCATTGACGCTGTCGCCGGGTTTCTTGAACCAGGTGGCCACGGTGGCCTCGGTCACGGATTCGCCCAGGGTGGGTACGCGGACTTCGGTTGTCATGTCTCTTTATCCTCAGATGCTCAGCGCTTCGTTCACGAGGGCTGCTTGTTGGGCTTTGTGTTCGCTGGCCAGGCCGGTCGCCGGCGAGGCCGAGGTGGCGCGGCCCGCATAGACCGGCCGGGTGTGCTTGGCGCCGATGCGGCTCAGCACCCATTCGATGTTGGGCTCGATGAAGGTCCAGGCGCCCTGGTTCTTGGGTTCTTCCTGGCACCAGACCATCTCGGCCTGCTTGAAGCGCTCCAGCTCCTTCACCATGGAGATGGCCGGGAACGGGTAGAACTGCTCGATCCGCATCAGGTAGACGTCGTCGATGCCGCGGGCGTCGCGCTCTTCCAGCAGGTCGTAGTACACCTTGCCCGAGCACATGACGACGCGCTTGATCTTGTCGTCCGCCACCAGCCGGGTGCCGGAGTTGCCCTTCTGCGCGTCATCCCACAGCACCCGGTGGAAGCTGGAGCCGGTGGTGAAGTCCTCGGCGTTGCTGATTGCCAGCTTGTGGCGCAGCAGCGATTTCGGGGTCACCAGGATCAGCGGCTTGCGGAAGGTGCGGTGCAGCTGGCGGCGCAGGATGTGGAAGTAGTTCGCGGGCGTGGTGCAGTTGGCGACGATCCAGTTGTCCTGGCCGCACATCTGCAGGAAGCGCTCCAGGCGGGCGGAGGAGTGCTCCGGTCCCTGGCCCTCAAAGCCGTGCGGCAGCAGGCAGACCAGGCCCGACATCCTGAGCCATTTACTTTCACCCGAGGAGATGAACTGGTCGAACATGATCTGGGCGCCGTTGGCGAAATCGCCGAACTGGGCTTCCCACAGGGTCAGCGCGTTGGGTTCGGCCAGCGAATAGCCGTACTCAAAGCCCAGCACCGCGTATTCAGACAGCGCCGAGTCGATCACCTCGTACTGGGACTGGCCCGCGCGGATGTTGTTGAGCGGGTAGTAGCGCTCCTCGGTCTCCTGGTTGACGATGCCGGAATGGCGCTGCGAGAAGGTGCCGCGGGTGGCATCCTGGCCTGCCAGGCGCACCGGGTAGCCTTCCAGCATCAGCGAGCCGAAGGCCATCGCCTCGCCGGTGGCCCAGTCAAAGCCTTCGCCGGTCTCGAACATCTTGCCGCGGGCGTCCAGGAAGCGGCCCACCGTCCGGTGCAGCGGGAAGCCGTCCGGCACCCGGCTGAGAGCGGTGCCGATTTCGGCCATGGTTTCCGGTGCAATGGCGGTGCTGCCGCGCTGGTAGTCGGCGTCTTTCTTGTTCAGGTGCGACCAGCGCCCGTCCAGCCAGTCGGCCTTGTTCGGCTTGTAGTCCTTGCCGGTCTCGAACTCCTCGTTGAGATGGGCCTGGAACGCGGCCTTCATGTCCTCGATCTCGCCCTCCGGGATCAGCCCGTCCTTGACCAGCCGATCGGTGTAGAGGGTGAGCGTGGTCTTGTGGCCCTTGATCTTCTTGTACATCAAGGGGTTGGTGAACATCGGCTCATCGCCTTCGTTGTGACCGAAGCGGCGGTAGCAGAAGATGTCGATGACCACGTCCTTGTGGAACTTCTGGCGGAACTCGGTGGCGACCTTGGCGGCGTGCACCACCGCCTCCGGGTCGTCGCCGTTCACATGGAAGATCGGCGCCTCAACCACCAGCGCGTTGTCGGTGGGGTAGGGCGAGGAGCGCGAGAAATGCGGCGCGGTGGTGAAGCCGATCTGGTTGTTCACCACAAGGTGCATGGTGCCGCCGGTCTTGTGGCCGCGCAGGCCGGAGAGCGCAAAGCATTCCGCCACCACGCCTTGGCCGGCAAAGGCCGCGTCGCCGTGCAGCAGCACCGGCAGCACTTGGCTGCGGTCGCTGTCGCCCAGCTGGTCCTGCTTGGCGCGGACCTTGCCCAGAACCACCGGGTTCACCGCCTCCAGGTGGGACGGGTTGGCGGTCAGGCTGAGGTGCACGGTGTTGCCGTCGAACTCGCGGTCGGAGGAGGCGCCGAGGTGGTATTTCACGTCGCCGGAGCCGTCCACGTCCTCGGGCTTGAAGCTGCCGCCCTGGAATTCGTTGAAGATCGCCCGGTAGGGCTTCTGCATCACGTTGGCGAGGATGTTGAGGCGGCCGCGGTGCGGCATGCCGATCACGATGTCCTTCACCCCCAGCGCGCCGCCGCGCTTGATGATCTGCTCCATTGCCGGGATCAGGCTTTCGCCGCCGTCGAGGCCGAACCGCTTGGTGCCGGTGTATTTGACGTGCAGGAATTTCTCGAAGCCCTCGGCCTCGACCATCTTGTTGAGGATCGCCTTGCGGCCCTCTCGGGTGAAGGTGATTTCCTTGTTGTAGCCTTCGATCCGCTCCTTCAGCCAGGCGGATTGCTCAGGGTCGGAAATGTGCATGTACTGCAGCGCGAAGGTGCCGCAGTAGGTGCGCTTCACGATGTCGACGATCTGGCGCATGGTCGCAACCTGCAGGCCCAGCACGTTGTCGATGAAGATCGGCCGGTCCATGTCGGCATCGGTGAAGCCGTAGCTCTTGGGATCCAGCTCCGGATGCGGCGTCGCGGCGCGCATGCCCAGCGGATCGAGGTCGGCGGCCAGATGGCCGCGGATCCGGTAGGCGCGGATCAGCATCAGGGCGCGGATCGAGTCCAGCACTGCGCGCTGCACCTGGTCGTCGGTGACCTCGACGCCCTTGGCGGCGGCCTTGCCGCGGATTTTCTTGGCGGCGCCTTTGGCCTCGGCCGGGGCCGGCCATTCGCCGGTCAGCGCGCCGGTCAGATCGTCGTCCAGCGCCGGCGGCCAGTCCTTGCGTGCCCAGGAGGGGCCTGTGGCCTCAGCCTTCACGTCCAGTTCGGCGTCGCCCATCTGGCGGAAGAACTCCGCCCAGGCGGCATCCACCGCGTTCGGGTCATTGGCGTACTGGGCATAGAGCTGCTCCAGATACTCCGCATTGTGCCCCTGCATGAAGGAAGAGGCGTGGAAGAGGTCGTTGGGGCTTTGTTCGGTCATTTTAGTGCCTCGTGCGGGTTAGGACCGTATTTGTTGGTGCCGGGTTCCGAGGGCAGTATCAGCTGCCCTGCGAGCGGGCCGATCCAAAGGACCGACGCGAGAAGAACAAAAGGAAAGCTTAGCCAGTAGAGAGCAACCAAGAGGTAGGCAATCAGAACGGGGATACCTCCCAGTAGGGCGTCAAAGCCAAGTTCCCAAATCATCATTGAAGCAAAGAAGTATGCGATAGGCGTAAACGGCAGGAAAACGCCTTGTCCGGCTTCGCCTGTGTCCTGCAGACGCCGCGCGCCGGAAGCGAGCAACGGGAGGAAGGCCGCAAACGTCAGCATCAGTACGCCAATGGAAGGGTAGTCCACGTTTAAATACTTCTTCGAAAGCGGGAATGTCACAACCGGAAGCATAAGCCCGAAAGGTGCAAAGGCCCAAAATCTTGAGCGGGTAGTGCGCCCTCGGAAGTTTAATCCGTCGGCTAGCTCCAGAATTATGGTGCTTAGGACGCTCATGGATTTAGGGTAAACTTGGCCGAGACACGGCAGAATACCTGCCCCTGCAAGGGGCAGGCTTTGCAAGCCGCACATCTGCCCGGCTCACAGTCATCTTACTTGCCGATCGCTTTCAGAACCGCCTCACCCAGGCCGGCCGGACTTTCGGCGACCACGATGCCTGCGGATTTCATCGCTTCGATCTTGTCCTCGGCGCCGCCCTTGCCGCCGGCGACAATCGCGCCCGCGTGGCCCATGCGGCGGCCCGGAGGGGCGGTGCGGCCGGCGATGAAGCCTGCAACCGGCTTCTTGCGGCCCTTCTTGGCCTCATCGGCCAGGAACTGGGCGGCTTCTTCCTCGGCAGAGCCGCCGATTTCGCCGATCATGATGATGCTCTCGGTCTCGTCGTCGGCCAGGAACCATTCCAGCACGTCGATATGCTCGGTGCCCTTGATCGGGTCGCCGCCGATGCCGACGCAGGTCGACTGGCCCAGGCCCACGTCGGTGGTCTGCTTCACCGCCTCATAGGTCAGGGTGCCGGAGCGGGACACAACGCCGACGGAGCCGCGGCGGTGGATGTGGCCGGGCATGATGCCGATCTTGCAGGCGTCGGGCGTAATCACGCCGGGGCAGTTGGGGCCGATCAGGATCGACTTGGAATTCTCCAGCGCCCGCTTCACCTTCATCATGTCGAGAACCGGGATGCCTTCGGTGATTGCCACGATCACTTCCATCTCGGCGTCAATGGCCTCGAGGATCGAGTCCGCGGCAAACGGCGGCGGCACGTAGATCACAGAGGCATTGGCCTCGGTCACCGCCTTGGCCTCATGCACGGAGTTGAAGACCGGCAGGTTCAGGTGGGTCTGGCCGCCCTTGCCGGGGGTCACGCCGCCGACCATCTTGGTGCCGTAGGCGATGGCCTGTTCGGAGTGGAAAGTGCCCTGCGAGCCGGTAAAGCCCTGACAGATAACCTTGGTGTTTTCGTCGATGAGGACTGCCATGTTGTCGGTTCCTTCAAGCGGTATGTGTGTGTTGGGTCTGCGGGGTGGCCAGGGATCGGCCGTCGAAGCGGATTTTTTCGAGGGTGGCCCGCCCCAGGACCACATTGGGAAGTATTCGGAAACCGCCGCGGAACTCGAAAATCCCGCGCCGGAGTTTCTGGCGGATCAGCGGCCAGCCCTTGGGCCGGTGGCGCTTGGGGCCGATGCCTCTTTCGCCGCGCACATCATTGCCTTGTTCGGCCAGCGCCGGCTGAACCTGATAAATCTTGATGCCGCGCGCAGGCTTGGAGGCATCGAAGTTGAACAGCAGGTTGTCCAGCGTGATGTCGAACGGGCGGCTGTCGAGAAAGTGCTGCGCAGCCTGGCGCGAGATCACGTAAGCCGCGCCGCCCGAGTGGCGGGACATCAGCTGGCGCACCTCGCGGCCGAGATGGGTGAAACCGCCCTTGCCAAGCGCCACCTGCAGCCTTTTGGCCCGCCAGCGTTCGAACTTGACGATGCCGGCGTCGGCAGGCCACCAGGACAGATCGTCCAGCCAGGCGCCGGTGTCGGGCGACAGGAAAACGTCGTCCTCCAGGATCAGCGCCACATCGGCGTCAGAGGCCAGCAGCGCTTCCCAGGCCTTGGCATGGCTGAGGGTGCAGGCCATGTCCTTGGTCTGGAAATAGCCCCAGTTGCCCTCGTCCCGGCACTGCTCGAGCATCTCCTCGCGGCTGACGGCGGTGCTGTCCACCGCGTCGATCCGCGTGGCCGTGAGCCCGGCCTGATCCAGCTCCCGCTGCATCAGCTCCGCCCGGCCCACTGCCTGCTGCAAGCCTATGAGGTAGACAGCCGCTTTCACCGGATCAGGTCCTTAGCCCTTGACCGCCTTCACGATCTTCTCGGCGCCGTCCTTGAGGTTGTCGGCGGCGATCACGTCGAGGCCGGAGGTGTTGATGATCTCCTTGCCCTTCTCGACGTTGGTGCCCTCAAGCCGGACCACCAGCGGCACCTTCAGGCCGACTTCCTTCACCGCGGCAACCACGCCTTCTGCGATCACGTCGCAGCGCATGATGCCGCCGAAGATGTTGACCAGGATGCCTTTGACGTTGGGGTCGGAGGTGATGATCTTGAACGCCTCGGTCACCTTCTCCTTGGTGGCGCCGCCGCCCACATCGAGGAAGTTGGCGGGCTCGGCGCCGTAGAGCTTGATGATGTCCATGGTGGCCATCGCCAGGCCCGCGCCGTTCACCATGCAGCCGATCTCGCCGTCGAGCGCGATGTAGTTCAGGTCGTACTTGGAGGCTTCCAGCTCTTTCGGGTCTTCCTCGGTGGTGTCGCGCAGCTCTGCCACGTCGGCGTGGCGGTAGACCGCGTTGCCGTCGAAACCGACCTTGGCGTCCAGCACCTTGAGGTTGCCGTCGTCGCCGATGATCAGCGGGTTGATCTCCAGCATCTCCATGTCCTTCTCGACGAAGGCTTTGTAGAGCTGGCCCATCAGCTTGACGCACTGCTTGACCTGCTGGCCTTCGAGGCCCAGCGAGAAGGCGATGCGGCGGCCGTGGTAGGCCTGGTAGCCGGTGGCCGGGTCCACGGAGAAGGACAGGATCTTCTCGGGGGTGGCGGCGGCCACTTCCTCGATATCCATGCCGCCCTCGGTGGAGCAGACAAAGGAAATGCGCGAGGTCTGGCGGTCGACCAGCAGCGCCAGGTACAGTTCGGTCTGGATGCCGGAGCCCGCCTCGATGTAGATGCGGTTCACCTGCTTGCCCGCCGGGCCGGTCTGATGGGTCACCAGGGTGCGGCCCAGCATCTTCTTGGCTTCCTCGGCCGCTTCCTCCACCGATTTGGTCAGGCGCACGCCGCCCTTTTCGCCGGCGTCAGCCTCCTTGAAGGAGCCCTTGCCGCGGCCGCCCGCGTGGATCTGCGCTTTGACCACCCACAGCGGGCCGTCGAGTTCACCGGCGGCGGTTTTGGCTTCTTCGGCCCGAAGCACCACGCGTCCGTCGGACACCGGAGCACCGTAGCTGCGAAGGAGGGCTTTGGCCTGATATTCGTGGATGTTCATTTGAAACTGTCCCGTCTGGCTGCAATTGTCGTTGTTCAATAGGCCGTCTTAAAGCCAAGTGTTAAAGGTTTTTTTGACGGGCAGCGCAGAAATGCCGAAGATTTCCAGGCTTTGTGATCACAGGTTTTGGGGGTGTGATCACAAACCGGCGGGAGCCTGGTGCGGGTGATTCGAGCCGGCGGCCAAAGGCTGGCTCCGCCGCATCATGCATCAAAACCGTCAGCGCCGGACAGCGGGGCGCCGCGGCAAAAGAAAAGGGCCCGCACGGTGCGGGCCCTTGGTTTGTTCCGGGAGGCGGGCCTTAGGCCAGCGAGGCGTCGATGCCCTTGCAGGCCTCGACCAGGCCCTTCACAGCGTTGACCGAGTTGTCGAACATCAACTGCTCTTCCTCGTTCAGCTGGATGTTCACCACCTTCTCGATGCCGCCGGCGCCGATCACGGTGGGCACGCCCACATACATGTCCTTGACGCCCAGTTCGCCGTCGCAATAGGCGGCGCAGGGCAGCACGCGCTTCTGGTCTTTCAGATAGGCTTCGGCCATTTCGATGGCGGAGGTGGCCGGCGCATAGAAGGCGGAGCCGGTTTTCAGCAGGCCGACGATCTCGGCGCCGCCGTCACGGGTGCGCTGCAGGATCGCGTCCAGGCGCTCCTGGGTGGTCCAGCCCATCTGGACCAGGTCGGGCAGCGGGATGCCTGCAACGGTGGAGTAGCGCACCGACGGCACCATGGTGTCGCCGTGGCCGCCCAGCACGAATGCGGTGACGTCGCGCATGGAAACGCCGAATTCCTCGGCCAGGAAGTGGCGGAAGCGGGCCGAGTCCAGCACGCCGGCCATGCCGCAGACCTTATTGTGGGGCAGGCCAGAGAATTCGCGCAGCGCCCAGACCATCGCGTCCAGCGGGTTGGTGATGCAGATGACGAAGGCGTTCGGCGCGTGATCGCGGATGCCTTCACCGACGGATTTCATCACCTTGAGGTTGATGCCCAGCAGGTCGTCGCGGCTCATGCCCGGCTTGCGCGGCACGCCGGCGGTGACGATGCAGACGTCGGCGCCTGCGATGTCCTCATAGGACTGGGTGCCCTTCAGCGAGGCGTCGAAGCCCTCGGAAGGACCGGATTCTGCGATGTCCAGCGCCTTGCCTTCGGGGATGCCTTCGGCGATGTCGAACAGAACGACGTCGCCCAGTTCCTTGAGAGCTGCGAGATGCGCGAGGGTGCCGCCGATCTGACCTGCGCCGATGAGGGCGATTTTGGGTCGTGCCATTGGAAAATGTCTCCGGTCCGGTTGAAATTTCCTGATGCCTACGGCCTATCCGCCGCCCGTGCAAGGGTTCTGCGCTGCGGCATTCGGCTCTGTATGCTTGTGTATACCATGCTGATACCGCTAAACCGTCTGTAATCTGGGGGTTTCGGAGAGCGTGCCATGGCGGGATTTGAGGCGATGTTTTTCGTTTTTGCCATCCCGGCGGTCGTTTTTGCGGGCGTTTCCAAGGGCGGTTTCGGGTCCGGCGCGGCCTTTGCCTCGGCTTCGATTCTGGCGCTGGTGCTGGAGCCGGGCACCGCGCTGGCGCTGATGCTGCCCTTGCTGATGCTGATCGATGTTGCAACGCTGAAACCCTACTGGGGGCGCTGGAACCTGCGGGCGTCCTTGCTGCTGATCGGCGGCGGATTGCCCGGCGTGGCGCTGGGAGCCTGGCTTTATGCGGCGGTGGATGCGGATGCGATGCGGGTGCTGATCGGGGCGGTGTCGGTCGGCTTTGTGCTGTGGCAGCTGCGGGCGCGGCTGGGGCTGCGTCTGGCAGCAGATGCGCCGCTGTCCACGGGCGCGGGGGCGCTGGCCGGTCTGGCGGTGGGGTTCACTAGTTTTGTCAGCCATGCGGGCGGGCCGCCGGCCGCGGTCTACCTCCTCAGCCTGAAGTTGCGGAAGACCGAATACCAGGCCAGCACGGTGCTGATCTTCTGGGCCATCAACATCGCCAAAGCGGTGCCTTATGCCGGGCTGGGGATGTTCACACGTGAAACCCTGCTGCTGGATCTGCTGCTGGCGCCATTTGCCCTGCTGGGGGCCTGGCTGGGGGTCAAGCTGCACCATTCCATCCCGGAACGCTGGTTCTTTGCGCTCACCTATGTGCTGCTGCTGGTGACCGGCAGCAAGCTGATCTGGGACGGGCTGACCTGACCTGTATATCCAGGCGCCGCCCGCCGTGGCGTCCCCGGCCGCAGCGAATGCAGCCGGGATACCTGCCTCAATAACTGCTCGAACAACTGCTCGGGCTGCTCAGGCGTCGCTGTCGGTGTTTGGCAGTGCTTCTGCGAGCACTTCATAGGACTGGCCGGAGGCCACCAGGCAGGTCATGCCGTTGGGGGTGGTGACGGTGATGGTCCAGCTGCCGGTGTCGGCAGAGGCGAAGGTTTCCATCACCATGCCCTGCTGGCCCATGCCGATGCTCTGGCGGCTTTCGCCGTATTTCTCCGCCAGCCGTTTCACCACAATGTCGCGCGGGGCGCAGTTGCGGCTTTGCGCGGCGGCGGGTGCAGCGGCCATGGCAGATGCGGCCAGGGCCAGCGGGAGTGCAAGAAGTGTCTTTTTCATCTCGTTTTACCCTTTCCGGAACGGCCGGGCCGGGCAGGGAGCTGGAGGGCAGCCCCCGGTATCCCTGAGCGGGCCGGTGTGTGACGCGGTGCGGAATGCAGGCCCCATGCCTGCGGGCATCAGGTGCGGCCCGGTCGGGCGGCGGTGATCCTGTGCCTTGGTATCTTTCAGTGTGCCGGTCAGGTGCTGATAAGTGGTTAACCGGGCGCGCGCTGAAAATTCACGCATGTTATCAGGTGTTTGCTGCAAATGCGCGACGGGTTACGCTGCGCTGCGGCGGAATTGTACTTGAAAGTATACAATCGAATCTGTACCGCTTTACGCAACAAAATAACTTTAGGAGAGGCTCGATGGACCCGCGCACGCGCCCTTACCGTTCGGTTTTGTATATTCCCGGCTCCAAGCCCCGTGCGCTGGAGAAGGCCAAGACCCTGCCGGTGGACGCGGTGATCTTTGATCTTGAGGATGCGGTCTCTGTCGACGAAAAACCCAATGCCCGCGCGACTTTGGCACAGGCGCTGGAGGTCGGCGGCTTTGGCGCGCGGATGAAGATCGTGCGGATCAACGGGCTGGATACCGAATGGGGCCGCGAGGATGCCATCGCCGCGGCCAAGATGGATTGCGACGCGATTCTGCTGCCCAAGGTGAACGCGCCGGCGGATCTGGACGCGCTGGCGGAGATCACCGGGGACATTCCGCTGTGGGCGATGATGGAAACCCCGCGCGGCATGCTGAACGCCGCCGCAATTGCCGCGCATCCCAAGCTGCAGGGCATGGTGATGGGCACCAACGACCTGGCCAAGGAACTGCAGACCCGCTACCGCCCCGACCGGATGCCGATGATGGCGGGTCTGGGCCTGTGCCTGCTGGCGGCCAAGGCCGAGGGGCTGGTGATTGTCGATGGCGTCTATAACGCCTTCAAGGACGTGGAGGGGCTGGCCGCGGAATGCGCGCAAGGCCGCGACATGGGCTTTGACGGCAAGACCCTGATCCACCCGGCGCAGGTGGAGGTGGCCAATGCGGCCTTTGCCCCGACTGAGCGCGAGATCGACACTTCCCGCCGCCAGATTGCCGCATTTGATGAGGCGCAGGCCGCAGGGCAGGGTGTTGCCGTGGTCGACGGCAAGATAGTCGAGAACCTGCATGTTGTGACGGCGCGTGAGATTCTGGCAAAAGCGGATGCAATCGCCGCGCTTTCCGCATAGGTGTTAATCAGCTTAACATCTAAGAGGGGCTGATATGGCGCTTTTGATCCTGGGACTTCTGCTGTGGTGGGGCGGCCACCTGTTCAAACGGCTGGCGCCGGATATGCGCGCCTCCATGGGCAATGGCGGGCGCGGCGTGG